>JBJTMX010000075.1:0-11703 GCA_046070745.1 Candidatus Planktophila sp.
CAATGGAGCTTCGACTATAGGCGGAATCTCCATTGCGACCTATGAGAAAGGATGCAATAACGGCCATTTCCGAACCATATCTGAGCGTTAAGGTGGGATTTCACACCCTTTTTTAGGCTTATAAGCGGGCGTTGAAGTTGAGATTGCCAGAAGAACTTGGCTAGCCTTCTTCAATGACTTTACGGGGCAAGGCCTGGTTTGCGGTCTGTGGGCTCGTTATGACACTCACAGCTTCTCTAGCTCAATCAGCGCAGGCGGCACCGAGCCTGGCCCAGATTCAGGCTCAGGTTAATGATCTTCAAGATCAAGCTACCACTGCGGCAGAAGGTGCTCAAGAGGCGAAGGTAAAGCTTGCAACACTTCAAAGAAGCCTCAATGGCATCCAGGCTCAGGCTGCAATTCAAGGCAAGAATGTCGATTCCATCTCGCGCACTTTGGGTGTGATTGCCGTCAATCAATATAAGTCAGGCTCACTGAGCCAGAGTCTCGAACTTCTCTTTTCTAGCAATCCAGGGCTCTATCTCTCATCCGCTGGCTCACTGGAATCTATTACGCGACAGAAGTCGATTCAATTAAAGAAGTATCAATCTGCAACACAGACGCTCAATGCAACATCCCTCACTGTTGCTGACCGTTTGGCGCAGGTGAAAGCACTGGAAAAGAAGTTGGCACAGCAATCTGCTGTTGCGTCGGAGAAACTCAAGCGCGCTGAGGCCATCCTGGCGAAGCTAAAGAAAGAAGACCGCGAACGTCTAGCAAAGCTTGCGCAGCAAAAAGAAGATGCCGACCAAGCGAATTCTCTTGCCGCAGCAAAATCACTTGGAGGAATTTCTGGCCGAGCGGGTCTTGCCATTAAATTTGCCTTTAAGCAGATCGGCGATCGCTATGTATTCGGTGCGGATGGAATGACATATTGGGATTGTTCAGGGCTCACAATGCGCGCCTACCAATCTGCTGGCGTCAATCTTCCGCACTCATCTGCGGCTCAATCGCGCATGGGTAAATCAATTCCGTTCAACCAGAAGAAGCCTGGCGATCTCCTCTTCTTTGGTCGCCCCGTATCTCACGTAGGTATCTACATCGGTGGGGGACGAATGGTGCACGCACCTCGTTCGGGCTCACGTGTAAAGATTGCCGACTCAAGTTCACTTGGATCAAAACGTTTAGTTGCGGTACGCCGTTTCTAATGAACTCTTCGTCAAAGATTCTCTGCATTACCAATGACTTCGGTCCCCGTGCTGGAGGAATTGAAACTTTTGTTATCGGCCTTATTGAACGAATGCCATTTGGTTCCGTTGTTGTCTACACATCCGCACAAGGTGATTCAGCAGAGTACGACCGTCGTTGGCTAGAAAAGTTCGGCGTAGAAATAATTCGTGATAAATCAAAGATACTTCTGCCTTCTCTTCGTGTGGGTCGCACAGTCCGCACTCTTGTACGTCATCGCGACATTACTCAGGTTTTCTTCGGGGCAGCAGCTCCGCTCGGTTTATTAAGCCATGGTCTACGTACAGCTGGAGTTCAAAGAATTGTCGCCCTGACTCATGGCCATGAAGTCTGGTGGGCAAAGGTCTGGCCCTTTACCTGGATGATGCGTCGTATCGGCTCAGGCGTAGATGTGCTCACCTTCCTTGGTTCATTTACTAAGAACGCTATCTCACGATCACTATCGAAGAACGCCAGTAATGCAATGGTGCGCATTGCTCCGGGAATCGACACAACCCACTTTGCGCCGGTGCAAGGTGCAGATGAACTCAAGAGAGAGCTAGATCTGGATGGTAAGCGTGTCATCGTCAGCGTCGGTCGTTTAGTCCATCGCAAGGGCCAAGACACCTTGGTGGAAGCACTTCCTGAAATTCTCCAAGCGTTTCCAGATGCGCATCTACTCTTTGTTGGAGTCGGACCCCATCTTGAGTACATCCACAAGCGCGCTATTCAACTAGGTGTGTTAAATAACGTCTCTTTTGTTGGGCGAGTGCAGTATTCAGAACTCCCACGATTTATATCAGTAGGAGAAGTATTTGCAATGCCAAGTCGATCGCGTCTGGCAGGACTTGAAGTAGAAGGTCTCGGAATTGTTTACCTCGAGGCAAGCGCATGTGAACTTCCAATAGTGGGCGGAAAATCAGGGGGAGCACCTGATGCGCTCCTCGAAGGCGAGACAGGTTTCGCAGTAGATGGTCTCAAACCCTCAGAAGTCGCATCAGCAGTCATCACCTTGCTCAAAGATCCAGTGCGTGCACAAGAGATGGGTAAGCGCGGACGCCAATGGATTATCGATGAGTGGGAGTGGCGCCACTGGTCTGCAAAGTTCAACGATCTATTTCTCTAAGAATTAATCTGTGCGATTGCCTCTACACGATTGCGAACTTCTAACTTTCGATAGATAGACGATAGATGACTTTTAATCGTCGCCTCTGAATTATGTCGCTTTCGTGCTATTTCCAAAGTAGTGGCACCTGTTGAAATATCAATCAAGATTTCGCGCTCCCGCAGTGAGAGGCGATGAATCTTTGACTCTAACTTTGATTCATTGCCGCGTATCTGTCTAGTGAGAAATTCCTCGATCTGTTGGTGAAGTGTTTCCTTGGCCGATTGAGCGCTGAGAACTTCATCAAAGCCGAGTTGTTTCGCTGCCTCTGTAATCGCCCAGAGTTTCTCCTCTGTTATCAAGAGAGCCGATGCCCCCGGTGAGTTGCGTTTAATACTGGGTGCAAGAAAGATTCCATCGCGACCACAGATTGTGGAGTCGACGATGATGGATTCAAAACGTTCGGTTCGAATGGTTGCAATTGCCTCACGAAATGTTGAAGCGCGCTCAATCATCCATCTCTTACCGTTGGACAGCTCAAGTTCTCCTACGATGAGTATTCGTTTCATCTGAGGATTCTTCGATGGCAGGGGCGCTTGCCTCAATGGCGCTACCCCCAGTAGCTGCTACTCCTTAGAGTAGAGAGCCTCAATCGTTGATGCATATTGCGTAGCAACGATATGGCGCTTTACTGAAAGCTTTGCAGTCAACTGACCTCCAGCAATAGAGAAGTCCTCGGGCAGAATCGCAAACTTGCGAATTGATTCAGCCTTTGACACTGCCTTATTCGCCTCATCGACTGCAGTCTGCACAACTGCATGAAGATCAGGGTCATTGATGAGAGTCTCGATTGTGGCGCCAGTTTTATTGTTGGCTGCAATCCACCCCTTCAACATATCTGCATCGATTGTGATGAGAGCTGCAATAAATGGCTGGTTATCTCCCACGACCATGCACTGACTTACCAGTGGGTGCGCGCGAAGACGATCTTCAAGAACCGCAGGGGCAACATTCTTTCCACCTGCTGTGACGATAAGTTCCTTCTTGCGTCCTGTGATGTACAAGAAACCATCCTGGTCGAGGCGACCGAGGTCACCTGATTTAAACCAGCGTCCATCAAATACTTCTTGATTAGCTGCATCGTTGCGCCAATATCCGCGCATCACAATAGGACCGCCGATAAGAACTTCACCATCATCTGCAATTTTGACTGAAGTTCCTGGAATTGGTCGACCAACAGAACCAATGCGAAGCTCAGATGAAAGATTGAGAGTTGCACCCGCTGTTGTCTCGGTGAGTCCGTAACCTTCAAGGATCGTGATTCCTGCGCCGCGATAGAAGTGTCCTAGACGTGCACCGAGTGGAGCGCCACCAGAGATTGCTGCTTCTACGCGTCCGCCAAGTCCATGGCGAATCTTTGAGTAGACAAGAACGTCGAAGAGTTTATGGGTGATTGAAAGAAGTGGCTTGAACTTCTTTGCATCAATATTTTCTGAGTACGCAATAGCAACATCAGCAGCCTTCTTAAAAATCTTTCCCTTACCAGCTGCGACAGCTTTAGCTTCTGCTCCGTTGTAGACCTTCTCGAAGATTCGGGGAACCGCAAGCACGAATGTTGGCTTAAAGGATGCGAGATCAATAGGAAGTCTTCCTGCTGGATCGCTGCAATGTGCAAGATGAAGGCCTGCTGAGATTGCACCAATTTGAACCATGCGGCCAAAAACATGCGCAATGGGCAAGAAGAGAAGCGTGGAGCCACCAGGCTTGAGGAAGAGATCGTTCGCGCCTTGCACAACATTGCCGCATTCAGCGAGGAAGTTGCCGTGCGTGAGCTGAACGCCCTTTGGTCGACCAGTTGTTCCTGATGTATAGATTAATGTTGCAAGAGTGTCAGGAGTTAATCCTTGACGACGAATATCAATTTCACCGTCAGAGATATGGGCGCCTGCGCTTCGAAGTAACTGCAAGACATCTTCTGTCATTGTCCAGATGTGTCGCGTGTGTGGGGGAAGAATTGGCGCAACAAGCTCGCGCAACGCTGGAGTTTCAACTACGAGAGCAACAGCGCCTGAATCGTTGAGAATCCAATCAACTTGTTCGGCAGATGAAGTTTCATAAATTGGTACAACGATTGCTCCTGCAAACCATGCTGCGAAATCGAGGATAGTCCACTCGTAACGAGTACGCGCCATAATTGCAATGCGATCGCCTGCATGAATTCCCGCCGCGATGAAGCCTTTCGCCGCCGCCCGAACATCGCTTTCAACTTCTCGAGCAGTGAGTTGCTGCCAACCATCGCCCAATGGGCGTGACATTGTGATGCGCTCCGGTTCAAACCATGCGCGCTCTGCAATGAGGTTGGTGAGGTTTCCCTCTGTGGCAGCAGGGACTAGCGGCGGAATAGTGACTTCATTCATGGCGCTAACGCTAGCGGGGAGAGGTATAAAAAGGAAAGGATTGGTAGCCTTTGCCGCATGTCGGAATCAACCTCAGCATCACTCGAAATCGAAGCCCCTATCGCCGAGGTCGCTGCAAAGCTGATCGCTATTGCTGAATATCCGCAGTGGCTCACCTCCATCAAGAAGGTAGAGGTCGTTGAAAGCGACGACCAAGGGCGAGCACTCAAAGCCAACGTCTCAGTCGATGCAGGCGTAATGAAGGACCGCGCAACACTTTCATACGACTGGTCTGCAGCTCCTGCGGAGATCTCTTTCTCGCTCGATGAGGCCGATCTCATGACTGCAATGGATGGCAAATACACCCTTAAAGCGATTGATGCTGACACCACAATGGTTACATATCAATTAGGTGTTGAACTTTCGCTTCCAGTTCCTCGCATGATGATTTCAAAGACCGAAAAGTCAACAATCGACCAAGCGCTCAAAGAGTTGCAAGCGCAGTTCGAATAAGGATTGCAAGTGACAAACACAATCGGAATTGACGTCGGCGGGACCAAGGTACTTGGTGGCGTTGTTAATGCGGATGGAAAAGTTCTTAAAACTTCACGTCGCGATACACCTCACGAAGGTGGCAGGGCGCTGACTCAGACGATTGCTGATGTTGCACTAGAGCTTGCAGCTGAATTTGAAGTGACCGCAGTTGGATTATCTGCAGCGGGCTTCGTTTCGTCTGATCGCAAGACAATGCTTGCAACACCGAATATTGCAGGATGGAATGGTGTTCAACTAGAAGCAGAACTGACTCAACTCATCAAACTTCCTGTCGTTCTGGAAAATGATGCCAATGCAGCTGCATGGGGAGAGCGAAAATTCGGCGCCGGTAAAGGCAAGCAGAATATGTTGATGGTGACCGTTGGCACTGGTGTCGGCGGAGGAATTATCGTCAACGGACAGTTGCTGCGAGGTGCCTTTGGAATTGCAGCAGAGATTGGTCACTTACGTGTTTTTCCAGAGGGGCACCTCTGTGGTTGTGGCGCACGTGGATGTTTCGAGCAATATGCATCAGGTAATGCACTTCTTCGCCATGCTCGCGAGGCGATTGCTGCAAGCCCAGATTTGGCTCGCGGATTACTAGCTCGCGGCGATGGAACTCTTGAAGGGCTGACTGGGCGAGCTATCACCGATGCCGCTCGTGAAGGTGATCAGGTTGCTCTTGCTGCATTTAATACAACTGCGCAATGGCTTGGAGCTGGTATCGCATCTCTTTCTGTGATTCTCGATCCCGAGGTTGTTGTTATTGGCGGAGGTGTAATAGATGCAGGTGAAATCTTGCTCGCACCAACTCGCGTATCTATCGAGCGCAATATGCCGTTTGCGGGCAAGCACCCATATCCGGAAATTATCGCTGCAACACTCGGCAATGAGGCAGGACTTGTAGGCGCTGCCGATTTAGCTCGCGCTTAAAGCACTTATTCGTTCGGGTATTTCACGCCAATCTGGCCACGAATAACATCCATCTGACGCATGAGTTCAAGTGTTGTCGCATGCATCATGAGTGGTGATTCGATTTCACCACTGCGAACAACGCGAGCGAATTCAGCAGCCTCCTCACGCAATCCAACACCCTCGTAATTCTTAGCAAATTCCGTCACGGTTCCATCGGTTGTAATCATTCGATAGCTTGTTGGAGCATAGAAGTAATCGTCGAGTTCAAGACGAGCTTTATCGCCAGCAATGAGTGCAGAGACACTCCCACGAGCTGCCATGGTGCATGAGAGCGTTGCATGAGCCCCGGATTCGTAAGTGAGAATCATCGATGTATTGAGATCAACCTTCTTATCTGTCAAGGTTGCAACGGAGGTGATTGATTGAGGCGCCCCTAAGATTATGTGGGCAATCGTCAATGGATAGATTCCGAGATCAAGAAGTGCGCCCCCGCCTAATTCTGGTTCCCAAAGACGCGCGGCCCGAGAATATGGAATGAATTGCCCGTGATCTGCAACAACTGTGTGAATTTCACCGAGAGCGCCGCTTGCGATCAAATCTTTAATAGCCTTGATGTGAGGCAAGAAACGAGTCCACATTGCTTCCATGAGTGGAATGCGATGTGTCTGCGAATACTCAATAATTTCTCGAGCTTCCTGTTCATTTACTGTAAATGCTTTTTCACATAAAACTGGCTTTCCAGCGCGCATAGCTAGAAGTGCATTGTCTCTATGCATAGGGTGAGGCGTTGCAACGTAGATTGCATCAACTTCGGCGTTGACTAACTCTTCATAACTTCCAAATGCCGTGCAGCCTGGATAGTGAGATGCGAATTCCTCAGCGGAAGCTAGGGTTCTTGAACCGACAGCTGTAACTTCATGGCCATCGAGCAGAGCTAGGTCACTTGCAAATCTGCGAGCAATTCCGCCTGATCCCAATATTCCCCATTTGAAATTACTCATACAACTGCACCATCGCTCTCATTGTTACCGCGGCTACTCCACCATCTTTTGATAGCGGAAAAACTATCTGACACTCGTTGATGAAAATTTCGGCGGCGGCGCTGGGGGAGAGGAGGAATAGATGACTTTACCTTTTGTGCATCTTCAAGTTCATCAAGGTAGGTGCGTGGAGAGGATTGATCTAAGTTAAGCCCTGCGACCATAGATTCAAACTCCGCGTTGATTAAATCCATCTCATCATCTTCGCTAGGTTCCTTTGCGGCCATGCTTGAATACTTTCACGTAAGCACGCGAAAATCTCATAAATTAGCAGCGGATATTCGCGAGATTGAGCCCCTTGTATTAGATTGAGCGCTATGAACAACCTGCCCTATGGCACTTTGCGAGCTTTCCTGACTCCGTTCTTGATGCTCCTCTTCCGCCCTAAGGTGAAGGGTCTTCGCAATGTTCCTTCCAGCGGACCGGTAATCATCGCCTCGAACCACCTATCGTTTAGCGATTCGATCTTTATGCCACTTGTTGTTCCTCGCAAGGTTACTTTTCTCGCTAAGTCTGAGTACTTCACGAGCCCAGGTCCAAAGGGGCTATTGAAGAAGTTGACCTTTATTGCACTTGGCCAGGTCCCAGTCGATCGCTCTGGCGGACGTCGAAGCGAAGCAGCTTTGATCACTGGCTTGCAGGTTCTCGCCGATGGCAATTGCCTCGGCATTTATCCTGAAGGAACACGATCTCCAGACGGTCGCCTCTATAAGGCGCGCACAGGTATTGCGCGACTTGCGATCGAATCTGGCGCACCCGTAATTCCTGTAGCGATGTTTAACACCGACAAAATTCAACCAACTGGCACCGTTATTCCTAAGGTTAAGCGCGTTGGCATGACTTTTGGTGAACCAATGTACTTTGAGGGCGATTCAAGTAATGCACTTTTCTTGCGCGAATGTGCTGACTCGATTATGAAGCGCATTCAGCAGATGTCAGGTCAAGAATATGTTGATACATATGCAGTCAAGGGCGCTAAGGCAAAAACTGAAGGCGAAGAGAACGAGTAATCAACTCAGCTCGACACGCTTTTCGTAATACTTGCAGACTTCGCAATTTTCTCCGGCATCGGGGAATTCGCCACCGATCACGTTAATAAAGTCGGCTAAGAGAGATTGAAGTTTCTCTGGATTTCGTTCAACCGGAACGTAGACCTGATTTGTTCCAAAACCCATAGTGTTTGCAGCAACTTCATTGGGGCGAGTCTGTGCAACTCCAGCTAACTTCCAGATAAGTAGTCCCATTGTCTTTACAGGGAAGACGCGACCGCTGAGTGGATTTTCAAGTGTGTAGGCGTATGCCTCAAGCTGCGGTTGATAGAACTCGCCATTGTCGCGATCGGAATCTGAGACTTTGCAATCAATGATGCCTACCGAGCCATCTTCGTAATGCCCGAGCAAGTCGTAGATGCCACGGAACTTCCATTGTGTTTCAACGCCGTTTACTTCAATCAGTTTGGACTTTACCCAACCGCCCCATTGCTTGACCTTGCCTGCAGGAAGCGATGGATCGATGACTGGCATCGGTGCATGGCGGAAGTACTCTTCTTGTGGATTGGAAAGTGATTTAACCAGCGGGAAATCTTTCTTCATCTCAAATGAATATTGGTACTTCATCCATAGGCAGCGATGACAAGTTGAGAAGTTAAAGGTGAGATCAGAGGGCGAAATAAATTCGCGAGCAGGGGTAGCAGGTTTCTTCATGGAACGAGTATCTCCTTAACCACTGACAACTGCTGAAAAAAGTACTGCAATTCCGAGGACGATCATGACTGTTCCGCCTAATGCGCGAAGTTTTTCAAGGCGGGTATTGGTCTTAGCAAGCCAGGTGCGCGCTGCTCCGGCAAGCAGACCCCAAGCACCATCTGAGAAGAATGCAAGAATACAGAAAGTTAGACCTAAAAAGAGAAGTTGCTTGGTAACTGAGCTTCCTTCAATATCTACAAATTGGGGGAGGACAGCTGCGAAGAAGACGATCGCCTTTGGATTGAGAACTCCCACCCAGAATCCATCACGAATTGATTGGAGAGATGTGGGACCAACAGGACCTTGGTTGGTCATATCGGATGCATGCACTGCGCGCTTTCTAATTGCATCAACACCGAGATATATCAGGTAGAGACCTCCACCCCATTGCACAGCAACGTATGCAAAATGGTATCGCTGTAACACTGGACCAATTCCGAGGGCCACAAGCGAGGAGAGAACAAAGGATCCGCTGACATTTCCAAGGACAGTCAGAACAGAAGTCTTGCGACCCCATGCAATCGCGCGGGCAATAACAAAGAGAACGCTAGGCCCAGGTGCAAGGATGATAATCATCGCTGCAACTAGATACTCCGGATAACGTGTTGGAATCACGGAGGCGAGCCTAGCGTTCTCTTCCTATTTATTAGAGCTAATTACTTACGAAGCTTTGTGAGCCAGTGAAGTAGGTGGTAACCGATAATTGCAACGAGCGTTGCATTGACGATACCTGTGAATGTGTAATCACCCTTTGTCCATGAGTAATCCGCGATGCCGATAATCAAGGATGATGCGACTACGAGAAGGTTGATTGGATTAGCAAAATCAGCCTTTCCTTCAATCCAGATACGTGCACCAAGTACGCCGATCATTCCGAACAATGCAGTTCCCGCGCCACCAAGTGCTCCCATTGGAGTTGCAGCAAGTACTGCTCCGAACTTAGGTGAGAGTGAGAGAAGGATCGCGCCTGCACCGGCTACCCAATATGCAGCAGTTGAATAGACGCGGCTTGATGCCATAACGCCGATGTTCTCTGCATATGTAGTCGTACCTGAGCCGCCACCGATACCAGCAAGTGTTGTTGCAACACCATCTGCCATAAGCGCATTACCCATTTGATCATCGAGGCTCTTACCTGTCATTGCAGATACTGCCTTTACGTGGCCAACGTTCTCTGCGATAAGAACGAGAACAACTGGGAGGAAGAGCACCATTGTGCTGAACTTAAATGTTGGTGATGTGAACTCTGGGGCTGCAATCCATTTCGCCGCCTTGATGCCATCTGTTCCAACCCAACCTGCGATGAGCGAAACGATATAACCAATTGCAAGACCAAGGAAGATGCTGATGCGTCCGATGATGCCCTTTGAAAGCGCAGTCAACAGCCCGATTGAAACGAGCGTAATTACACCGATCAACGTTGCATGTGGATCAACGGTCTTTCCTCCAACAAGTCCTTGGAGGTTATTCTTCGCGGCACCTGCAAGGTTTAAACCAATCACCATGACAATTGCACCTGTGACAACAGGAGGCATCATTGTGTTAACCCAGTTGATGCCGAGCTTCTGCACTAGTAGGCCTACAACGATAAGAACAAGTCCAGTGAAGATAATTCCACCGAGTGCGCCTGCGATTCCGCCGCCATCAGCAGCCTTTGCCGCAAAGACTGGTCCGAGGAATGCGAAAGATGAACCGAGGTAGCTCGGGATGCGGTTCTTTGTAATGAGAAGGAATACGAGTGTTCCGACTCCTGAGAAGAAGAGTGTTGTTGTTGCTGGGAAGCCAGTCAGAATTGGTACGAGAAATGTTGCACCAAACATTGCAGCGATGTGCTGGATTCCGATTCCGATGGTGCGCGGCCATGAGAGGCGTTCATCAGTAGAGACGACATCTCCGGCAGCGATCTTTTTTCCATCACCATGAAGTTTCCATGTAAGAGCCATGTGGGACCTTTCCAATTAAGCGAGGACGCTGAGGGCGCCTCGGTGGGGAAGGTGGGTCAAATCTAGGCTGAAAGTGGGCTACCTCACGCTGACGGCGCGCCGTGGTGAGCCTTTGCAATCGGGCGATATTTCGTACATACTATCGCTCAGATATATCGAATCGATATATTCAACGGAATAGAGAGAGGTCAACAGATGCGCTCACGTGTGGAATCCCTGGAGTTCGCGCTCCTTGGGCTGCTCGCACAGGGTCCACTGCACGGCTATGAGCTCCGCAAGCGAATGGTGACCATCTTTGGACCCTTCAAAGCGATCTCATTCTCTGTTCTCTACCCGCAACTTCGACGAATGCTCCTTGCTGGTTACATCCAGGAAGAGGCTGTTGATCGCGGGAGTAAGCGTCCAAGAATTGTCTACGCCATCACCGATCAAGGAATGGCACGTTTCGAGGCGCTCACCGAATCGGTTTCAGCTGATGCTTGGGAAGATGAAGGATTCGAAATTCGTTTCGCATTCTTTAGCCCAACACCAACGAAGAGCCGCGTTCGGATACTTGAGGGACGGCTACGTCGACTTCAGGAGAAGGCAGAAATCCTTCGCGATGAAGTAGAGAAGTCTCCAATTGGAATCGATAAGTACCTTCAAGAGTGGCGCCGCCATTCGCTTGACTCTGCAGATCGCGAAATCGCGTGGCTGCAGGGTCAAGCGAATGGCGGCGCCACTCTTGAAGGTACTTATCGATTCCAATTGGAGACTTCTCTACTTCATCGCGAAGGATCTCTGCCTTCTCCTGAAGTCGACGTAGCAGTCCCTCAAGTA
>JBJTMX010000076.1:0-9361 GCA_046070745.1 Candidatus Planktophila sp.
AGAGTGCTGCAGTTAACTCATCAGTGGCATTCACTTCTAGCGGACGTCCAAAAGAAAGTTCATTGACTTCTTCAAGATCGAGTTCACGCACCGGGAAAGTTGCTCGTGCAACATCTGCTAAATCTAGGGTTTTGAAATTTCCACCTTTGAGCTGAGCAATATCAATTGCCTGATCCAAGGTAAATCCAGCAACACGTGTGCGACGTAGAACGTTGAGGTGTCCCCCGACCTTTAGTTCTGCACCTAAGTCACGGGCGATTGCACGGATGTAGGTTCCGGCAGAACATGTGACAGCAATATCAACAAGAGTTGTTGCTTCTTTGCGACGAATGCCGAGAATATCTAATTGGGAGATTGTGACCTTGCGAGCGGGAAGTTCGAACTCCTCGCCCGATCGTGCGCGGTCATATGCGCGCTTTCCATCTACTTTGATTGCAGAAACGTTGGTGGGACGTTGCATAATTTCGCCGACCATTGCTCCGAGTATGCGATTAATATCTTCATCGCTGACCTGAGTTGCATCTGCGGTTGAGGTGATTTCTCCTTCATGATCGTCTGTTGTTGTAGATGCACCAAGGACGATGGTGGCTGTGTAGCTCTTATCTCCATCGGTGATGTATTGAAGCAAGCGGGTTCCGTTATTGAATCCAAGCACCAAAACACCGGTAGCCATTGGATCGAGAGTGCCTGCGTGACCGACTTTGCGAGTATTGAGCGCGCGACGACCGATTGCCACAACATCATGGCTGGTCATCCCTGGGGATTTATCGACGACTAAGAATCCGTCAGACATTTATTAAGAATTACTCTTCTTCTTCAATGACACGCGGCTGCTTATAGGCATCTTCAACAACAGGCTTGGCACCGATGCGTGCCTTTGCAACCTGCGCGTCGAGCTCGTGGACCTTATTAAGAAGCGTGTCCATAGCGCGAGCAGACTCTGGCAGCCCATCAAGAATGAATTCAAGAGTAGGCGTGATGCGCGTACCAAGATCTTTTCCAACAGCCGAACGAATAACGCCCTTTGCTGATTCAAGGGCCGCAGCAGTTGCAGAACGCTCATCATCTCCACCAAAGACGGTGTAGAAAACTGAGGCGTGCTGGAGATCTCCAGTCACGCGCGCATCGGTAACAGTGACAAAGCCGAGACGAGGATCTTTAATCTTCGTCTCGAGTAACTGTGCCACTACTACCTTGATGCGGTCTGCAACTTTATCGCTGCGGTGATTCTTTCCCATGAGTTATGCGCGCTTCTTCTCTTGCATCTCGAAGACCTCAATGATGTCTCCGACCTGAAGGTCAGCACCCTTACCTACGCCGATACCGCACTCATAACCCTCGCGGACCTCAGTTGCATCATCCTTAAATCGCTTGAGTGATTCGATTGTGACGCTCTCGGCAATTGTTGCTCCGCCACGAATAACTCGTGCCTTTGCATTGCGTCGAATGATTCCGCTTTGAACGAGTGAACCAGCGATAGTTCCGACCTTTGAAGACTTGAAGAGATCGCGAACTTCTGCGGTACCCAATACAACCTCTTCGTACTCTGGCTTAAGGAGACCCTTAAGGGAGAGTTCGATTTCTTCGATTGCGTTGTAGATAACAGAGTAGAAGCGAACTTCGACGCCTTCTTGATCAGCGAAGATTGCTGTCTGTGGTTCTGGCTTAACGTTGAAGCCGATAACAACAGCAGTTGATGCAGATGCAAGAGTGATATCGCTCTTGGTGATTGCACCGACGCCGCGGTGGATAACACGAAGATCAACTTCAGCTCCGACATCAAGCTGCATAAGTGCATCTTCGAGCGCCTCCACAGAGCCTGATACGTCACCCTTGAGAATAAGGTTGAGCGTAGAGATCTTGGACTGCTCCATGAAGTCTTCGAGCGAGACCTTTTTGCGAGCCTTTGCAAGCTGCGCATTGCGCTCTGCTGCCTGACGCTTCTCGGCAATCTGACGAGCTGTGCGGTCATCCTCTGCGACAAGGAATGTATCGCCAGCGTTTGGTACGGATGTAAATCCGAGTACCTGTACTGGACGTGATGGTCCTGCCTCTGTGACGTTCTCACCATGCTCATCGAGCATCGCACGAACGCGACCGAATGAACCGCCTGCAACGATTGCATCTCCGACCTTCAAAGTACCGCGCTGTACAAGCACAGTAGCAACAGGTCCGCGACCGCGATCGAGGTGGGCTTCAATTGCAACACCACGTGCATCGTCCTCTGCAATTGCGCGAAGATCGATAGCAGCATCTGCTGTAAGGAGGATAGAGTCGATCAAATCATCGACGCCTTGACCCTTCTTTGCAGAAACGTTTACGAAGATTGTGTCTCCTCCGTACTCCTCAGCGATGAGGTTGTACTCGGTCAACTGCTGGCGGACCTTATCTGGGTTCGCGCCTTCCTTATCAACCTTGTTAACTGCAACAACGATTGGAACATCTGCTGCTTGAGCGTGGTTAAGCGCTTCAATTGTCTGAGGCATGATTCCGTCATCTGCTGCAACAACGAGAACTGCAATGTCAGTTACCTTCGCACCACGAGCACGCATAGCGGTAAACGCTTCGTGGCCCGGTGTATCGATAAATGTAATTGCGCGGTTCACGCCATCGTGATCATGGTGAATTTGATATGCACCAATGTGCTGCGTGATTCCGCCCGCTTCACCCTTAATAACCTCAGTCTTACGGATAGCATCGAGAAGCGATGTCTTACCGTGATCGACGTGACCCATAACTGTGACAACAGGTGGACGAGCAACGAGGTCATCTGGATTCATATCTTCTAGCTCTTGAGCCAAGTCGATATCGAAGTCCTGAAGAAGTTCGCGATCTTCATCTTCTGGAGAAACAATTTCAATCTGGTACTTCAGCTGCGCACCAAGAATTTCAAATGTATCTGCATCTACTGATTGAGTTGCAGTAACCATTTCACCAAGGTGGAACAATGCTGATACCAACGCCGCTGGATCTGCACCAATCTTTTCAGCGAAATCCGCTAGTGATGAACCGCGGCGCATACGAATCTTTGTATTGCCATCACCGTGAGGAATAACTGCTCCACCTAATTGCGGAGCTTGCATATTGTCGAATTCTTCGCGCAGCGCCTTACGTGACTTCTGCTTGCGCTTAGATGACTTGCCCTTTCCAAATGCACCTGCTGCAGATCCACGACCACCGGGACCTCCACCTGGACGACCTGGACCGCCGGGACGTGCAGCTCCACCTGCTGATGGACCTGCTGAACGATATGGACCTGATGCTGCAGCTCCTGCTCCACCTGGACGTGGCGCAAAACCTGGACGAGCTGGACCGCCGGCACCTGCAGGACGTGGTGCACCTGGACGCGCTGCAAAACCTGGACGTGGAGCACCTGGACGTGGAGCACCTGGACGCGCTGCACCCATTGGACGCTGTGGTGGACGTGGAACTGCGCCACCTGTTGAGAATGGATTATTTCCTGGACGAGGCGGGCGTGGAACTGCGCCACCTGCAGAGAATGGATTGTTACCAGGACGTGGTGCAGGAATTGCACCTGGAACTGGTGGAGGTGTTGGAACACCTGGAACACCTGGAGCCGCTTGTGCATCGGGTGTTGCAGTTGGAGCAGATGCTGCAGCAGCTGCTGCCTGTTCTGCTTCGCGCGATGCCTTCAACGCAGCAAGATCAACACCGAGCTCTGCTGCAAGTTCTGCTGCGAGTTCTGGATTAACTTCTGGCTTTGCAGCAACAGCTTTCTTCGCTGCGGCTTTCTTTACAGGCTTCGCATCGGAAGCTGGCTTCGCATCGGGATATAACGCAATTAACTTGCGAGCAACCGGTGGCTCAACTGTTGATGATGCTGATCGGACGAATTCGCCGAGTTCTTGAAACTTAGCAAGGACTTCCTTGCTTTCCATACCGAGTTGTTTTGCTAACTCATGTACACGGACCTTTGACACATTTCTCCTGTCTTGGCCCGCAAATTCTTGATTGGGATGCGAGCCCTAGTTGTCGAACCTCATGATGTGAACGAGCTCATTTTTGCTTCATAACTTTCGCATCCATTTCTTAGTACCCCAATCCAACGGTGCGCCCGAAGGGGTATCAATTAACAAGGGTGAGTCTACCGAAACGCCCGAGATTTACCTATTCAGCAGGCGCATCCGGATGGATATCGATACGCCAACCAGTAAGGCGTGCGGCAAGACGGGCGTTCTGCCCATCTTTTCCGATAGCCAGCGAGAGCTGGTAATCCGGAACAACAACCTTTGCGCTGCGGGCTTCGAAGTCAACGATCTCGACCTTGCTTACCTTGGCAGGGGCAAGTGCATGCGCCACGTACTTTGCTGGATCATCATCGAAATCAACGATGTCAATTTTCTCGCCATTGAGTTCATCCATCACCGCACGCGAACGTGCACCCATAGGACCAATCAGTGAACCCTTTGGTGAAACGCCAGCACGATGTGAGCGAACAGCAATCTTTGTACGGTGACCTGCTTCACGAGCAACGCCCATGATCTCGACGATTCCATCTTTAACCTCTGGAACTTCGAGCGCGAATAACTGCTTAACAAGTCCTGGATGGCTTCGAGACAACATGATCTCTGGGCCCTTCATGCCTTGCTTAACTTCAACAACAAAACACTTAATGCGTGCACCGTGTTCGTACACTTCGCCAGGAACCTGCTCTTGTGGCGGGATGCGACCCTCGATGCGACCAAGGTTGACATTAATCATCTTTGGATCACGACCTTGCTGAATAACGCCAGAGATAACATCGCCAACAGATGTGGTGAACTCCCCCACGATCTCTGCATCATTTGTCGCGCGCATTGCCTGCTTAATAACTTGGCGAGCAGTTGAAGTAATGGTGCGAGCAAAACCTTCTGGTTCATCAACTTTCTCAGCGATGCGTTCGCCCATCTCATTGAACTCAGGGATGATGATCTGAATTTCGCCGGTCTCGCGATTGAGCTTTGCCTGGGCATAACGATTTGGTTCGGCTGTCTCATTATAAGCAGTAAGAACACCAGCTTCAATTGCTTGAATCAACTGTTCAAGCGACATTCCTTTCTCATTTGTTAAATGAACGAGAGCTTCCATTTCAACATGCATGTTAGTTTTCGTCCTTTCGGTTAAATTCGATTTCAACTACAGCGCGCTTGATTTCAGCGAGAGCGACGACAACTTCCTTCGCCTCTTTCTTCTCAACAACCGAGAGAGTGACATCAGCATCAGTGTTACCTGTGATGCGACCTGTTACCACGATGCCATCGGTCTTTGTGACCTTGAGCAAGCGTGTGACGTTCTTTGCAAAGTGGCGTGGAAGTGTCCGGGGGCGATCGATGCCCGGTGAAGTGACTTCAAGGGTAAAAGGTGTATCGCCCATAAATGGCGCTTCATCCATCAACTCAGAGACAAGCCTCGATGCAACAGTGACTTGGTCAAGATTGAGGGCGCTCTCGCCATCGACAATAACTGTGACGATGCGGTGGTTTCCTGGAGTGACGAGATTTACTTCTTCTAGAAAGTAGCCAGCTTGTTGTAGCGCTGGAGTAATGAGTTCTGCGATTTGGTCTTTAATAGCCATGAGACATATCCGTTCTATTCTGTTGTTATTAAGTTTTCTTAGCAGGGGTAAATTTACTGTAAATAGAGCGAGTATCCAAGTCGCAGAATAAGCAAGCCTGTGACAATCAGGTAGAAGATGCGGACAAAGCCAGAACCCTTTTTAATTGCTAAATGTGAGCCGGTGTATCCACCAGCAAGATTAGCGATAGCCAAGAAGAGTCCGATCTTCCAAAGAATTCCGATGCGAAAACCCACCACGATAATCGAGGCTAAGTTTGTGGTGGCATTCACGACCTTTGCTATTGCAGATGCACCTACAAATGCAAAACCCATAATGGCGACGAGGGCAATCATCAGCATCGTGCCCGTGCCTGGACCAATCAAACCGTCGTAGAAACCAATAACCGTCGCGGCAATTGCACCGATGATCATCAATCGTTTCGGCGAATGCTTCTCAACATGCACCTTGCCCAAATCGGGTTTGGCAAGTGTGTAGACGAAGATCGCAATCATCATGAAGAAGATTGCGCTCTTAAAACTTGTAGGAGAAATATGCGATGCAAGAAGCGCTCCACCACAAGCTCCGATAAATGCAGGAACCACCATTGCAAGGAGCAACTTGGGGTCAGTCTTAATTGACTTGCGATATTTGATTGCTGCAGTCGAAGTTCCAAAGAACGCGGCCGTCTTTGAAGTCGCCACCACAGATACTGGATTTCGATCCGGAAACGAGAGCAACATTGCAGGCGTTTGAATCAACCCTCCCCCGCCGGCGATTGCATCAACAAAACCAGC
The DNA here is from genome assembly GCA_046070745.1 of Candidatus Planktophila sp. Lineage (GTDB taxonomy): Bacteria > Actinomycetota > Actinomycetes > Nanopelagicales > Nanopelagicaceae > Planktophila. The sequence continues at coordinate 6,352 of JBJTMX010000076.1, forward strand.
AGAGAACATGGCCAAGAAAAGAAGTGCGACGTTAAGAGCAGAGAGTTCGTAGAACACGTTATGCGAGCGTTGCTAGAGTCTTTGCGATCTCATCAACTGCGCTGCCGACAGCAATCTCTTGCTTATCGCCACTCTTGCGCACACGTACTTCGACGTTTCCGTTTTCAAGCGCCTTACCCACGACGACGATCATTGGAATACCAATCAATTCGGCATCCTTGAACTTCACGCCTGGGCTTGTGCCGCGACGATCATCGAGCATCACGGAGATTCCGCGGCCTTCAAGATCGGCGGCTAACTTCTCGCCCGCTTCAAAGAGTGAATCATCCTTACCTGCAACAACAACGTGCACCTTTGCAGGAGCAACAGATACGGGCCATGAGAGACCAATTTCATCATGTGTTTGTTCGGCAATTGCAGCAACTGCGCGTGATACACCGATTCCGTAAGAGCCCATTGTAACTACCTGGCTCTTACCGTTCTGATCGAGAACAGTGAGGTTGAGTGCATCTGCATACTTACGGCCGAGCTGGAAGATGTGTCCGATTTCAATAGCGCGGTCAATAACAACTGCTGTATCGCACTTCGGGCATGAATCGCCTTCACGCACAACAACTGCTTCGATGTAATGATCAATTTCGAAGTCACGACCTGCAACAACATTGCGAGCATGCCTATCTTTAGCATTTGCACCGGTAATCCAAGAAGTGCCTTGTGCGATGCGTGGATCTGCGTAAACAGTAATTCCATTTGCCTTCGCATCTTGTGGACCGATGTAGCCCTTTACGAGTCTTGGGAACTTTGCAAAGTCTGGCTCTTCAAATACGCGGATATCGTTGACGCCAGGCATATTTGCTTGAAGGCGCTTGATATCTACTTCGCGATCTCCTGGAACAAGTACAGAAATTGCTTTCTCATCTGCCATCAACATCACGTTCTTAAGCGTTGATGCACCAGTGTGTCCTGGGCCGAACTTTGTATTGAGAAGCTCAACCAAAGAATCGATTGTTGGTGTGTTCGGTGAATCGAATACTTCGAGAGCTCCAATACCAGAAGCATCGCCTGCAGCAACCTTTGTTGTCATCGCTTCAACGTTTGCAGCGTAACCACAGCTTGGACATAAGACATATGTGTCTTCACCAGTTGGGCATGGAGCCAAGAATTCTTCAGATGAAGAGCCACCCATTGCACCCGCTACTGCTGAAACAATGTTGTACTTCATTCCAAGACGATCAAATGTCTTAATGTAAGCAGCGCGATGCTTCTGGTATGACTCAACCAAACCTACATCCGTTAAATCGAATGAATACGAATCCTTCATCACGAACTCGCGACCGCGAATGATTCCTGAACGTGGACGCGCTTCATCGCGGTACTTTGTCTGAATCTGATACAGAGAAAGTGGAAGATCCTTATAGGAGGAGTACTCCCCCTTCACCATCAAGGTAAACATCTCTTCATGTGTTGGGCCAAGCAAGTAATCAGTGCCCTTGCGGTCCTGTAAACGGAATAGATCAGGGCCGTATTCAGTCCAACGGTTTGTCTGCTCATATGGATCCTTAGGAAGCATTGCTGGGAAGTGCACTTCCTGGAAACCGGCTGCATTCATCTCATCGCGCACAACATTTTCAATATTGCGAAGTGTGATCACGCCAAGTGGCAACCATGAGTAGATGCCGGCAGCTACGCGACGGATATATCCGGCGCGTACGAGCAATCGGTGGCTTGGAACCTCAGCATCAGCTGGGTCATCACGGAGGGTGCGGAGAAATAAAGTAGACATGCGCAACATGGGCGCGAGCCTACCCGACAACTACGAGGTAAGGACGGAAGGTTCGCCTGATGGAACGCCAGCGGCTTCCATCTCTTCAGCAAGTCGCATCGCTTCTTCAATAAGAGTTTCAACGATCTGCGCCTCAGGAACAGTCTTGATGACCTGACCCTTTACGAAGATCTGACCCTTACCGTTTCCGGATGCAACACCGAGATCTGCTTCGCGTGCCTCACCAGGACCGTTAACAACACAACCCATCACGGCAACACGTAGTGGAACAGTCATTCCTTGCAAACCTGCCTGCACCTTTTCGGCCAATGTGTAGACATCTACCTGCGCACGACCGCATGAAGGACATGAAACGATTTCAAGCTTACGTTGACGCAAGTTGAGGGATTCAAGAATTGAGATACCAACCTTGACCTCTTCAACTGGAGGCGCAGAGAGTGAAACGCGAATAGTGTCGCCAATTCCTTCTGATAAGAGAATTCCAAATGCTGTTGCAGATTTGATTGTGCCTTGGAAAATTGGACCAGCTTCCGTCACGCCTAGGTGCAATGGGTAATCACACTGAGCAGCCAACAAACGATATGCGTTGACCATTGTCACTGGATCGTGATGCTTTACTGAAATCTTAATATTGCTAAAGCCGTGCTCTTCAAAGAGTGATGCCTCCCAGAGCGCAGACTCTGCAAGCGCCTCCGGTGTGGCCTTGCCGTACTTAGCAAGAAGGCGAGGATCTAGCGAACCAGCGTTAACGCCAATGCGAATTGGAATACCAGCATCCCCTGCAGCCTTTGCAACCTCCTTTACCTTGTCATCGAATTGCTTAATGTTGCCTGGGTTTACGCGAACAGCAGCGCACCCTGCATCGATAGCTGCAAAGATGTACTTTGGCTGGAAGTGAATATCTGCAATAACTGGAATCTGTGACTTCTTTGCGATGTGCTTCAGAGCATCTGCATCATCTTGTGATGGCACTGCAACACGAACGATCTGGCAACCAGATGCAGTTAATTCAGCAATCTGTTGCAAAGTCGCGTTGACATCAGATGTAAGCGTTGTGCACATTGATTGAACGCTGACTGGTGAATCAGAGCCGACGCCGACGTTGCCGACCATGAGCTGCTTTGTCTTGCGACGTGGAGCAAGTGGCTTAAGAGGGGCGCTTGGAATTCCGAGATCTACCATGCTGCGTATTCTGCCCGATAATTAAAGATTGAGCGAGACAGGATT
>JBJTMX010000077.1:0-4946 GCA_046070745.1 Candidatus Planktophila sp.
GTGTGCCTACACATCGCTGTGCACCAGATGGTTCTTCTGCTCAACCGTGGAGTCCATCCGAATCAGTGACAGTCGAAGAGAGCCTTCGTAGTTATACCGAAAATGTCGCGTATCAAATGCAGCGCGAGGATCAAGTGGGAGTGATAGCGCTGGGTTATCGGGCAGATTTTGTAGTTCTTAGTAAGAACCCTCTAACATCAAAACCGGAAGAGATCTCATCCATTGAAGTTGTTGCTACCTACAAGGACGGAGTGCCTCTAGGCTAGCGGAATGAAAGCTATACAAATAAATGAGTTCGGCGGACCTGAAGTTATGAACCTGGTTGAATTGCCAGATCCCATTCCTGCCAAAGATGAAGTGCTGCTTGATGTAACGGCAATTGGAGTCAATTACGCAGATACCCATCAGACCGAAAATAGCTATCTCTCACCGCAGAAATTGCCGATGATTCCCGGCCTTGAAGTAACGGGAACTTTCGAAGGTAGGCGCTATTTGGCCGCAGCTTCTTCTGGTGGGTATGCAGAGAAGGTGACAGCACACAAAGGACTACTCGCGCCGATTCCTGATTCTGTTTCCGACGAACAAGCGCTATGTATGTTGGTGCAAGGTGTGACTGCATGGCACATCATCAAGACAATGGGACATCTATCCCCTGGCGAAACTGTTGTTGTCCATGCAGCAGCCGGTGGTGTTGGCTCACTCGCTATTCAACTGGCAAAGTTGTGGGGCGGCACAGTTATTGCCGTGACCTCATCGGCCGAGAAAGCGGCTCTTGCGCAATCACTCGGTGCTGATGAAGTTGTTGATGCCAGCACTCCTGAACTCGCAAAAGCGCTTCGTGCTGCTAATGGTGGCAAAGGCGTTGATCTAGTTTTAGAGATGGTCGGTGGAAAGACCTTTGATGAAAGTCTGGCAGCGCTAGGTGATTTTGGTCGACTCATTACATACGGCATGGCTTCGCGCACAGCTCCACAACCAGTGCATCCCGGTTCCCTGATGCACGGATCGAAAACGATTTCCGGATTCTGGCTCGCTAATTGTTTCGCTAAACCAGAAATGTTGGGCGCCGTGATTGCTGAGCTATTTTCCTTAGTAGCCAATGGAACGCTAAAACCAGTAATAGGAGCCACTTTCCCACTCGCAGAGGCTGCTGCTGCTCACACTTTGATGCTCTCACGCGGAACTACTGGAAAAGTTGTATTAAAGCCTTAAGTCGAATTTCCCAGCAGTTGGCACCTGTGTAAAATCGGTCCATGCAAAAGTTGGCAAGAGGTGCGCTGGCGCTGCTGCTAGCCCTGTCAACAATCAATCTCTACCAGCTGCCAACTGCGCGCGCCGCTGATTGTGCCTATACAAGTGGAACTGTTTCAGGTACTACGAGATACACGACAATCATTTCTGGTAGCGGATGCACCTGGACTGTGCCTGCCGGAGTGACTTCACTAAGTTATCTAGTCGTCGGCGGTGGTGGCGGTGGTGGCGGAGCCCGACAAGCTGCAAGCAGCCCCAACCTCGGTGCTGGCGGCGGCGGCGGCGGAGGTCTCGTACTTTCTTCAACTATCTCTGTCGCATCTGGTGGAGTGATTACCTTAACGGTCGGCACTGGTGGTGCAGCAGGTGCTGCAGGATTAAATGGTGGAAATGGCGCGACCTCAACATTTTCCTATCCAGGCACAACAGTCACTGCAAATGGAGGATATGGCGGAGCTGGTTCCAACGGAACAAGTGATGCAGCCAATCTCTCTGGTGATGGCGGCGCCAACGCAAATTACCTCGGTGGAAATAGCAACTGGGATGGCGGAGGCGGCGGAGCTGGTGCATCTGCCAACGGTGTTGATGGAACAGATATTGGTGGACAAGGTGGTAACGGTGGAAATGGTGGAAGCGGTACCGGCAATACTCTCTTAACCGGATCAACAATGTATTACGGTGGTGGCGGTGGTGGTGGCGCTACGCCAGCACAAAACAGCTCTGAAACTTCTGGCACCTATGGAACTGGTGGAAGTGGGGTTGGAGGAAATGGTGGTGGCTATAGTGGCGGTAGCGCCGGCGATATTCGCCAACCGACTTCTCCCACTGCTAATTCCGGAAGTGGTGGTGGTGGCGGTGGATGGCGTTATTCATGGGCTGATTCACTTCGCGGCGGAACTGCTGGAGCCGATGGCATCATCATCTTCACCTATGTAAAGAGCCAGTCATCTATTACCAATATTAGAATTTCAAGTACGCCATCGTTCAATAACACCTACGGCTTCGGAGCAGGTATCACCGTTGAAGTGACATTTAGCGAGACGGTCACCGTTACGGGAACACCGCGAATTCCCGTGCTAGGTCTTTCAGCGAAATACTTTAATTACTATTCGGGCACGGGCACACCGTTAATTATTTTCAGATACACACCAGTAGCAGGCGACTATGCAAATGCCGGTATCGGCGTTACCGCCAACACTTTAGAGCTCAACTCTGGATCCATCCAAGACACAGCTGGCCTAGCACCTTCTCTATCTCACTCTGCCATTGCAATTTCAACCACCCAAAGAGTGGATGTAGTTAACCCGGCGCTTACGGTGGCAACAAATGTAAGCATCAATGAAAACACGACTTCGGTAATGACATTGACCGCTAATGAAACTGTCACGTGGTCTTTTCTTCCTGGAAATGACTATTTGTTCTTCACATTAAATTCGACAACGGGAGCGTTAACAATTTCTCCGAGAGATTATGAAAATCCTCAAGATATTGCGGCTCCATATAACCAATATGTAGCTCGAATCCGAGCAGCGGATTTGGGTTCAAACCTTTATGATTTTTACGTTTATGTCACTATTGTCAATGTCCAAGAATACGCGACCATCTCGACCCCAAGTCTTTCGAGCGGCGCAATTAAAGGAGCCACTTCAACTATTACGGTAACAACGAGTGACGCAGGCAAAGTTCGCTTTTACGCGAATGGAAAGCGAATCCCCGCCTGCCTATCCGTCGCAACTACCGGCAGCAGCCCGAATTTTTCTGCTACCTGTACTTGGAAGCCAGCGGTCTCGACACAAATATCTGTGACCGCGACAATAACGCCGACAGATTCTTTTACAGTGCCAGCCACATCTACGCCGCTCATTCTTCAGCCCGTTAAAAGATCGACTAAACGTTAGGCGCGAAAATGTTATTAGACGCTGCTATCGATTATTGGAGCGCTTGGTAACAAAATTAGTTGCCGTAATGCTTGAAGGAGCTAGTCGAATATTCGTTGGTTCTAAATAGGCCTTTAAGTTGTTAAATCCATGAAGTGTGGGCTTCCAGGTACATATTGCAACGTAGGGACCCGATCCCGTTTGCGCAACATTTATACATCCAGGAATCTTTTTTCCATTTGCAAAGAATGTTACTTTCCCCTGGTTAACAGAAGAGGTAGTCAGAGTTTGAGAGTTTCTATAAATTCCATTACTTGCTGCTAGGGAAAGTGCAGTTGTGTAGCCGAATGTAATGCGTTCGACATCAAAATTTGATTTCACTTCAGCTGCAGTCAGCGCCCGGTTGTAAATTCGCACTTTAGCTATTTGGCCATTAGGTGCTACTGCGCCGCGAGCATCTCCTACCCAGAGATTGTTATTTGTATTGGCAGTTCTTAAGGCGGTAGCAGAAGTAAAGGTATTCTCTGCCTGTCCGTTGAGATAGAGAGTCAATTTCTTGGTGGCACTTGAGTTATCGACCGAAAAAGCAGCGTAATACCATTTATTAGCGACTAACGTTGTTGTGCCTCGCAAATCACTTTTACCGGTTGTGTAAATATTGATCTGAGGTGTATTGGCGCCGGTATCTGAATATACAGAGAAATGAAAATCGCTTGCCACAGCAGTTCCACCTGTATTGTCGAACCATCTCGAGAGCAAAATATTCCAATTGGCATTAAAAGTAGATATGCGAAACCACAGTTCAGCTGTTATATCCGAACTTGGATTAGCCGCTGTTCCTATCGCAGGTTTGCCGAAATCTAAATATGAATTGCTGGAAGTAAACGACTCGATTCCGCCTAACTCGGTTGAATAGCTCGTTCCGTTTTCAGTGGCACTCAACCCAGCAATTTGATCAGTCCAAGTGCTCCCACTTTTCTTGCTCGAATCAGAGAAATCAAGAGAGAAGGTGGGGCTGGTTGTGACGATCGGCGTGGCAGCAAAAGCAAACTGAGTAAAGAGAAAAGCCATGGTTGCAGTTAAGGCTGCAACCATGGCTTTCTTACTCTTCATGAGATGAGTTTAACCATCGTGACTAGCGGCGACCTCTACCGCCGTTGCCGCCTGAACGGTTGCCGCGATAACCACGTCCACCTCCTGATCCGCCCTTACGTGGCGCCCGCTTTGGCGCTTCCACGACCGGTGGAACATATGGAATACCTGATGGCTGCTGAGCACCCGTCACGCGCATTAATTCTTCACTTGATGGCTTTACGTAGACAGTGGATGGGTTAACACCTGCGCGAGTTGTAAGGCCTTTCACTGACTTCTGTTGGCGGGTTGTCGCAAGTGATACAACAGTTCCTGATTCGCCAGCGCGAGCAGTACGGCCAGAACGGTGGAGGTAATCCTTATGATCTTGTGCAGGATCAACATGAACAACTAGTGAGATTCCATCAACGTGGATTCCGCGTGCAGCAACATCTGTTGCCACAAGTGCAGCATTTTCTGATTCCTTAAAGAGTGCAAGGGTGCGAGTACGTACAGCTTGTGACTTACCGCCGTGAAGTGCGCCAACGGCAACACCTGCATGAGCAAGCTTATCTGCCAGGCGATCTGCACCGCGTTGAGTCTTCACGAAGAGAATTGTCTTTCCGTTACGAGCTGCAATCTCTGCTGTGACCTCATCCTTTTCCGATGGATCCATTACAAGCAGATAATGTTCCATGGTCGAAACAGATGCACGGTCATTCTGCAATGAGTGAGTCTTTGGGTTCT
>JBJTMX010000078.1:0-2985 GCA_046070745.1 Candidatus Planktophila sp.
CGCGATCGGAAGCGTCATCTGCATGTGCTGATGGATGGCCAGCAATCAGAAGAGCTGCTGCAATAACTAGAGAAATCTTCGAAAGCCTCATACCTCAAAAATACTACGCTCATAAGCTCCCGGCTCATCTATTGCCGTTGCCAAGAGTGGTACCACTTCCATCTTCACTTGAGTAGAACTTAAGGCGCGACGGTACGAACCAACATTTTTCCAATGGGTGACGAGGGTCCACAATTCGTTCTCATCGAGATTCTGTCCGAAATCACCGCTTGTGAATCCATCGCGCTCTGCAAAGACCTCAAGTGCTCGTTCAATTTGAGCACGAAATTCTGTGCTCTGCGCGGATGGAACTCGAAAGCGAGCGATTGCAATCATGACCCTAGCCTAACGCTTATGATTGCTCCATGAATCTAGCCATCATCTTCGCCGCTATCACGGTGATTGCAACAACCCTTGGTGGCTATATCGCTCTTCGTGCATCTGATCGCTTCCACCTTGTTCTCGGATTATCTGCCGGACTATTACTCGGCCTCGTTGGTTTTGATTTGTTGCCAGAGGTATTCCATATGAATACGCAAACATGGCTCGGTGTTCCGCAAGTTTCTGTCGCGATTCTTGTCGGCTTCTTATCGCTTCATATCATTGAAGGATTCTTCGGTTCGCATGAGCCAGCCGAATCTGATTACGGTCACGATCACGAACACCACAACATCGCTGGCGCAGTTGGCGCAGTTGCTATGGGCGGTCACGTTTTTCTTGATGGTATTGGCTTAGGTGTCGCCTTCCAGATTGATACCAAGCTCGGATTAGCAGTATTTCTCGCAGTTCTCGTTCACGCATTTAGCGATGGGTTGAACACTGTTTCACTGATGGTCAAGAGCGGGCATTGGACATCACGTTCATATGCACTTCTCGGTGTTGATGCCGTTGCTCGTATTGGTGGTGCAACATTTGGAACCTACTTGGCGCTCAGCGATTCTTTGATGTCTATCTATCTTGCCCTCTTCAGCGGCTTCCTGATTTACCTTGCAACATCACATATCTTGCCTGAGGCGCACTCACGACATTCAAGTCGTTGGACATTTGGTGCGACTGCTGCAGGCGTTGTAATTATGTGGCTTATCGTCGCAGCCCTTGGCTAATTACGCTTTCCCGAATCTACGATCTCTGCAGGAATACTCTTCGATCGCTTTCCATAATTGATCTGGCGTCATATCTGGCCACAAGACATCCATAAAGACGAACTCGGCATAGGTTGCCTGCCATGGCAAGAAATTACTGGTGCGCTGTTCACCAGATGAACGCAGGAACAAATCAACATCGCTCATCTTTGGTGAGTAGAGATACTTTTCAAAAGTCTTTTCGGTAATTGAATCTGCCTTCACTTTGCCGCGCTTCACATCGCGAGCAAGTTCGGCGGCAGCGTCCACAATCTCTGCACGACCACCATAGTTGACGCACATATTGAGAGTGAACTTCTTATTCTTGGCAGTCAGCTCTTCTGCCTCTTGCAGCTCTTGAATCACTGATTTCCATAGGCGCTGAGGACGGCCGACCCACTGCACTTTGATGCCCATTTCGTGCAAACGATCGCGACGATTACGAAGTGATTCGCGGCTATAACCCATCAAGAACTTCACTTCTTCGGGCGTGCGCTTCCAATTTTCAGTAGAAAATGCGTACGCACTCATCTCTTTCACACCGAAATCCATAGCAGCTTCTACTAGTTCGAAAAGAACTTTCTCGCCTGCTTCATGGCCTGCGGTGCGAGCAAGTCCGCGTTGTTTTGCCCAACGACCGTTGCCATCCATCACGACAGCGATGTGGTTAGGGACTTCAATCCTCGATTTGCTCATGCACGCTCCACCATAGGCAGACTTCGAAGTCCGCGTTCAAGGTGCCATTGTAAGTAAGCGGCAATCAATCCACTAGCCTCGCGTCGATTGCGTCCTTCACTTGCTGTGGCGGTTTCCCAATCTGAGTTAAGCAGCGCGTCCATTAACTTCAAAGTTTCGGGTGCGGGTGTGGCTGATGCTGATGGGCGACAGTCATTACAGACCGATCCACCGCCGACCAATGAAAAGTAACGATGCGGCCCAGGCTTTTCGCAGCGCGAGCATTGTGAAAGTGATGGCGCATATCCCCCGATAGAAAGTGATCGCAGTAAGAATGCATCGAGAATCAGTGATGGGTCGTAACGGTTTTCTGCGAGTGCGCGCATTCCACCGACAACGAGCGCAAACTCTTGCGGAGCAGGTTCTTGTTCGTGAGGCGAGAAACGTTCTGCTGTTTCTAAGATCGCGTGTGCAATTGTCCATCGCTGATAGTCACTGGAAATTTCTTCTCCATAGTTCATCAGCGCTTCGACTTGTGTGATGGTGTCGAAGGTGCGACCTGTATGAAGCTGAATATCGACGTGGCTACCTGGTTCAAGACGTGCACCGAATTTAGACATCGTGCGACGAACACCTTTTGCCACACCGCGAATGCGACCATGTTCTTTGGTCAGCATCGTGATGATGCGATCGGCCTCACCGAGCTTCTGGGTACGCAGAACTATCGCTTCATCACGATATAGCGCGCCCTTGTTACTCACGGCGCTAAGGGTAGTTAGCGAATAGCGCGGTTGATTGCAGACACGACCGCCTTCAGTGAAGCAGTTGTCGTATTTGGGTCGATTCCGACTCCCCAATAGACATCTCCACCGATTGCGCATTCGAGATATGCAGCCGCAGATGCATCTCCGCCTGACGAGAGCGCATGCTCATGGAAATCGAGAACGCGAACATCGACGCCATAATTATTGAGAATGTTGCAGAACGCTGCGATAGGTCCATTGCCATGACCTTGAAGTTCAATCGGCTCGCCGCGATCTGTCATCTGAACAGTGAGTTGAACATCTTGGTTCATGACAGATGATTGAGCTAAACCTTTGAGGCGGAAACGTCCCCATGGAGCTGAATCAGTTGGAAGATATTCATCTTC
>JBJTMX010000079.1:0-8496 GCA_046070745.1 Candidatus Planktophila sp.
GTACAGCTCAAGCGCCGCGCAGATTTAATCCCCAACCTTGTTGAGACAGTAAAGGGATATGCACAGCACGAACAATCAACCTTCGATGCAGTTGTTGCAGCTCGCGCAAAGGCAACGAGCGCATCAACAATCGGTGATGTAGCGGCCGCAGATGGCGCAGTAACAAGTGCCCTTCGTGGATTACTCGCAGTTGCGGAAGCCTATCCAGATCTCAAAGCATCAACTAACTTCCTCTCTCTTCAGGAAGAGCTCTCAACAACTGAGAACAAAGTTTCATTTGCACGTCAGTTCTATAACGACAATGTGCGCTCGCTCAATCAGGCTGTTGCCACAATTCCTACAAGTTTCTTTGCAGGCATGGCAAAGGTAAGCGCACGCGCCTTCTATGAAATCGAAAACGCAGCAGATCGCAACGTACCTAACGTAAAGTTCTAATTAATGGCTACCAGCTCTAACTTTCGCGACCTTCAATCTGCAAATAAGGGAAAGACATACTTTCTCTTGGCATCAATGGGTTTACTGACCTGGCTTGTTGCATATGCAGCGTTGACATACTTCGGTGCCGGAACAACAACATTTATTGTTCCACTCGCAGTTGGAATCGCGTTAGTTGGGGTCTGGGGCTCCTATTACGGCTCCGATAAATTAGTCATCACCATGACAGGCGCTAAGGTCATCACACGCGATGATGCACCTGAACTCTTTAATGTCATTGAAGAAGTTGTGATTGCATCAGGGCTTCCCATGCCAAAAGTTGCAATCGTTGAAGATACTGCCCCAAATGCATTTGCAACTGGTCGCGACCCAGAGCATGCGCTGATTGCATTTACTACACGCATCCTTGAGGTCATGGATCGCGATGAGCTGCAGGGTGTGATCGCCCACGAGATGAGCCATGTTGCAAATCGTGACACTCTGGTTTCAGCAGTTGCGGCCACAACGGCTGGTGCTATCGCAATCTTGTCAGACTTTCTCACTCGCATGATGTGGTTCGGGGGTGGTCGAGATCGAGATCGTGATAACAATCAGAACCCAGTCGCTTTGATCATCTCGCTTGCAGTATTGATTCTCGCACCAATCGCTGCGATGCTCTTAAAATCTGCAATCTCACGTAAGCGTGAATCTCTCGCTGATGCCACAGCAGTTCAATTCACACGTAATCCTGCAGGTCTTCGTAAGGCGCTCGAAGTATTGGCAGCAGATACAACTGTCGTCCGCCAGCAATCTAATGCCGTTGCTCATATCTGGATTGAGTCGCCACTTGATGGCAAGTCAGTCTCGAAGCTCTTTAGTACTCACCCACCAATTGAAGAGCGGATTGCAACGTTACGCGCCATGGAGTCTTTGGGTCCTGCTCAGTAAATTTACTTATGCAAGTGGGAAGAACAAGGTAAAGGTTGCTCCCTTAGCGGGCTCCGAAAGTACTGATACAGAACCACCATGGGCCTTCATCACCGCATCAACGATTGATAATCCAAGCCCGCTGCCTTCGCCATCAACCCGAACGCGTGAGGTATCTGCTCGATAGAAACGTTCAAAGATTTTCTTTTGATCATCGAAAGATAATCCAGGACCATTATCGGCAACAGAGATACGAATTCCATCATCAGAGCGAACTATTGCCACGCTAATTTCTGTTCCAGTCGGAGTATGTGCCCGAGCATTGGCCAACAGATTGGCAATCACTTGGTGAATGCGGGGTTCATCACCTAGCGCAAACATTTCATCTGCTGGGGGGGTGAAGTGCACAGGATGACCAGGACCGGCAGCACGTGCTGAAATAACAGCCGATTCGGTGACCTCGCTTAGATTAACCGGCTTGGATTCCATTTCCCGTGCCTGATCGAGTCGTGCAAGCAACAATAAATCTTCAACGAGAGCACCCATTCGCTTGGATTCGCCTTCAATGCGGCCAAGTAATTCGCGGGTTGCCTCATCACCGGTGATTGCACCTTGACGGTAGAGCTCAGAGAAACCACGAATCGCAGTGAGCGGTGTGCGAAGTTCGTGAGAAGCATCTGCAACGAATCGGCGAAGTTTATTTTCGCTCTCGGTGCGCGCTTCAAATGCAGCTTCGATACGCGCCAACATCGCATTAAGTGAGGTCACCAAGCGCCCCACTTCAGTATGTGGGTTGGCATCTGGCATACGCGCAGATAGATCACCTGATGCAATTTGTTCTGCAGTCTCCTCGACATCCTCAAGTGGCTGCATACCCAGCTTGATCACGATGCGAGAGGCGACGGCGATAAGTGAAATCAGGAGAAGACCAATGAGAAGGAAAAAGAATCCAAGCTTGCCAACAGTTCGATTGAGATCGCCTAAAGATTTAGCTGCAACCACCGTACCTTCACCATTAGGTAAGACGAGGGCAACGGCGCGGAAATCAATTCCTGCGGTATCAATGGTGAATGCCTTTCCTTTATATGAGGATGCTTTTTCCGGAGTCAATCCCGTCAAATAACCATTGATTGGCGCCACGTTGAGGTCACCACCGAGTCCGCCAGTGATAGCTCCAGTGCCATCGAGAAGTGTGACAGAGGTAGTTGTTGGAATACGTTGCAACGGAGTGTGAGGACGTGGTGATTGAGTCGCATGAGGACTTTCACCATTGCGGTGGCCGTAGTTGTCATCTGTATCAACGGCGATGCCAGCTTCTGCAATTCGTGGAAGTGAATTGGCGGAGAGCGAAACAAGTTCACTATCCACTTGATGCAATAGATAAGAACGAAGAGCTTGTTGTGCGACAAAGCTTGAGAGAATAAATCCTGCCGCACTCAAAAGGACAACACCCAAAATAAGTCGCGAACGTAGCGACCAGGTGCGCAGAGATTTATTCATAGACCGACCCAATTACTTAGAAGGTGCAATGCGTAAGCGGTAGCCGACTCCACGCACTGTGTGAATGAGGGCTGGTTCGTAAATATCAATCTTCTTGCGAAGGTAAGAGATATAGGTTTCAACGATTCCAGCATCTCCACCGAAGTCGTAATCCCACACATGATCGAGAATTTGAGCCTTCGAGACGACACGATCTGCGTTAATAAGCAGATAGCGAAGTAGCGTAAATTCTGTTGGTGAGAGTTCAATCAAATTACCCGCGCGACGAACTTCATGAGTTGCTTCATCGAGTTCGAGATCTGCAAAGGAAATTTTTTCATCATCGACTGCCTGCTCAACTACGCCAATACGGCGTAGAAGAGCCTTCAAACGTGCGACGAGCTCTTCCAAGCTAAATGGTTTAGTCATGTAATCATCGCCACCGATTGTTAAGCCTTGGACTTTATCTTTCATCTCATCTTTTGCAGTGAGGAAGAGAACGCCAACTTGATGACCTTCATTGCGAATCTGGCGACAGACTTCAAAGCCATCAAGATCAGGCAGCATGACATCGAGAATCATTGCGTGTGGTTTAAATTCTTCGGCGACAGCAAGTGCTTGCGATCCACTTGCTGCAGTGCGCACCTCAAAGCCCACGAACTTCAGTGAAGTAGCGATGAGATCGCTGATATTGGATTCATCATCGACGACGAGGATGCGGCTACCTGTGGCTTCTGTACTCATGGCCCTATCGTGGCCTCCAACCCTGTGTCTTTGCTGAGAATGCGGGGGGAAAGAGGGGAGAGAGTGAATTACATCCTTGTAATTCATCCACAGGCCTATCCACACTGTGGATGGGGCGATTTTAGGGTGAAGTGCAGAGGGAACCTTAGGAGGCAGGCTCAAACTTCCCAATTTCTACCGTCTAAGGCTTTTGGCGGTATTTGCAGAATCTATTTACCACTAGGATAATTGCCTAGCCTGAGGTAATCGGGCTTCCAAGGCCCCTAGGGCTGGAGTTTTAAAAAAGCCAATGGAGGCGTGATGACCGAAAAGAAGCAGGGCTATGACGCTTCTTCGATCACCGTCCTTGAAGGCCTTGAAGCTGTCCGCAAGCGCCCAGGTATGTATATCGGCTCGACCGGTGAACGCGGCCTCCACCACCTTGTCTATGAAATCGTCGATAACGCAGTCGATGAGGCGCTCGCTGGATACTGTACTGAGATCCAAGTGACGTTGATGAAAGACGGATCTCTCCAAGTAATCGATAACGGTCGCGGAATTCCTGTTGATATCCACCCGGTCGAGAAGAAGCCAGCTCTCGAAGTTGTGCTTACCGTGTTGCACGCGGGCGGAAAGTTCGGAGATGGTGGTTACTCAGTCTCTGGCGGTCTGCACGGTGTGGGTTCATCCGTTGTTAATGCGCTCTCAACAGATTTATCTGCAAAGGTAAAACGCGATGGATTTATCTGGACGCAGGAATACAAGCTAGGCGTTCCAACTGCGCCCGTGAAAAAGGGCGAGGAAACAACAGAGACTGGAACAACAATTCAGTTCTGGCCTTCTGCAGATATTTTTGAAACAGTTGATTTCTCATTTGAAGTGCTCTCCACACGTTTCCGCGAAATGGCATTTCTCAACAAGGGTCTCATCTTGTCTCTTACAGATATGCGCGAAGGCCACGTTGATGAAAAGGGCGAGCAGCTCACAGTTCGATATCAATATGCTGGCGGAATCACAGACTTTGTTAAGCACCTAAATTCAACTCGCGGCGAACTTCACAAGTCAGTCATCGCGATTGAAGCAGAAGATAAAGTCGCACGACTTTCACTTGAAGTTTCCATGCAGTGGAATCAAGGATTCGCAGAATCTGTCTACACATTTGCCAACACGATTCACACCCATGAAGGCGGAACGCACGAAGAAGGTTTCCGTACCGCACTTACATCTGTTGTAAATAAGTTTGCAGAAGAACAAGGAATGATTAAGAAGAAGGAAGATCGTCTTACTGGTGACGATGTTCGCGAAGGTCTTACAGCAATTGTTTCTATCAAACTTGGCGAGCCACAGTTTGAAGGTCAGACAAAGACAAAACTTGGCAACACGGAAGCACGTTCATTTACACAGAAGATTGTTAATGAACAGCTCACTGCATGGTTTGAGCAAAATCCACAAGAAGGCAAAGACATCATTCGCAAGTCGATTGATGCCGCTTCTGCCCGTGTTGCAGCGCGAAAGGCACGTGATTTAGCTCGTAATCGCAAAGGTTTGCTAGAAGGTCGTGGCATGCCAGGAAAGCTTGCTGATTGTCAGTGGACCGATCCTGCTAAGTGCGAGTTATATATTGTTGAGGGAGATTCAGCGGGCGGTTCAACAAAGGGTGGTCGCGATTCGCGTAACCAAGCTGTTCTTCCGATTCGTGGAAAGATTCTTAACGTTGAAAAGGCGCGCATCGATCGCGTTCTGCAGAACAATGAAGTTCAGGCGCTCATTACCGCGCTCGGTACCGGTGTTCATGATGATTTCGATATTGAAAAGCTGCGCTATCACAAGATCATTTTGATGGCCGATGCTGACGTCGATGGTCAGCACATCCGCACACTGCTTCTCACTTTGCTCTTCCGCTTTATGCGCCCACTGATTGAAAATGGTTTCGTCTACTTTGCTCAGCCACCTCTTTACAAGTTGAAGTGGGCAGGCAAGGAAGAAGTTGAGTACGCATTTAGCGATCGCGAACGCGACTCCATGATTAAGGACGGCATCGAGGCAGGTAAGCGACTTCCTAAGGATGACGGTATCCAGCGCTTTAAGGGTCTCGGTGAGATGCCAGCAAAAGAGTTGTGGGATACAACAATGGATCCAGATCACCGCGTACTCATTCGGGTCACACTCGATGATGCAGCAGCTGCCGATGATTTGTTCTCTGTATTGATGGGTGAAGATGTTGAGAAGCGTCGCGCGTTTATTCAACGCAACGCAAAGGATGTTAGGTTCTTGGATATCTAATGAGCGATGAGAAAATAACAGCAGCCGACTCAAGCGGAGCAACATACGACCGTATTGAGACCGTTGACCTCCAAGTCGAAATGGCGCGCAGCTATCTCGACTATGCGATGTCAGTCATCGTTGGTCGTGCACTTCCAGATATTCGTGATGGACTCAAGCCAGTTCACCGCCGTGTTTTGTATGCAATGTTCGATGCTGGATATCGTCCTGATAAGGGCTATTACAAGTCATCTCGTATCGTCGGTGACGTAATGGGTAATTACCACCCACACGGTGACACTGCTATTTATGACTCTGTTGTCCGTTTGGCACAGCCTTGGTCACTTCGCTACCCATTGATTGATGGAAATGGAAACTTCGGTTCTCCTGGAAACGATCCAGCGGCTGCGATGCGTTACACCGAAGCTCGTTTGGCGCCTCTTGCTATGGAGATGATGCGCGATATCGATGAAGATACCGTCAACTTCTCTCCTAACTACGACGGCCGCTCACAAGAGCCAGATGTACTGCCTTCACGTTTTCCAAACCTTCTCGTTAACGGCTCTGCAGGTATTGCAGTGGGTATGGCGACAAATATCCCGCCACATAACCTTCGCGAAATCGGGGAAGCTGTTATCTACACGCTCGAACACCCTGATCAGCCAACTGAAGAACTTCTCGCGCACCTCTTAACGGTTGTTAAGGGCCCAGATTTTCCAACCAAGGGTCTGATCGTTGGTCGCGGTGGAATCGAAGATGCATACCGCACAGGTCGTGGTTCCATCACGATGCGCGCAGTCGTTAACGTTGAAGAGATCAATAAGCGCACATGCCTTGTAGTCACTGAACTTCCATATCAAGTCAACCCAGATAACTTGGCGCTAAAGATTGCTGAGCTCGTTAAGGATGGCAAGATCAAGGGCATCGCGGATGTACGCGATGAAGGTAACGAACGTCTCGGTCAGCGCCTTGTAATAGTTCTGCAGCAGTCTGCAATTCCTAAGGTTGTACTTAACAATCTTTACAAGCAGACACAGTTGCAGGACACATTCGGTGCAAATATGTTGGCGCTTGTCGACGGTGTGCCACGCACGCTGCGCCTTGATGAATTTATTAAGTACTACATCGAACATCAGATTGAAGTGATCGTTCGTCGTACAAAGTTCCGCCTTGTAGAAAAAGAGAAGCGCGCACATATCCTCAAGGGATATCTCAAGGCGCTCGATGCGCTTGACGCTGTAATCGCTTTGATTCGCGCTTCAAAGACACCTGAAGAAGCACGTACTGGGCTTATGAAATTGCTCGATGTCGATGAAGTACAGGCAAATGCAATTTTGGATATGCAGCTTCGTCGTATCGCAGCTTTGGAGCGCCAGAAGATTAATGATGAATACGAAGGCCTTATGGCTGACATCATCGAGCTCAATGCAATCTTGGCATCTGAGTCGAAGCAGCGCGAAATTGTAAAGACAGAGCTTTCAGATTTGGTCACTAAGTACGGCGACGAGCGTCGCACACAACTCGTTGCATCTGAAGGTGACTTCTCTGCAGAAGATCTGATCCCAGATTCAGATGTAGTTGTCACCATTACTCGTGGCGGATATTCAAAGCGCACAGCAGCTGATTTATACAAGTCACAGCGTCGCGGAGGCCGCGGAGTAAAGGGCGCATCGTTGAAGCAAGATGACGTCGTTGATCACTTCTTCGTTGCATCAACTCACGACTGGTTGTTGTTCTTCACCAACCAAGGTCGCGTATATCGTGCCAAAGTGCACGAACTTCCTGATGCGGGTCGCGATGCTCGCGGTCAGCACGTTGCAAATCTTCTTGCATTCAAGCCTGAAGAGACAATTGCACAGGTCTTGTCGTTTAAGGATTACAGCGCTGCACCATTCTTGATTCTTGCAACTAAAGTTGGACTCATTAAGAAGACACCTCTTACAGAATATGACTCACCACGTACCGGCGGATTGATTGCAATCAACCTCAAGGGCGACGATGAAGTTGTCTCTGCAACACTGGCAGCCGATGGTGATGAAATTCTTCTCGTCTCAAAGAAAGCGATGTCAGTTCGCTTCGTTTGTGATGACGAATCTCTTCGCTCAATGGGACGTTCAACATCTGGTGTTATCGGAATGAAGTTCCGTGAAGGTGATCAACTTCTGACAATGTCACGCGTTGATGGTGAAAACTCATTTGTCTTCACAGCAACCGATGGTGGCTATGGAAAGAAGACTCCAATTGAGGAGTATCGCCTCCAGGGCCGCGGTGGAATTGGAATTAAGGCAGCAAAGATCGATGAGGACTCTCGTGGAACTCTTGTATCAGCCCTCGTTCTCGTTGACACCGACGAAATCCTTGCAATCACCAGCGCAGGCACTGTGATGCGCACACAAGCTTCTGAGATCCGCCAGACCGGCCGTGACTCAATGGGCGTCCGCCTCGTCAATCTTGACGAAGGTGCCACCCTTTTGACCGTCACTCGCAGCCGGGAAGATGAGATTTCCGAAGAAAAGTAGTACTGTCTGCGCCTGTAGCAACTAGGCGAACGCGTTTTGGCTACTTGGTGAAAATCAAGTAATCTACGCATTCTGCAAATGAACGAAAGTTTATCTGCGGGCCTATAGCTCAGCCCGGTTAGAGCGCTTCCCTGATAAGGAAGAGGTCGATGGTTCAAGTCCATCTAGGCCC
>JBJTMX010000080.1:0-19239 GCA_046070745.1 Candidatus Planktophila sp.
CTCTGAATCAATTCCGATAATTCCGCGAAGTGCTCGCTTTGCAGCTGCAACATAAATATTTCCTGGACCAGTAACTAGGTCGCACTTATTGATAAGACCTTCCATGCCATAGGCAAAGAGAGCGATCGCCTGCGCTCCCCCAATTGCATAGACCTCAGTAATGC
Organism: Candidatus Planktophila sp.; assembly: GCA_046070745.1. Lineage (GTDB taxonomy): Bacteria > Actinomycetota > Actinomycetes > Nanopelagicales > Nanopelagicaceae > Planktophila. The sequence goes on from JBJTMX010000080.1 coordinate 165, forward strand.
CTAGTAGTGCACACGCGGCAAGAATTGTTGGGTGTGGGAATCCACCGAAATCAGATTGTGGAGGTGATGCCACTGCGATGCTCTGTACTCCTGCAATTTGTGCGGGAATAACATTCATCAAAACTGAACTTGGGTAAACGGCGCGGCCACCAGGGACATATAGTCCTACGCGATCGACAGGTACCCATTTTTCGCGCACGGTTCCACCATCGACAACTGTGACGGCAGATTCTTTGCGAGCTTGAGCTGAGTGAACTTTTCTGATCCGCTCAGCAGAAACTTCTAGCGCGGTGCGAATGTCAGGGTCGAGTGCTGCGAGTGCGCTATCAAGCGCCGCCTGCGGGACTCGAATCGAAGGTGGTCGTATGCCATCAAACTTTTCACTGAGCGCAATCAAGTCAGCCTCTTTTCCGTTCTTCACCTGAAGAAGGATTGGCTCAATTGCCGCCATTGCTGCTGCTACATCGAGCGAGGCTCGTGGAAGCTCACGCGCATACTGATCGCGCGAGAGGTTTTTCCCTCGAAGGTCTACACGGCGCAACATGGACCGTATTCTACTTTGGGAAAAGAGTATGAGGCGACGTGATTAGCCGCGCACGATGCACTCTGGGCCGAGAATCGCCTTCAAATCAGCGCTCAAGCTTGGTGATGATGTGACCAGCGCATCCACTTTGAGAACGGTGGATTTTTCGGTATCAACTACTTGAAGATGCACTTCACGCTTCCCAGGGTGAGATTTAAGTATCTCTTTCATCCGCTCGACAATGGGTGGAGTCAATCTCGCTGCCGGAAGTGAGATGAGAAGAGGGCCTGTTGGGCCACCAGAGATATCCGGCATTGTCATCTCCATCGCGGTAAATCGTACTTGTTCATCACTGCGCGAGAATCGACCACGGATAACAACAACACGATCTTCCGTCAGCGATAGTGCATATTGGTTATATGTCTTCGAGAAGAAGAGCGCCTCAATAGAGCCTTCAAGATCTTCAATGGCAACTACTGCCCAAGAGTCACCCTTGCGAGAGACCTTACGTTGAACACTTGTAATCAGCCCGCCGATTGTGACCATACCATCAGGGATTCCTTCATCCATGAGTGCACTGATAGACATATCCGTATGTGACCGCAACACATGTTCAACGCCGAGAAGTGGATGGTCGGATACATAGAGACCCAACATCTCGCGCTCAAATGTAAGGAGCGTTGATTTATCCCATTCTGTCTGAGGGATTTCAACTTCGAGGCCGACCATATCCGTTGTGGTCTCACCACCAAAGAGATCGAACTGACCGATTGCTTCTGCGCGCTTAGTTTCAATAACGGAGTCAATTGCCTCAAGGTGAACAGTCATCAAACCCTTGCGAGGATGGTTGAGTGAATCAAATGCGCCACCCTTAATAAGAGATTCGATTGTCTTCTTATTGCAGACTTGCGCATCTACCTTTGCAAGGAAGTCTCCGAAGGATGCGAAATTCCCTTTCGCTTCTCGAGATGCCTTAATTGATGCAACTACACCTTCACCGACGTTTCGGATGGCGGCTAAGCCAAATCGAATATCGCGACCACGCGGTGTGTACTCTGCATTAGATTCATTGACATCAGGCGGAAGTACTTTGATTCCCATGCGGCGACACTCAGAGAGATAGAGCGCTGACTTATCCTTATCATCGCGCACAGATGTGAGCAGCGCTGCCATGTATTCGGTTGGGAAGTTTGCCTTCAAGTATGCAGTCCAGAATGAAACTACGCCATAGCCAGCTGAGTGTGCACGGTTAAATGCATAATCAGAGAAGGGAATCAGAACTTCCCAGAGTCGCTTAATAGCAGCTTCAGAGAAACCGTTTGCCTTCATGCCAGCTTCGAATGGAACGTATTCCTTATCGAGAATCTCTTTATTCTTCTTACCCATCGCCTTACGAAGAAGATCCGCGCGGCCGAGAGTAAAGCCCGCAACTTTCTGCGCAATAGCCATTACCTGTTCCTGATACACAATCAGACCGTAGGTATCACCCAAAATATCGTTGAGCACTTCTGAAAGCTCTGGGTGAATTGGCTCAACTGCCTTGCGACCATTCTTGCGATCTGCATAATCGTTATGAGAGTTTTCACCCATAGGTCCCGGGCGATACAAAGCAATAACAGCTGAGATATCTTCAAATGAATCAGGCGCCATGGCGCGAAGCAATGAACGCATTCCACCACCGTCGAGTTGGAAGACGCCAAGTGTGTCGCCGCGTGAGAGAAGCTCGAAAGTTTTTGTATCAGATAGTGGTAAATCTTCAAGAACGAGATCGATATTTTGATTCTCTTTGATATTCAGAAGTGCATCATCAAGCACAGAGAGGTTGCGAAGGCCGAGGAAGTCCATCTTAAGCAGTCCTGTTGCTTCGCAAGCACCCATATCAAATTGGGTAATGATTGAACCGTCGGATTCACGGCGATGAATGGGAATGACATCAAGGAGTGGGTCGCGGGAAAGAATGACGCCAGCTGCATGGACACCCCACTGGCGCTTCAAACCTTCAAGGCCGCGCGCTAAATCAACTACGCGCTTTGAATCTACATCGCTTTCGTAGAGCTGACGAAATTCACCTGCTTCGCCGTGGCGTGAATCCTTAGGATCAAATACTCCCCCGAGTGTGATGTCTTTACCCATGACCGATGGTGGAAGTGCTTTTGTGAGTTTTTCACCAATTGCATATGGATAACCGAGAACGCGGGTTGCATCCTTGAGCGCTTGCTTCGACTTAATAGTGCCGTAGGTAATGATCTGAGCTACGCGATCTTCGCCGTATTTTTCAGTCGCATAGCGAATCATTTCGGAGCGTCGACGTTCGTCGAAGTCGAGGTCGATATCAGGCATCGAGATACGTTCTGGATTAAGGAATCGCTCGAACAAGAGACCGTGTTCGATTGGATCAAGTCCTGTAATACCAAGTGCGTATGCAACTAGAGAACCTGCTGCAGATCCACGACCTGGACCTACACGAATTCCGACTCGCTTTGCATGATTCACAAGGTCAGCAACAACGAGGAAGTAACCAGGAAATCCCATTTTGATCATGACGTCGAGTTCGTAATTCAAACGTTCGGTATGAGCGGGAGTTAATTTATCTCCCAGCTTCTCAGCAAGGCCACGCGTTGATTCAATGCGCAGCCATGAATCTTCAGTCTCGCCCTTAGGGACATCAAATCGAGGCATAAGGTTTTCGCCTTCGCGCAATGTGACATCACAACGTTCGGCGATAAGAAGCGTGTTATCACATGCCTCAGGAACATCCTTAAAGAGTTCACGCATCTGCGCTGCGGTCTTTACATAAAATTCAGAGTTATCAAATTTAAATCGCTTGGGGTCAGCCAAGGTAGAACCAGATTGCACGCAGAGCAGAGCAGCATGCGCGTCGGCATCTTCATGGTGCGTATAGTGCAAGTCGTTGGTTGCAAGAAGTGGAAGCTTGAGATCCTTGCCGAGCTTCATCAAATCTGCTTTGACGCGATTTTCAATCTCGATATCGTGATCCATCAATTCGAGGAAGAAGTTATTGGCACCGAAGATATCTCGGTAATCACTTGCAGCTCGTAACGCTTCCTTGTACTTACCCATACGAAGGCGAGTTTGAATTTCACCACCAGGGCATCCGGTCGTTGCAATCAAGCCATCGGCGTACTTAGAGAGAAGCTCGCGATCCATTCGCGGCTTGTAGTAATAGCCCTCAAGGGATGCAAGAGATGAAAGCCTAAAGAGATTTCCCAGACCAACATTGTTTTCGGCGAGAATGGTCATGTGGGTGTATGCGCCACCACCTGACACATCGTCTTCGCCGCCATCGCCCCAATTGATGCGCTTCTTCTCAAAGCGAGATTCAGGTGCAACATATGCTTCGATACCAATGATGGGTCTTACGCCATTTTTCTTCGCCTGCTTATAGAAATCAAAAGCTCCGAAGACATTTCCATGATCTGTCATTGCAATCGCTGGCATTTCCTGGCGAGCAACTTCTTTCATCAGCTCGCCTACGCGCGCGGCACCATCGAGCATCGAATACTCGGTATGCACGTGAAGGTGCACAAACGAGTCTTGCTTCGATGCCCGTGAAGCTGAGAGATCTTCAGATGACATTATGGGAGCACCTTATCGAAGAAATTACGAAATTACGGAAGCACCGCTTCAGAGAGAAGTCCGAGGGAAGCCTGAAGGTCAGGTGGATATGGAGCGTTGAGCACGAGTGGTTCACCACTGACGGGATGGTTGAAGCGAAGTTCAAGAGCGTGTAGCCATGGGCGGCGCATTGCAAGTGACTTTCCTAAGACAGGATCTGCGCCATAAGTGGTATCACCAACGAGTGGGTGACCGAGCGCTGAGAAGTGCACGCGAATTTGATGCATACGCCCTGTTTCAAGTTCAACTTTCACCATTGAGACCGAGCGGTAATACTCGATAACTTCGTAGTGAGTGATGCTCTCTTTGCCATCGGCAACAACTGCAAAGCGATGGTCTTGTGTTGGGTGGCGATCGATTGGAGCATCGATGGTGCCTTCCGATGGATCCATGTGCCCCTGCACGAGTGCGTGATATGTCTTCTCAACATCGTGATCGCGAAACATATCTTTTAACTTTAAATATGCCCGGTCAGTCTTTGCGACAATCATCAATCCACTTGTGCCTGCATCAAGACGATGCACAATTCCAGCACGTTCTGCTGGTCCACTTGTCGAAATGGTGTAACCGGCTGCAATCAGTGCGCCAATAACAGTCGGACCCGTCCAACCAGGTGCAGGGTGCGCTGCACATCCCACTGGCTTATCGACTATAACGATTTCATCATCGTTATAGACGACAGATAAACCTTCGAGAGGTGTTGGTGGAATCGGATCTGTATTGACTTCTTCAGGCATCAATACGTCAATGACCTGACCTGCAACAACGCGCTCAGATTTAGTGAGCGCCTTGTTATTGCTACGGATATCGCCATCTTCTAATAGCTTCACGATAGATGTGCGAGAAAGGCCTAGTACGCGAGTTAGGGCGCTATCGATACGTTCGCCAGCAACGGACTCCGGCACAGTTAACGTGCGGTGATCTCTACTCATGGCGTCCTGACTTAGCTGTTGGGGAAATATTTCGAACTGTGAGAAGGATAGCGATACCTGCTGCAATAAAAATCGATGAATCCGCGATATTAAAGACAGGCCAATGAGGCAGTTCTATCCAATCAATGACATGACCGTAAAGAAAACCTGGCTCGCGTAAGGCGCGATCTGTGAGGTTGCCAAGCACTCCCCCTAATACCAGGCCGGCAACAACTGCCCACCATGCCGATGTGATGCGTGCGGCATATCGAGCTATAAAGATTGCAACACCGATAGAGATCGATGTGAAGATAATGGTGAATCCAGTTGCCATACTAAATGCTGCTCCTGGATTTCGAAGGAGTGTGAGTTGCAGAAAGTCGCCAATTAACTTTTTAGGCGAGGATGAAAGATTGGCGATTGCCCAATTCTTTGTAAGAAAATCAACGGCCCACACAAGGAGGGCAATAGCGAAGAGACGCTGAACTAATGAAGTTCGGCGCACGTTAGCGCCGCTCTTCCTTCTGCTTACAAATCATGCAGAGGGTTGCGCGTGGGAAAACTTGAAGTCGTGCCTTACCAATAGGTGAACCACACACTTCGCAATTTCCATATGTCTTGTTATCAATTCGGCTGAGTGCGCGCTCTGTCTGCAAAACCATGTCGCGTGCATTGTAAACAAGTGACATTTCGTGTTCGCGTTCAAATGTCTTTGTGCCTGAATCCGCTTGATCATCACCAGCGCCATCACCAGCATCAGAAATCAAGTCATCCATCTCGGCCTCAATTGCTGCAAGCTCTGCTCGTAAACGAACGAGATCTTTTGAAAGCTCTGTGCGAATTGCCTTGAGTTCAGCTGCGCTCCAAGCGCCTTCACCTTCTGCTGCTGTTACTGGAGTTGGAGCAGCTTTCAAAGGCTTGAGCGGTGCAATCTTCTTTCCACTCTTTACAGGGCGTGGTGGAGGTGGCATCACTAGGCGACGCTCTTCAACAACTGGGGCTGCAGTGGGTGCAACTACTGTTGCAACTGATACGGTCTGTGACTTCTCATCAACAGTAAGAGTGGTCTTGCCAACCTTAGAAGGAAATGGACGACCCGGGGCTTTCTTGACTTCAGTAATCTTCTTTGGCGCGGCGGCCTTTTTAGCAGGAGCAGCCTTCTTTGCAGGAGCAGCTTTCTTGGCGACTGCCTTTTTAGCTGGAGCAGCCTTCTTTGCTGGAGCAGCCTTCTTTGCTGGAGCAGCCTTCTTTGCTGGAGCAGCCTTCTTTGCTGGCGCAGCCTTCTTCACAAGTTTCTGGGCAATCTTCTTTACTGGCACGCCGCGCACCTTATTCCCTTTTTTCTGCCCCCGCCACCTGCGCCACGCATCAAAGTCGGTCATTACCGGGTAATGGTTTAGACTTACCGCACAATCACATAGATACGGCCGTGACGAGGCGATCACCTCTGAGCTAGCTGGAAGAAGTTCTTCGCATCTGCGAAGGATGTGTAGAACCAGCGTTGTGGTTATTAAAGTGGCAAGGCCAGCAAGTATGGCTTTGCAAGGCGGGTGGTACCGCGAGCCAATGCGCTCGTCCCTCCATTTCAATCGATGAGATGGAGCTTTAGGACAATGACCTATACACCGAAGTTCAATGCAATTGCACCGCAGATTGATCTGCCCGCAATGGAACACTCCATCCTCGATTTCTGGCGCAAAGAAAACATTTTTGAGAAGAGCTTAGAAGCTCGCGCACAAGGTGAGCCATGGACTTTCTATGAAGGTCCCCCAACAGCAAACGGTATGCCGGGCACCCACCATATTGAGGCGCGTGTTTTTAAAGATGTATTCCCTCGCTATCAGACGATGAAGGGTAAGTACGTCTCACGTAAAGCGGGATGGGACTGCCACGGTCTACCAGTAGAAATTGCAGTTGAGAAAGAACTTGGATTTTCTGGCAAGGGCGATATTGAAGAATTTGGAATCGCAGAATTTAACGACAAGTGCAAGACATCAGTAACACGCCACGTTGATGCATTTTCAAAGATGACAGAGCGCATGGGCTTCTGGGTTGATTTCGATCAAGCGTATTGGACGATGGCACCTGAGTATGTTGAATCTGTCTGGTGGTCACTCTCTGAGATCTGGAAGAAGGGACTCCTTGTTCAAGATCATCGCGTTGCACCGTATTGCCCTCGTTGCGGTACAGGTCTCTCCGATCATGAGCTCGCGCAAGGCTATGAAACTGTTGTAGACCCATCAGTCTTTGTTCGCTTCCCTATTACAAGTGGCGACCTTGCAGATCTTGGAGCATCCCTGCTTGTATGGACAACAACTCCATGGACGCTCGTTTCCAATACAGCAGTTGCCGCACACCCTGAAGTTGATTACGTCGCTGTTCGTGCAACTGTAGAGAAGGATGAAGTAAAGAGCAGCGAAGTGCTTGTTGTTGCAGAAGCGCTTCTCACATCTGTTGCAGGCGAGCATGAGATTCTCAAGCGATTTAAAGGATCAGAGCTCGAGCGCGTTACATATAAGCGCCCATTTGATTACATCGAAATTCCTGATTCGCACTTTGTTGTTCTTGCAACATATGTAACAACAGCAGATGGAACAGGTCTAGTTCACCAGGCTCCTGCATTCGGTGCAGATGACTTACAGGTCTGTCGCTCTTACGGTCTCCCTGTTGTAAATCCCGTTGCAGCAGATGGCCACTTCCTTGGTGATGTTCCAGTTGTAGGCGGACTGTTCTTCAAGGATGCAGATAAGCCACTAGTAAGAGAGTTGAAGGCCATTGGCACTCTCTACAAGAACCAGCCATATGAGCACTCATACCCACATTGCTGGCGTTGCCACACCGCACTTATCTATTACGCACAACCATCGTGGTACATCCGCACCACATCTATCAAGGATGCGCTTCTTCGCGAAAATGAGAAGACTAATTGGTATCCCGAGACAATCAAGACTGGTCGATACGGAGATTGGCTCACCAACAATATTGACTGGGCACTCTCACGTAATCGTTACTGGGGTACTCCTCTTCCAATCTGGCGATGCGAGAATAAGCATGAAATCTGTATCTCATCGCTGAAGGAACTCGGTGCACTTGCTGGACAAGAGCTATCTAACCTTGATCCGCACCGTCCATTTGTCGATGACATCACCTTCGATTGTGCCGAGTGTTCATCAACAATGGTGCGCGTTCCTGAAGTTATCGACTGTTGGTATGACTCTGGCTCAATGCCATTTGCACAGTGGGGCTATCCGCATAAGGAAGGCTCAGTAGAAAAGTTTAAAGCAGCCTACCCTGCTGACTTTATCTGCGAAGCAATCGATCAGACTCGCGGCTGGTTTTACACGCTGATGACTATTGGAACTCTTGTCTTCGATGAAAGTTCATACGAAAACGTTCTCTGCTTGGGTCACATCCTCGATAAGGATGGCCGCAAGATGAGTAAGCACTTGGGCAATGTTCTTGAGCCAATGGCCTTGATGGATCAACATGGCGCAGATGCTGTTCGTTGGTACATGTTGGCAGCGGGTTCACCGTGGGCATCGCGCCGTGTAGGTCACGAAGCGATCTCTGATGTTATTCGTAAGACTCTTCTTACCTACTGGAACACCATCTCTTTCCATGCACTCTATGCAAAGGCATCGAACTTCACTCTCGATCAGAGCCCTGCGGTGGCTGAGCGCTCAACGATGGATAAGTGGATCTTGAGCGAACTCAATACCCTGATTGCAGAAGTTGATAAGGCATATAGCGAGTTCGATTCGCAGAGCGCAGGAAAAGTTCTTGCAACCTTTATCGACGATCTCTCCAACTGGTATGTACGTCGCTCACGTCGTCGCTTCTGGGATGGCGATGTTGCAGCCCTTGCAACTTTGCACGAGTGTCTTGAAAAACTCACACAACTCTTGGCGCCGATGGTTCCATTTATTGCAGAGCAAACATGGCAAGAATTAATTCGCGTGGCTAATCCAGGCGCTGCGGTCTCAGTTCACCTCACGGACTTCCCTGTCGCAGATGGCTCGCTCATCAATGCAGAACTCAATAAGCAAGTTGCTATGACGCGACGAGTTGTCGAACTCGGTCGCTCTGCTCGCGCAGAATCCGGTGTCAAGATTCGTCAGCCATTGCAACGTGCGCTGATCTCTGCAAGTGGGTGGTCAACACTTCCTTCTGAGATGAAGGAGCAAATCTCCGATGAGCTCAACGTTCTAGATTTAGCTGACATTGCCGATGCTGATGGCGATCTTGTGGATGTTTCCATCAAGGCGAACTTCAAATCACTCGGAGCTAAGTATGGGAAATCTGTGCAAGATGTCGCCAAGTTGATTGCAGCAGCCGACCCTGTTGCGCTAGTAAAGACACTTCGCTCAACAGCTTCAGCGCAGGTCGGTGAATTTGAAATTTCACTCGATGACTTGGTTGTAACAGAAGTACCGAAGAGTGGCTGGATGGTTGCAAGCCATGATGGCGAGAGCGTTGCACTCGACCTTGAACTAACGGCTGAACTCATCGCTGCTGGCAATATCCGCGAAGTCATTCGCTCTATTCAAGAACGTCGCAAGAGCGATGGTTTTGATATCTCAGATCGCATTGCAGTGCTCTGGAATGCCCATGAGAGCGACGTGGCAACAATTGAAAATGGTGCAGCCCATATCTCTGATGAGGTATTAGCGACATCATTTACGCGCGATGCATCCCTTGTAGTAACAGATGCGGAACTTGGCTTGAGCTTTAGTATTAGTAGGGCTTAAAGAAAAGCTACGACTACTGATCGCAAGAGGTTAATTGCGATCAGTAGGACGATAAAAGAGAGATCGAGCGCAACGCCACCGAGACGTAGTGGTGGGATAAAGCGACGAACAAAGGCCATCGGCTTCTCTGTAATCGTGTAGACGACCTCAAAGATTGCAAGAAGGAATGTGTTGGGGCGCCATGAACGTGCAAAGAGACGGATGTAATCAATGATGATGCGCGCAAAAAGTGCAAGCTTAAAGAGACTTAAGAGTTGCAGAAGTGCGTTGCGAAGAAACATTAAAGAGATCAGCTCTGGTTAAAGAATGATGCCGCAGCTGCTGAACGCTCTTCACTGCTGACATTGACGTTAGCAGGTGAGAGCAAGAAAACTTTCAGGCTGATGCGCTCGATGCGTCCGTGGAGACCGAAGACAAGACCTGAGGCAAAGTCGACGAGACGCTTACGCTCTGACTCTTCCATGTCATCAAGGTTGATGATTACAGGGTTGCCTTCACGGTAGAACTCACCGACCTTGCGGGCTTCAGAGTATGAACGTGGCTGAAGAGTGATGATGTTGTAGTTACTGCTGCTCTCTTCAACAAATGGTTCGTCAATTACTTCATGATGAGTGCGCACAACTGTGACACCTGTTGGCTCTGGACGGCGCGGAGTGATCTGACGAGACTCAACTTTCTTCACCGGAGCGGCAGGAACTTCGAGTTCTTCTTCAGTATCTACGAGGCCAAGGAAGCCCATCATCTTGTTAAGTGCTGACATGCGGTAAAGGTTACTAGGGGTACTGGCGTGAGCCGAGGATTTTGCTACCGACCCGAATATGTGTCGCACCATTGGCCAGAGCCGTCATGTAATCACCCGACATGCCTGCTGAGAGGTATGGGCTTTCCGGGAATTTAGCGACGAATCGCTTATGAATCTGGCCAATAGTTGCAAACGCGGCATCGACATTGAGGGCAATAGGTGGCACTGACATTATTCCTCTTAGGTTAATGAATGGCAGCGCAGCAACCAATGAGGCGAGTGGAAGAAGTTCGCTTTCAATGACTCCCCCACGGCTTGGATCTCCATCGAGTGAGAGTTGGATGAAGAGATCTACGGTCTTGCCACTTTCGGAAGCTATATTTGAAATCTTTTGAGCATGGTCGAACTTATCGAGTGAGTGGATGCATTCAGCCCACTTGAGAATTTCTCGAATCTTCTTACTTTGAATCTCACCTTGATAGTGCCAATGAGATGGAACAACCGCAGATTTTTCAAGACCTTCTGAGCTGCGATTTTCACCAAAGTTGTTCTCACCCAGTTCTCGCAAAATTTCTACATCACTTATCGGATAGGTCTTAGTGACGACAATAAGCGTTGGATCAAATGAGGCAATTTCTTCACGAACTTTTGCCAAATTGGCAGCAAGTTCCTCTCGACGTTCCGTCATAGTGAAATAATTCCCGCTTGACGACCTGTAACTCCATCGCGGCGATATGAAAAGTATTCATCGCTTTCCACGGTACAGCAATGCTTATTTACAATTCCCACCCCCTCATCACTAAGCACTGAGCGAAGCGCCGCAGGAAGGTCGAGAGCAAAGGTTCCTTGAGGCGTACGAGACTCTGCAAGTGGATGGAGCGCGACGACTTCCTTGTAAATATCCTCAGAGACTTCATAGCAACGGCCACAAATTGATGGGCCGATGATCGCAGTGATCTGAGCAGATCCCATCTCCTTCATCAGCGCGATTGTCTTGCGAGTAATTTCGTTGGTAAGACCCTTGCGCCCAACATGTACTGCTGCCACCGACTCCTTCGATATGAGCAGGAGTGGAATGCAATCTGCAACCATTACAGCGAGGTTGATGCCAGGAATACCTGTTACCAGGGCATCGGCGGTAGGTGCTTCATCTGTTACTTCTTCAATTACTGCAATCCGATCCCCGTGCACTTGATTCATGTATTGAATCGGTCCCCACCTTGCTGAAAGCAGTGCGCGGTTCTCTAAAACAGTTTCTAGCTCATCGCCTACATGCGTTCCGAGGTTGAGAGATGCAAACGCACCGAGGCTTGCGCCACCGGTGCGTTTGGTAAATCTAGTTGCCATCTAAGCAGGATTACTTCATGAAATCTGGAACATCAATTTCATCTTCAGAAACCAAATCTTCAAATGTGATCTTCTTACGTGGCGCCGATGAATCCAAATCAAGGGCTACAGAGAGTGGATCATTTGATGGGATTGGATCTGCAACACCTGACAGAGTTGCCGCATTAATAGAAGGCATCTCCATCTTCTTTGGCTCTCCGCCAGCAAATCCAGCTGCGATAACGGTGATACGAACTTCATCACCGAGGGCATCATCGATGGTTGTACCAAAAATGATACGAGCATCTGGATGAGCCGCGCCTTGTACAAGCTCACATGCTTCATTGATTTCAAAGAGACCGAGATCTGAACCACCAGCGACAGAGAGAAGGACTCCCATTGCGCCATCAATTGATGCCTCAAGGAGTGGGCTCGAGATCGCAAGTTCTGCAGCACGTGCTGCGCGATTTTCTCCACGAGCAGAACCGATACCCATCAGAGCAGAACCTGCATCTGTCATAACTGTCTTCACATCAGCGAAGTCAAGGTTGATGAGTCCTGGCTGCGTAATAATCTCTGTAATTCCTTGAACGCCAGAGAGGAGAACCTGATCTGCGCTCTTGAATGCATCCATCGCCGTGATGTTGCGATCTGAAATTGCAAGAAGGCGATCATTTGGAATAACGATAAGGGTATCTACGTGCTCACGAAGTGCTGCGATTCCTTCTTCTGCTTGACGCATACGAATCTTGCCTTCAAATGAGAATGGGCGTGTAACAACACCAATCGTGAGAGCGCCAAGATCGCGTGCAATCTTTGCAACGATAGGAGCTCCACCTGTTCCAGTACCTCCACCTTCACCTGCAGTTACGAAAACCATATCTGCGCCGCGAAGAATTTCTTCAATCTCTTCTGTGTGATCGATAGCTGCTTGTCGACCCTTCTCAGGAGCAGCACCTGCACCGAGACCCTTTGTAGATGCGCGACCAATGTCAAGCTTTACATCTGCATCACTCATTAACAAATGTTGTGCATCAGTATTAATAGCGATGAACTCAACGCCCTTAAGACCCACTTCAATCATTCGATTAATTGCATTGACGCCACCGCCGCCGATACAGACGACCTTGATTACGGCGAGATAATTCTGTGGTGCAGCCACGTAAAGCCTCCTTAAGAACTGTGAACCCTCTCTTGAGAGTTACATTTCTATTCACTTAGATGGTGGCAAGGTATGTCTTTGTGAGGGGTGAATCAAAAACCAACACGAAGAAATACCTCTACCTTGCGTAGAGGGTTTTTACTTCACAATCGGCGCGTGTGGGGCCGATAAATCCATTCGATGAATCGCTTTATTTTCTGGAAGTGCAATAAGTGCGCGATAGACACTGACTTTGAGATTGATTTGCGACGCACTTCCCCACGTCACCTTGATCTTCGAAGCACCAAACTGCTGCCATGAGGTAATGGTGGATTCAGATGATGCACTGAGAGAGATCATTGAATCTTTGATATCTGTCGGAAGCCCAGAGAAGAGTTCGATCGCTGATAGTCCAAGGACAGGTGAGCTCGCTGAGACAACAGGCAAACCGGGAGGAGTGGCGCCAGGCAAATCAAAGATGAAACCATCTGCATCGAGAGCTTTATCGTTATAGATACCTACTGCAACTCGCGGAACCATTTCAATCGAGACGCTGCCGCTGATCCAATTACGTGAAACAGAGGCGCTCTTTACCCAAGAAATTTCATCAAAGAACTTTTCAATCGATCGAGGTTCAATTCGAGCTAATTTCTCACCGACCGTAACCCCTGACTTGTTGATGAGAGAAGTAGTGCTTACCGATGAGGGTGCGCCCGTAACATCGATGGACTTAACGGTGAATACAGGGGACCATGCCAAAAGATAGACAACTGCAGCAAAGAGAAGAACGGAGAGGACTACAAAACGATTATTAAGATTCATTGAATGCTAACCAAATCTTTTTGATAAGCCATCGGCAATGACAGCGGCCAATGAATTTACATCGCCTGCGCCCATTGTCAGGATGACATCTCCAGGCTTTGCCATCTCAATGATTCGCTCTGATGCATCGATAAAGTTAGGGATAAAGTGGCCATTCTTCATCTTCTCAGCAATAAGTTCTGCTGATACTCCTACGATTGGTTTCTCGCTCGCCGCGTAAATTTCCAGCAAGGTGACATCATCTGCGACATCGAGGGACTTTGCGAATTCACTGAGGAAAGCTTGAGTGCGGGTATAGCGATGTGGTTGAAAGATAACGAGCACTCGCCCGTTATCTGCATATCGACGAGCCGCCTCGAGAGTTACTGAAATCTCTGTTGGATGGTGGCCGTAATCATCAATGATCCGAATGCCGTTCACTGTTGCCTTCAATTCAAAGCGGCGCCCTGCACCTCTAAATGAGTGAAGACCTGAGAGAAGTGCCGTTGGGTTGAGGTTGAGCGCCAATCCAAGAGCGAGGGTCGAGGCTGCGTTGAGAAGATTATGGCGACCAGGTACTTCTAGTTCGATCGTCCCCACAACACTGCCCTTCCAGATTGCGCGAGCACGTGAACCTTGAGCTGAAAGTTCGATCTGATCCACTTTAAGATCTGAGTCAGAGCTTGTTCCATAAGAGTAAGTGGTGCAGTGATTGACGCTCTCCCCTAAATTTCGTGAACCCGGATCATCATTGCAGTAAATAAGGAATCCATCAGTTGGAATCGTGAGTGAGAAATCCTTAAAGACGTTCACGACTTCATCAGCTGTTGAGAAGAAGTCAACGTGGTCGTGCTCAACATTTGTGACTATTGCAGCATGTGGGTGGTAGGCAATAAAAGAGCCATCAGATTCATCGGCCTCTGCGATAAAGAATTGGCCAGATCCTCGGTGCGCATTGGCACCTGAAGCAGTCAATGTTCCTCCGATTGCAAATGAAGGATCGACACCACATGCTTGAAATGCAACGGTCGCCATTGAAGAAGTGGTTGTCTTTCCATGTGTGCCAGCGACAGCGATACTTGTAAGACCATGCATTAACGTCGCAAGAGCCTTCGCGCGCGTCATCAATGGAATCGAATGTTCGATTGCTCGGACGATCTCTGGATTCGATGCCGAGATTGCTGTTGAGTAGATAACTACATCAGCGCCATCTACATGTTCGCCTTGATGGCTCTTGTAGATAGTTGCACCTAACGCCTCAAGGGCGACGAGAACGGATGAATCTTTTGCATCAGAACCCGAGACTGCAATTCCATCTGCAAGTGCAATGCGCGCAAGACCGCTCATACCTGAGCCGCCGATTCCAATAAAGTGGATCTTCTTCCCCTTAAAGGACTCCCCTGTGTAACGCGTGCCGTTCGGGATTGTCATTGAACTCCAGCTGCTCTCTCTATTATCGCCGTTATCTTATCGACAGAGTGAACGCCTGCATCGCTTCCGACTTCTGAGACCACTGAAGTTTTTTCCAATAAAGCAGGAAGATTTTCGATAAGCCACTGCGACGTGAAGTGAGATTGCTCAATAACTTCTGCACGGCCTGCTGCTACGAGTGATGCCGCGTTAAGGGATTGCTCGCCATTTCCAATAGGAAGTGGAATAAAGAGGCTATAGCGAGCAAGGGCTGCAGCTTCTGCACAGGTAACTGCGCCGCTTCGGGCAATAAGAATATCGGCTGCCAAATAGCAGTCGGCCATCTCATCGATATAGGAAAGAGGTTTATAAGAATCACTTTCTTCTTGCAGAACATTGTTCTTGCCGACTCCGTGGAGAATAGAAACTCCCAATGCCGCAATATCATTTCGCGAACTCTCTATCACTGAATTTATTGCTTGAGAGCCTTGCGAGCCGCCAAAGATAAAGAGCAGCGGTTTCGAACTATCTAAACCGAATCGATCTTCAATTGACTTCTTCGCATCAAGTCGCGCCTTCGCCCAATCACTACTCGACTTTCTGATTGCAACTATAACGTCATTGCGCAAAGGTAGGCCGGTCAACTCTGCGCGCGATAGGCGTCCTCGCAAGACCGGATAACTGACCGCTGTAAATGGTGTGAAGAAGGCGCCAATCCGATTTGCCCAACCAGGACGTGCATTTTGCTCGTGAATTACAAAAGGTTTGCGGGTGATTGCCGCTGCGAAGTAAAGGGGCCCCGATACATATCCCCCAAAACCAATTGCACAATCCACATCAGCAAGAATCTTTTTAACTGCTCTTACAGATGAAATTAATTGTCCAGGAACTTTCAAGAGCGAAAGTGAGAGTGAGCGAGGAATTGAAACTCTCGGGATATGTACCAGTACGAAACCAGCTGCTGGAACAAGTGTGTTCTCTAATCCTGAGGCTGTTCCGATAAAGATCAATTCATCTTCCGGATGCGCCTGCTTCCAAGCACGCGCAACAGCGAGAGCCGGCTCAATATGGCCAGCAGTTCCGCCACCTGCAAGGAGAATCTTCATAGAGAACTAACTCCCCTTACTTATGTCCGAATCGGCGCACAATTTCTCGTGAGACTTCTTTATCTCGCAGTGCGACTCCTGCGACGAAGCCTAAGGCGCAAATCGTTGTCAGCAAGGCAGACCCTCCATAAGAAACCAACGGAAGAGTCACACCCACTACGGGAAGAACGCTGATTGCTGTACCGATATTAAGAATCGCTTGGATTCCAATCCAGATTCCGATTCCGGCTGCTCCATAACGAGAGAATGGATCCTTTGCGCGAAGTGCAATTCTAAAGATCGAGTAAACGAGTGTGCCAATCAAGATCAGCACGCCAAGGGTTCCAACTAGTCCGAGCTCTTCGCCAATCACAGCGTAGATAAAGTCAGTATGCGCTTCAGCGAGATTGCCCCACTTCTGACGGCTTCCACCAAGTCCAACTCCAAAGACGCCACCGCTTGCTAGTCCTAGAAGACTATGCGCAGGCTGCCAACCAAAAGTTTTATATTCCTCTGGCGCAAAGGGATTGAGAAAAACTAGAAAACGTGCCCGACGGTAATCGGAGGTCACGATTCCTGCAGCAAGGGCCAGAAATCCAGATGCGGTTACCCATCCCATGAGGCGAAGGTTAATTCCCGAGATAAAGAAGAGACCAGCAGCAATAGCTGCAATAACCGAAGTTGTACCTAAATCGCCACCACGCATAATTGCAGCCATCACAAGCGCAAACCCTGGGCCAATAAGAGTGATCACATTAAAGTGAGTGCGCTGAAGAGTCTCTTTCTTTGCAAGCAAATATGCAGCCCAGAGAATGAGTAAGAACTTTGTGAATTCTCCCGGCTGGATATCAATAACTTTAAGGTCAATCCAATTTCGATTTCCGTTGACCTCTTTACCTACTCCCGGAATCATGACGATCACAACGAGAATAAGTGAGACTGCTAATCCAATGCGCCCAATTAACTTCCACTGTGCAAGAGGGAGGCGAGCTAAGACAAATGCGAGAGGAATTCCAACTAGCAAGAAGACGAACTGCCGAAGGGCAACAGCGAATGCATATCCCTTTGTATCAATTGCATGGATAGAAGAGGCCGAGAAGACCATGATGAGGCCAAGGACGACCAGGATCGCTGTACTTATAATCATCATGTAGAAATGATTTACAGGATTATTGAGAAATCGAGTTCTTGCAGCAGCTTTAGCTGTCATTGTGTACTACCTTCTTAATTGAACGCTGGAAGCGGTCGCCCCTATCGCCGTAGGAGATAAACTGATCCATGGAAGCACATGCAGGCGCCAATAGGACAACATCGCCTTCTTCTGAAATTTCATCTGCTTTCGAAACAACTGCATCCATCAGCGCATTGTTCTCGCCACCTCTTACATACTCGGATGGCGCATCAATTAAATATATCGGCAGCTCTGGAGCTGAGAGCGCGAGAGCATCTGCGATGAGGTGACGGTCTTCGCCAATCAGGATCGCAGCTTTGAGTCGAGACCATGTTCGATCGATAAGTGGTTGCATGGCAGCGCCCTTTGCCAAGCCACCGCCAATCCAGATAACAGAGAAATTCGAAAGTATTGATGCGGCCGCAGCATGAGGATTTGTTGCTTTAGAGTCATCAATCCATTTAACGCCTTTATGATCGGCGATTAGTTGGATGCGATGCTTGCCAGGGGTAAATGTCTTAAGCGCTTCGCGAATATGCTCTCGCGATACGCCAACGGTAGAAGCGAGAGTTGCAGCCGCTAAGGCATTAGAAATGTTATGCGGAACCGTTGGAGTAATTTCATGGATCTCGGCAAACATTCCCGCTTCATTCACATCCGGAACAAATGCACGATCGACCATGAGCTCTTCAACTACTCCGACTTCCCCTGGACCTGGTGTATCGAGTGAGTAGAAGATCTTTCGTCCGAGCCAATGTGAAGTTCTTCCTACGACTTCCCCATCGTCGCCGTTGAGAATTGCAGTTGTTGACTTATCAAGAATAGAGATTTTGTCTGCGGCATATGCATCAAATGTGCCGTGCCAATCAACGTGATCATCGGCGATGTTGAGAATCGCTGAAGAAATGAATTGGGCATTTTGAAGCCAATGCAATTGGAAAGAAGAGAGTTCAAGAACTAAATAATCAAATTTTTCTTGAGCTTGAACTGAATCGATAACCGTTACACCTACATTGCCGCATGCTCGCGCATTGAGACCGGCGGTTGTCATGATGTGAGCAACCATCTCAACGGTTGTTGTCTTTCCATTGGTTCCTGTTAGAGCCAACCACTTTTGGCCAGGAAACTTCTCTTGCTTAATCTGCCATGCGAGGTCAATTTCATTGAGGATTGGTTTATTACAGGAACGAGCTAGCGCAACAAGTGGGTTGGACTCTTTCCACCCAGGAGAGACCAAGAGCGCATCAAAGTCACTGTCGGAAAACTCTGTAGGTTGGCGGACTTTATAGCCTTCTACATCACTTACCTTCTCGTCGGCGAATACAACTGTGGCACCTCGTTCAATGAGTGCTCGTGCTACAGCTAGGCCGGTAACTCCAGCTCCAGCGACAACAATGCGCTTCTCTGACAACGATGAGTAAGGATTATCGAGTGACATAAAAGTTCCTAGAATTAACTAGCGACCCATTCTGTATAGAAGAGTCCGAGACCCATCGCCACACAGAGGCCAGCGATTATCCAGAAGCGAAGAACCACTGTTACCTGCCCCCATCCCATAAGTTCAAAATGATGATGAAGCGG
>JBJTMX010000081.1:0-4982 GCA_046070745.1 Candidatus Planktophila sp.
TTTATCTTGCTGGCATTTGTCTTTGGTGCGATGGTTGCATCGGCCATGCCGCTTGTCGTAGGTGTCTCAGCAATTCTCGGCGCGTTCTTTATTCTCTATCTCTTTACTCTTTTTACTGATGTCAGTATCTATGCCCTCAACCTCACTACAGGTATGGGACTTGGGCTGGGTATCGATTACGCACTGCTGATGGTTAACCGCTTCCGTGAAGAGTTGCACCACGGCAAAAATGTCGAAGATTCGATCATCACAACACTCAAAACTGCAGGCAAAACTGTTTTCTACTCTGGCCTCACAGTCTTTGTCACTCTTCTTTCTCTCACATTCTTCCCACTGGGATTCTTGAAGTCATTTGGTTATGCAGGAATCTCTGTAGTCGCACTCGCTGTCTTTGGTGCACTCTTCGGACTTCCTCCAATCTTGGCGCTAGTCGGGCATAAGGTAGATAAGGGTGTTATCCGCAAATCGGCAATTACACCTAAGGAAGATGGACGATGGGCACATACTGCTCGCTACGTCATGAAGCGACCTGTCGCAGTAGTACTTCTTGCAATGATCATTCTTGGGGTCCTTGCTGCACCTCTGAAAAACATTGCATTCTCTCAAGGTGATTCACGAATGTTGCCAGCATCAAATCCGGCTGCCATCGCAACTGCTCTTCAAGCAGAGCGCTTCCCTGGCCAGACCGGTAATCCAATTGAAATCATTATTAAAAATGGTGTTGGTCGTGAATCTGAAATTGCTGCATATTCAGCAGAAGTTGCGAAGGTTTCTGGCGTTCTTGCGGTGAATCCACCGCAGGTTTATGGAAACGATATTCGAATCGTTGCCTATGAAACTATGTTACCTCGTACGCCTGACGCACAGAAAATGATTCACGACATACGTGGTCTGAAATCTCCTACCGAAACACTGGTCGGCGGAGTTGCAGCTGACTACACAGATTCACAAGATGGGATTGCGCAGACTCTTCCTTGGGCACTTGGTTGGATTGCAGTGAGCGTTTTGGTTCTTATCTTTATATTTACCGGATCAATCATCTTGCCAATTAAGGCAGTCCTTCTCAATGTGCTCTCGTTAGGCGCAACGATGGGCGCTCTTACCTGGGTCTTTATCGATGGCAATCTTCAATGGCTCGTTGGTTCCTTTACCTTAACCGGCACGCTTGATACTTCAATTGTAATTCTGATTTCAGTAGTGGTCTTTGGACTTTCGATGGATTACGAACTCTTCTTGCTTTCACGTATCCGTGAAGAACATATTGCAGGAAAGTCGAACGTTGAATCCGTAGCCACAGGTCTTCAGCGCTCTGCCCGCATCATTACAGCTGCTGCCGTATTGCTGGCAGTTGTCTTTGCAGCATTTATCTCAAGTGGAGTCACATCAATTAAATCAATGGGATTTGGCGTAGCTCTCGCAGTTATTCTCGATGCCACAATCGTTCGCGGACTTTTGGTTCCTGCTTTAATGCGCCTCTTTGGAAAGCGCAACTGGTGGGCGCCAAAGTGGATGCAGCGATTCACTATTACGCACTAGTTTCCTTTACCCTTGGGGTATGGACCTCATCGCGACCCTGCAATGTGCAGATCAACCGGGCATTGTTCATGCGATGACTAGCGCCGTTTTGGCCGCTGAAGGAAACATCATTGAGAATCAGCAATTCACGGATCACGTCACAAATACCTTTGTCATGCGCACTCGTTTTGAATCAGCTCAATCGCTAGAAAGTGCAACGGCCACACTTCAGGCAGGACTTGCACAATTTCAACCGTCTCTGCGGATACGACCAACAGATAAAAAGCCACGTGCTCTTGTGATGGTGACCAAGGAGAGCCACTGCCTACGTGATTTGCTCTACTTGCTTGAGCTCAATGAAATGCCGATTGAGATTCCACTTGTTGTTTCGAATCGCGAAGAACTTAAATCGCTCGTCGAATCCCATGGAATTCCATTCTTATATCTTCCAGTCGATGCATCCAATAAATCAGGACAAGAAGCAGTTCTCTTAAAGAAGGTTGAAGAGCTCAATATAGATTTTGTAGTACTGGCTCGCTATATGCAAATTCTTTCGACAGAGTTCTGCGCAGCACTTCCTGGCAAGATAATTAATATCCACCACTCATTCTTGCCAGGCTTTAAGGGTGCCAAGCCTTATCACCAAGCTCATGATCGAGGTGTAAAAATAATTGGCGCAACGGCTCACTTTGTTACAGCTGACCTCGATGAAGGACCAATCATCGAGCAAGATGTAGCTCACGTAAACCACACTGCTACCCCAGAGCAGTTAATTTCATTAGGCCGAGATATCGAGCGACGTGTACTCTCTCGCGCAGTTCAACTCTTCGCCGAAAATCGAATCTTCATCGTCGGTCACCGAACTGTTGTATTTGCTTGATTGATACCTGCACATGCTCGGTGGAATAAACAACGCGCTCTTCCTGCAGAGCCTTGCAGGTTATGTCGTTGTGGCACTCATTCTCATTCCGCTCTTAAAGTGGGCATTTCCCACAAATAAGTCAGTTAAAGCTGAGCGCGCCGAAATTCGAGCGATGCGGAAAGAGATCCGCAGAATTAAACGTAAGTAGCTTAATTCTTCACAACAATTGTGAACGATGCTTTAGAGCCTTTCAGCGCCATGAGTGCTGCACTGAGATTGGTCCCTCCTCTGGTCAACACCATGTCATATGCATTCGTTACGCGTTGTGCTCCACGATTGTTATATGGGGCAGTTGCCATCACTGCTGCGTTCTGCTTATCCGTGAAATAGCTCTGCGTTGTGAGTAATTGCTTTCCACCGATCCAAATCTTTTCATGGATGTGAATTGTTCGGGCCGGATACCAACCAGGATAAATTCCTTTAAAGGTAACAATTCCTTTCGCATCACTGACCTGGGTTCCGCGAAGAAATCTTCCAGAATTTACCCCGGCCCCTAGATCATCTCCTTGATTGGCTACACCTGAATAAACTCCCTGCGCATTGGCATACCAGATATCTACTCGTGCATTTTTTATCGGCTTACAGGCTGTATCTACAACCGTGAAGGAGATAGTGATTGCCTTTCCAGGCTGACCATCGGTGATATCACTTCGAGTTGGTGTATCAGCAAGATAATAAGGTCCTTCCTCAATTGATTGAGTAGGTGAGCAAC
Organism: Candidatus Planktophila sp.; assembly: GCA_046070745.1. Lineage (GTDB taxonomy): Bacteria > Actinomycetota > Actinomycetes > Nanopelagicales > Nanopelagicaceae > Planktophila. Next base: position 3,150 of record JBJTMX010000081.1, read on the forward strand.
TCTTGGTTGCTGCCTCTGCCGGCGCAAGAAAAATGAAAGGCAAAGCTAATAGAGCTGATGTAAGAACAAGTGGCTTTTTCATAATCCAATCTTCTATATAAGTGGTGGGAAGATAGTTTGTTTTACCTGAAAGCTCCCTGTCAATGTCAGCGCGTTGAGCTCCGCTTGGCAACTGGTATGCGAATTGCTGGTGCAAAAACTGATGAGCTATTAATTAACTTGGCCGTCAATGAAACCATACGATGCACAATAGGTTTCCACGAACAGGTTGAATTTAAACCAGTACTTGGCTTAGCAATACATTTCGTAATAACTTTTCCATCTGCATAAAATGTGACGGCGCCGTCAACGCCGACGATGGTTGCAGTGATTGTTACCGGTTGATTAAAGATGACTGATACTGGATTTCCATTGATTGCAATTGAAATTGTTGAGGCAAGTGCATATTTGATGATGATCAATCCTGTTGCACCCGCGCCACCGGTACCTGAGCTACCGGTATATCCGGCTCCGCCGCCACCTGAACCAGTATTTGTTACCCCGGCGGTGCCGTTAAGGACTGATGCTGAGCCCCCACCACCACCGCCACCTGTTCCGCCTGCACCTGCGGTATTGGCTGAACCGCCACCACCAGCTGCGATATAGCCGCCACTGGTTGCAGTGGACCAGCCACTGACACCACTCATCGCAGAGGAAATCGCCGTAAGCCAACTAGCAAAGAGGGTCGTTCCATTTCCTCCGCGCCCAGCAGTAGATGAAACCGTCACTGACGTTCCCGCGGTTCCTGCACCACCGCCGCCACCGCCAGATGCGTAGTTTGCAGTTGGCGTACCGCCACCTGCATTGCCATATGCCGCAGTTGCGCCAGCAGGAATTGTTTGAGTAGATGCACCACCATCATTTGTGTAACTACCGTTATTACATTCAGGCGCGCCACCACCGGAACCACCACTATTTCCATCACATGCGGAATATGGCGCAGAACCAGTGCTCCATGCATACGAAGCTCCAGCACCGCCGCCGATGGCAACTAGTGTGGAATTACTTTCGAACCAAGAATTAGATCCATTATTACTTCGATTGGTAATGCCATCAAGATTTGCGGCACCCGCGCTTCCACCTGCACCTACTGCAAGCGAATATGTCGTCGATGATGTCACTGACTTATTTGCAACATAGACAACACCACCAGCGCCACCACCACCGGCCCAAGCGCCAGAACCTCCAGCGCCACCACCGGCGATTATTAAAAGATCTGCTTGCGTGACTCCCGTTGGCGGAGTCCAGGTATTACTTCCACTGAGAAAAGCAACATAGCAATTTCCACCAGCCGATGCGACAACAGCAGTTCCAGAAGTTTGAACGTTAGATATGCAAGGTGAGCTGCCAACAGTTGCCGCCTGTGCAACCGGTGCGGAGATGAGTTGAGTCGAAATTGTTGGCGCGAGCAGTGCGATGAGTGCAATAAAGGTACGTATTTTCTGAGTCACAATCATCACCTCCTCAAATATCGTAATGGGTGTCCTAGGCGGGAGTTGAACCTGCGACCTACCGCTTAGGAGGCGGTTCGTCATTGTGCCCTTTTCGAGTGATTTCAGCGTAAAACGGAAGTCTGTGAAAAGTCTTAAGAGAACAGATAGGGCTCAGGCCTATTGTAAATCCTTGCTTTCCATCTGAAATTGAAATACTTTTAGTCAAAGTTGGTGCCTTAAAGGGGGAAAGTCCTTTGTTGTTAGAAAAATACTGGCAAAGGGCATCTGAGGCGCAAAATCCTAATGAAAATGTAGCTTTATTGACCGCCCTGTCGAAAGATCCGAATTCATATGTCAGAAG
>JBJTMX010000082.1:0-24828 GCA_046070745.1 Candidatus Planktophila sp.
CGGAGTTTCCGCCGAACACTTGATCAAGTGCTCCCTTAAGTGAACTGTCAAAACCAATCACATCACCAAAGGAGACGAGGACTTTCTGCAAGAGTGGATACGCAGATGAGTTTGAAGTCGCCTTCACGTAGACAGGTTGCACATAGAGCAATCCGCCGCCAACAGGAAGTGTCAAGAGATTTCCAAGAACTACATCAGAACCACCTTGGCGAAGCAACGAAAGTGCATTTGCAACTTCAGGCTTTGCTTCGAAGTTAGATGCAATCTGTGATGGGCCAGAGATATTTGTACTACGTGGAAGTTGTAGCACTGTGATCTTTCCGTAATCGGCGCCTGGTTTAGAATTTACAACTGCAAAAGCCGTGAGATTCTCACGAGTGCCCTTAGGTACAAATGGAGTTGTTAATGAGAATGCAGGTGTAGCAGCCCCTGGCATTTGAAGAGTTAAGTAATACGGAGGCTGTGCGCCTGCATTCTTGCCAAATGTTGACGGGTCGCTAGGTACGCGCCAGAAATCCTGTCCGCCGTAGAACGCAGCAGCAGACTTCACGTGATACGAAGCGAGAATGTCACGCTGCACACGGAAGAGATCTTCTGGATAGCGGATGTGGGACATCAAGTCCCTAGAGATAGCACTCTTTGGCTTTACAGTCTTTGGGAAAGCCTTCATCCAGCTCTTCAAAACAGGATCCTTTTGATCCCACTGATAGAGGCTGACTGTGCCGTTATAGGCGTCAACCGTTGCTTTTACAGAGTTACGGATATAACTGACTCGCTGATTTCCCTGTGCTGTAATTGATGCTGAGTTCTGCGTCAGAGCATCGGTTGTTGCAGCTGATAGCGATGTGCCTTCAGAGTATGGATAGCCAGCACTTGTTGTATAGCCATCGATAATCCAGACGATCTTGCCGTCAACGACAGCAGGATAAGGATCGCCATCGAGTGTCAGCCATGGAGCGACCTTCGCTACACGATCACGTGGGTTGCGGTTGTAGAGAATTTTCGAATCTTTGTTGATCAAGCTTGAAAGCAGAATGCGCTGCTCACCATACTTAATTGCAAAGAGAAGTTTGTTGATGGTGCCACCAACTGGAACTCCGCCCGTACCTGTGTATGTCACGTTTTTCTGTCCGCTTGCTGAACTGTCATCTGGATAGTCGAATTCAACAGGCTTATTTGATTTCTTTCCGCCGATAATCGAATACTCCGGTGAGTTCTCACCAAAGTAGATACGTGGCTCGAATGCACCAAGACCCTTTGTTGGCGGAAGATCTCCCACCATAAAGTTTGGCTTTCCATCTGCATCAACAGCATTTCCGTATGCAGCTACAAAACCGAAGCCATGTGTGTAGACCAGGTGATCGTTAATCCAGTTACGACTTGGGTTTCCATCGATATTGAGTTCACGAACTGCAACTACTGCATCGCGAGTCGTACCGTTTACTGTGTAACGGTCGATATCAAGGGACTCGGTAAATCCGTAATAAGGCTTAATTTGCTGAAGCTGTCGGAAAGTTGCAGATAAAACGTTTGGATCCATCAAACGAATATTGCTAATCGTCGCTGCATCACGTGCTAACTGACCCGTGCTCGTTGTCAGCGTTGCATTGTAATCCTGTACATCCACTTCGGTAAGTCCATATGCGGCGCGTGTAGCATCGATATTTCGCTGAATATATGGCGCTTCTTTTGAAGATTCTGAAGGCTTTACTTGGAACTGCTGTACTGCACCTGGGTAGATGCCAGCGATGAGCACTGATGAGACAACCATCAACGCTGTTCCTGCTGCAGGCAAGAGCCATGACTTGCGAACGATATTGGCAAAGAAGAGAAGTGCACAGACAACGGCAATCCCAGTCAAGATCGCCTTTGCTGGAAGTGTTGCATTGACATCGGTATATGTCGCACCGGTAATCAATTTATTCTGCTTGAGTGCAAGTGCATATCGATCAAACCAATAAGCAACTGCCTTCATCAAAACAATCAGACCAAAGAGAATTGAGAGCTGCACGCGAGCAGCAACAGTTGTGCGATCGCCTTGACCTTGTGTACGAATTCCGCCATACATGTAGTGAACGAAGATTGAGGCGAGAGCTGCTAGAACGAGAGCTGAGATTGCCCAAGAGATAAGTGCTTGATAGAGAGGCAACTTGAATGCGAAGAAGGAGATATCGAGACCGAACTGCGCATCTTTCTCACCGAAAGGTGTTGCATTCTTAAAGAGCAACCAATCTTTCCAATACAACGTTCCTGATTGCCCTGCGAAGTATGTAATCGCAAGGAAGATTCCGAGAAATACCCATCGAAGAACTGGCTCGATCTGCGCGCGGATGCGTTCAACTCCATTGAGCTCAATCGAGGTTGGTACGTAGAAAGGGCGGCGCTTATATGCGAGATAAATATTGAGAGAGATAGTGATCGAACTAATCAGGCCTGTTAAGAGGAAGAGTTCAATCTTTGTTGAAATGACTGTGCTCCACACGCTTGTGAAGTCGACAGATTTAAACCAGAGCCAATCGATATAGAAGCCGCTCAAGGAGGCGAGAAGCGCTCCGAGGGCTACGAGAATTGCTGCAGTAATAGCGAGCGGTGTGCGATTTCTATTCATGCGCCAACGCTAGCGCACCCTCGAATTCCTGCAGAATTGAAGCCCGTCTGAGCAGGGTTGCTGACGAGATAATCCACGACTTGATCGATTGTATGAACGGCAATCACCGTAACGCCTGAGGTATCTGCCGGAAGTTCAGAGCAATTTTCCGTGGATACAAAGAGGATGCTGGCGCCTGCTTTTTTGGCTCCAAGAATTTTCTCGGCGACTCCCCCGATGGCACCGATAGTGCCGTCAGGTGCGATAGTTCCGGTGCCTGCAATCTTTCGCCCTTGGACGATATCAATCGGCGTGAGTAGATCGATGAGTCCGAGGGTAAATATCAGTCCACCACTGGGGCCGCCGGTATTTTCAAGACTTACCTTTACAGATGAGTTCTTGAGAGCTGAAACGTTGATTGATGGAAAATTAAGTGCTACGAATTTCTTTGCAGCAGTAAGAGCGATGTTCTGGCTCGTCGACATTTCTTTGCTTCCCTCTGATGTCGCTTTCTCATCGGTGGTGCCATCTTTGTACATCACAGATCTCGGCAGGACAGCGCAATCTCCCCACACCCAGCAGCCAAGAACTTCTGCTCCGAATACTCGAGTCTCAGGGTTGGTCACATAAATTGTGAGTAGGTAGAGATTTCCATTGACAGGATATGTAGAAACTCCTGCTTCTTTAATCGAGAGAATCTTGGGAAAGAGTGGCGAAGCCGGACCTGGTGAAACGAGTACAAAGTTCATCGGGGCAAGGAGCGCCACAACCGATACGAGAATAAGAAAGGCGCGAAGTAAACGAGGTGTTCGTGAGAAGCGGAGGTGGTTACTTCTTCTGATCATCATTGCGAAATGAGTTCTGAAAGCGCTCAAACTGATTGACTGAGCGAGAGGTGCCTTTCTCAAATTTGCTCTTAAAACGAGAAATCCACGCAACATAGCCGAGGGCCCCAATTACGCCGGCGAGCGGGACGAGCCACCAGATCAGCGCGGTAAAGGCAGATGAGGCAGCTACTGCCGAGGCGATGTACATAGAAATAGACTAGTGCCAGCGGGAAGAAAGTTCTCGCTAACTGCGTTCTATATCCTGTGAACGCCGCAACACCTGTCAAGAAGTATTCACGAGAAGAGGGACGTCAATGACACCATTTGGATTTACACCCGATGATGGTGATGATGCAGAACGTGCCAATCGCGAAAACCTCGAAGCGATGATGCGCCAGATGCAGGAACAAATTCAACAGCAGTTCCAGCAAATGGGCATTAATCCAGGTGCAGGAAATCCACTTGCCGGTCTTAGTGCGCTCTTCGGTGGAGGCAGTGCAGAGCCGCTTCCACTCGCAGCTGTTCGTGAATCTTCAAAGAAAGTTGTCACAACTGCGGGATCACAACCACTCGGAACAAATGATGTCACCGCTGTTACTAATGCATGTGAGATCGCAGATATCTGGCTCAATGAAGCAACAGATTTTCCTGCCACATCATCGTCATCGCCTCGTGCGATTAGTCGTCTTGATTGGATTGACGAAACTCTTCCAGGATGGCAAGCGACGATGGAGCCACTCGCAACAGGGCTGAGCACCGCAATCTCTCGACTGCTCGATGAAGCGATCGCATCGCAAGGTGGAGAATTCGAAGAATCAATGGCGGCTGCGCCCTTTGGTGCAATTGCTGGCCTTTTACGCTCATTTATCGGCTCAATGATTGCCACACAGCTAGGGCAAGCAATCGGCGCAATCTCCACATCAGCAACAGGAGCACATGATGTATCCCTGCCTTTGTTATCTCCTGCTCGCCCGCTCTTGATCCCTGAAAATATTGAGGCGTGGGGCGCTGATACTGAAATTGCAAAGACAGAGATTTACTTATTCCACGCACTTCGCGAGGGCGCGATTGCTCGCTTATTTGAGCACAACCCATGGATCGTTTCTTATATTCGCAGTGCAATCGTTGAATACGGTACAGGCATTCGCATTGACCTTGATGCAATTCAGCGTCAAGCAGAAGAAGCGATGCAAGGCATGGGTGATAACGGTGAGCAATCTTTTACGATCTCACTTGATTCAGGAATTTTCACACCGGAAGAAACTCCGTCACAACGTGCTGCACTTGAAAAACTAGAAACTGTCATCGCACTAGTGGATGGTTGGGCAGATGATGTTGCAACTCTTGCAGCTGGTGATCGCATTCCATCTATCACTGCACTTCGCGAGCTTCATCGTCGCAAGCGCGCAACAAGTGCACCGACACAACAACTCTTTAAGACAATGTTGGGGCTTGAGGTATCACCAAAACTTGCACGTGAAGCGAGCGCCTTCTGGAGCCGCATCCGTGAGATCAAAGATGTCTCCGCTCGCGATCAGATCTGGAGTGGAATTCTTCCAAGCGCTACTGAAATTCTGGCGCCGGACCTCTTCCATGCTTCTACGGAAATTCCCGACGACCTCTCAGGACTTCTGTAGGAAAAAGCGAAGTCCCCGGGCGCACATTTCGAGATCAGCCTTCCCCTTGCTGATATCGAACGGTTATCCGAGGACTTCGTATGCGCAAAGTACGCAGAAATTACGGAGTGTGCAAATAGCCAGTGGTCATTTCGCGCATACAATTTCTCAATGACAGGTCGAGAGATTGAGGATGAAGCTCCCACTCTCCCTGGAATTTCAGAGGGTGAGATTCTCGTTATTCGCTCAGCCCGACGTAAGAAATCTGCCTCTGCCTATCGACAAGGTGGACGGATAGTTATCTCGCTCCCCGCCCGTATGAGTAAGGCGGAGGAGGCCCAGGTTGTTCCAGAGCTGATCGCCATCATCCGCGGCCGTGAAGAGGCGAAGACTCCCAGTGAGAGCGCCCTTACCGAGCGTATAGATGCCCTCCTTACCGAACTTGCCCCTGAGATCACCGCCCGCCCCGCAAGCGTGAATTGGCGCCCTATGCGCGAGCGCTGGGGCTCATGTACGAGCGTCGACCGTACTATCCGTATCTCTGACCGCCTCAAGCTCGCCCCTGACTTTGCCTTGGACTATGTCCTCTTCCATGAGGCGATCCACCTCCAATGGGCAGACCATGGCGCTGAATTCACGCAAACCCTCGCCCGATTCGAGGATTCTGAGCTTGCCAGCGCCTATCTCGATGGCTGGGAGGCGGCCGAACGAGCGATGTTGGCGCCCGTTGAGCTCAAGCACCTGAAAAAAGGTTAAGAAATAGGACTATAAAAATGCGCTTGCCTACGCGTAAATGAGCGTAAGGCGGAGTATGGTTTTAACCAATACGCGTACGCCGCACAATACGGATACGCCGATTGGAGGCAATCATGACAGAGACATACAAGGGTGACGCTTACTGCGTTAAGTGCAAGGAGAAGCGTGACTTCGAGGGAACTGTAAAGGTCTCAGACTCAGGTCGTCGCATGGCTCAGGGCATCTGCCCAGTCTGCGGTACGAAGGTCAACCGAATCCTCGGTAAGGCTCAGTAATTTACGTACGTCACAATATGTAGTGAAGCCCCTCGCGTTTACGCGGGGGGCTTTTCTCTTCCCACATAATTTTCTGGTGGTTGCGCTCGCATACGCCTTACTCATCCACTATCGCGCGCATGACCGAGACTCACACCACAACAGATTCATACACACTTGTTCGCGGCTGCGCACTCTTTGCAGATCGCAACCATCGCTCACCAGAACCCCGATACTTTCTTGGAACCATCGATCGTGTTGCCGCCGTCACATCTGCATTTGAGCGCACCGCACTTATTCAGCTATCAGAGGGGCGCGATCCATTAGCGCAGGTAGATACATGCGTGCGTGAGGAGCTCATTGATTTTCTCTCCTCACTTACACGTATGGGTCTACTTAATCATTCACGCCGTGAGCTCTATCCCGCCAAACGCTTTCTTGAAAAAATTCCTGCTCGCGATATGGCGATCAAGCATTTGCGAGAACGTTCTGCTCCAGAGCTCGCACAATCCGAATGGATTGATTCTTATCGCGATGGTGGAACGACAAGCGTTGCCGGCCGTTCACAAATTCCGATAGAGCTCTCTGGTCGTTCGCGCGTCATCTCTCTCCTCTACTCAATTCTCTTGGGAAGCGGTGTGACGCGAGTCCGCTTTGCAGATAGACACGAGAGTCCATCCGTCGCCTCCCTTGATATTGGATTTGGCGCAATCACCGAGAGCGATCTTGGATTGAATTACTACCAATTACTGGAAGAACGTCGCAGAGCGCTCTCGCTCTTTCCTATTGAAACGGATGCGCGATTCGATAACGACCCTGCAAGCCCTCTGCTGACAGTGCATTATGGAACTGCCGACCCCGAACAGATAATTGAGTGGGCTCAAGCGCGAAAGCCATATTTCCTGATCCATGAACCTATTGGTGATGAAGTAGCTATTGGACCCTTAGTCATTCCAGGTGAAAGCCCTTGCCTTCGCTGTTTATCGCTCTATGAAATCGATAATTGGGGCTTTACTCGCCTCGAGAAAATCGCACTCACAACAGTGGGAGATTTACCATCTGCTGCGGCGTATTACGTTGCGGCAATCGCGGCTTCGCAGATTCTGCACTTCATCGATGCATCAACTGCAGATGGCAGCCATAATGTTTCGCGAAATATGTCGATTGGCGAAGTTACCTATATTAATTTTCAACGACTCACAGAGCCGCAGGTGGTGGCGATATCACGCCATCCACTCTGCGGATGTGATCGATAGTAATTACGAATTACGCAGCAATCACCTGACGTGGTGGACGTCCTGGACGACGCTTACGTTCAATGACAACGCCATCTTCAAAGAGCTCGCCGCCCCAGATTCCACATGGTTCGCCGCGGTCCAGTGCGCCTTCAAGGCACGCTTGCTTCATAGGACATGTGCCACACAAGGACTTTGCCACTGCTATCTCTAGATCTGAGTCCGCGAAGAAGGATTCAGGGTCAGCGTTATGGCAGGGAAGCGTGAAGGCCTTGGCGTTATCTGATGGATATGCAACATCTGCAAGTCCAATGTATTGATCTGCCCAACCTGCTACCTGTAGTTCGCTGTAGAGAACGGTCATCGTCTCCACCTGCCCTTCATTCTCTATCTCTGTTAGTTGTCTATTTGGTTATTTGTCTAGGAAATAAAAAAGGCCCCGATAAATCCTTAATGGATTTACGAGGCCTGTGTGGCGCTTATCGGTTAACCGATAGTTGCTCCTGTGGCCTCATCCACTGCATAAAAGTTGGCGTAAAACGCTGACTTTGTAGCTGTGGGCCAATTGCGCTTATGAGTGCGCGCGAAATTAGCTGAAGTTGTGTGAGCATGTGAAAGAGCAGCGTCAGTGACGAGCGCTGTTAGAACGATTGCTTGTGACATTCGCTCACCCTTTCAAGAAGCCTACGAGAATTCGCAGGAGCGGTAAGGATAGAGGACACCCCTTGTTACTCGCAAGGTAATTAATTTCTAGTTTAAGAGGGTGGATTCGCGCAGAAATCTGGATGCTTCACCCCGATAAGTGATGTGAAGGTCGGCCTTAGCACGCGTCATTCCTACGTAGAACAAGCGGCGTTCTTCCGCAATCACTGCATCAGTCAGGCTATTTCCACTCGATGAGTTCGACAACGGCAAGATTCCTTCTGATGCGCCGATGAGATAAACGCGCTCCCACTCAAGGCCTTTCGCTGCGTGAAGCGTTGCCAAAGTAATGACGGGCATCGTTGGAGGGTTGTTCTGTTGCACGCGATCTTCTACTTCACGAAGGTATCCACGCAGAGTCTTTGGCGAAAAGTTGGGATTCTCATCGAGTTCGCGACCGAGGTGCAAGAGCGCTGCAATTCCATCAATCGATTCGCTTGTGAGAAATGGTTGAGCGATGCTGCGAAGTTCATCGATCCAGCCAGAATCTTCACTTGGAATCACTGATGCCTGGCGAACCTGCTTAAGAAAGTCACGAACATCGGCGCGATCAAAGAAGCGCTCGGTGTTGCGCACTTGATAAGGAATGCCCTCACGATTCATGGCGCGCTCGAAGGCACCGAGCTGTGCATTGGTACGAGCCAAAATTGCAATCTCCTGTGGCTGAATTCCTTCTGTTAAAAGGCCAGTGATCTCTGCAAGGACTCCAGTGATCTCAGCCTGCTCGTCTCTAAAGCCCTGCACTGATGGCTTACTCCCGTGGCTATTAAAGGCAACGAGTTCTTGCCCCATTGAGCCAACTCGAAGGATGGAATTTGCTGCAAAAGTAATTTCAGGTGTCGAGCGGTATCCAGTGCTCAGGCGAATGACCTGCGCATCAGGAAAGCGTTGAGTGAATGTATTAAGAAATACCGGAGTCGCGCCAGCAAATGAATAAATAGTCTGTGCAGGATCTCCCACAACACAAATATCATTGCGAGTTCCAAGCCATGCATTAATCAAACGCTGCTGCACAGGAGAAATATCCTGGTATTCGTCTACAGTGAAATAACGGTATTGATCTTGTACTCGCTCACGCACATCGCGCTCTTCTTCCAACATGGCAGCTGTTAAGAGAAGTACATCTTCAAAGTCGATGGCAAGCTCTTGGTTCTTGATTGATTCGTAAGCTGTATAAAGTTGCACCAATTGCTCCGCATTGAAGCGAGGCTTAGTGAGTCGCTTAGAAATCTCATCGAGGAAATCTTCAGGAGCGACTTGTGAAACCTTGGCCCATTCAATCTCTGTAGCGATATCGCGCATGAGTTCGCGATTGTGTGTTGCAATCTGCGATGTCAGACCTGCACGGCGTACAGCCTCTGAGATAAAACTGCCCTTAGATGTAATCAAATCTGGTGTGCGGCCACCAAAGACTGTGGGCCAGAAATAGAGCAACTGCTTCAGAGCTGCAGAGTGGACGGTACGAGCTGCAACTGTTGGAACTCCCAGTGTGCGAAGTCGCGCACGCATTTCACCAGCTGCACGCGCGGTAAATGTCAGCGCCAGAATTTTCTGTGGATCCATAGTGCCGATAGCCGCGGCATATGCGATGCGGTGGGTGATTGCACGAGTTTTTCCAGTGCCTGCTCCTGCGATAACACAGACTGGGCCGCGCGTTGCAAGTGCTACTGCGCGCTGATCTTCATCGAGAGCAGCAAGTATTTTTTCACCATCAAGTGAAGATGGCGCAACATCATCTATCGCCATGTCTCGCCCGCTAATTTGCTCGAGTCGAGTTCGGTCTCTCCCAACCAACCTTCAATCATGCGACGCGCAACGCTGACCTTAGGCGGTAATAACAATGATCCATCTTCCGCTGCGGCTTTGAGTTGAGAGCGAGAGAACCACTTCACTTCAGTAATTTCTTCTCCATCAGGGCGCGCATCTTCCGGAGCATCGGTGACTGCAGAGAATGCAATCATCACACTTGCTGGAAATGGCCACGGTTGCGAGCCAAGATAGGAAATCTCTGAAAGTCGCACACCAGCTTCTTCGAAAACCTCACGAGCAACACAGTGCTCAAAAGTTTCGCCTGGTTCGAGAAAACCTGCGAAGGTAGAGAAACGTCCATCAGGCCAGACCGGTTGATGACCAAGAAGAATTCGATCCGCACGATCTTTAATGAGAACTATGACTGCAGGGTCAGTACGGGGATGATGTTGAGTTTCATCAACATCACATTTACGAGCCGCACCTGCAAGATCAACACGAGTCGGTGCTCCGCAGCGAGGGCAATGCGGATGTGCGTCGTGCCAATTAGAGAGTGCGATTGCGTGCATAGAAATTTCTAAGTGCAATGGAGATAAAGTTCCAGAGAGTTCGCGCAGAGTTAAGTAATCCTCGACTTCGCTATCAACTGCTCCGGATGCCCACGCAAAATAAGCTTCTTCAGTCGAGCGATCAATGCCAAGAAAGTATCGCTCTCCCCCAATAGCGTGATCTGCTGTGAGAAAGGTGGGGCCATCACTTGTGCTGCGGATTCGACCTTTACCGACTTCGAGAATTCGAGCCTTAGCCCAGAGGCTCTCAATCTTCGCTGAATCCGAACGGAGATCACCGGATCGGTCCATCAAGGACGGTCTCTGGTGAATCGCGCTCATGGGTGGAGGTTACTAGGCTTAAGGCATGCGCATCACCTCGTGGAATATCCTGCACGGACAGAGCCTAGAACCTGCGAAAAATAGTAGTTTCGCCGAGGTTGCTGCCGAGTTCCTATCCGACGTGATTGCACTTCAAGAAGTTGATTGCAACCTTGCTCGCTCTGCAAATATCGATCAGACATCTTTGATCGCGAAGGCGATGAAGGCAGAGTGGCACGGGTTTGCTCCAACACTTGTTGGAACACCTGGTGTGAAGTGGCGCAAACTTAAAGATGATGAGCGGCAAGTCTTCATCACTGATAGCGCATCCGAAGATATGTATGGAATCTCAATAGTTTCTATAGTTCCAGTCAATAAGTGGTTGCGGTTAGAACTAGGTAAGTCGCCTATTGGTATGCCGCTCCTTGTTGCCAATGAAAAAGGCAGAGTCGCGCCGTTCTATGTGAAAGATGAACCCCGAGTTGCACTGGCTGCTGTTTTAGAAAATGGCTGGACAATCATTAATACCCACTTATCTTTTGTCCCGCTAGTAAACATCTATCAACTTCTTAAAATCACTCGCTGGGCGAAGAAGCTTGAGAAGGAATATGCAACCAAGGTCATCTTGCTCGGCGATTTCAATCTGCCATGGGGGCTGCCAACAAAGATCTCTCGATGGAAGCGCGCGACAGATGCACTGACATATCCATCATGGAAACCACAGATTTCATTTGACTACATTCTCGTGCGCGAAGAAGATATTAATTGGGCAAAGGAAGTAACAATGCCTGTCGTTTCTATTAGCGACCACAGACCAATTACTGTGGAGATTGCTTAGCCAAGAAGTGCGATGAGCTGCGCTTCATTCATTAAGTTGGTGCGGCGATCTGTGACTCCAGTTGGCACATAGTGGAATGCAGCGCTGACATTTTCTACAGGTATGCCGGCAAGTTTTGCCCATGCCAATCGATAGATTGCTAACTGAATCGCAGAATCCTCATCGAGAACCTTTGAGCCTGTCTTCCAGTCAACGACCTCAAATCCCTGCTCTATCTTATAAATTGCATCGATTCGACCTCGCACAAGGGTGCCAGCAATAACAGTTTCAAAGGGAACTTCGACCTTATGCGCATTACGGTTGGACCACTCGGATGTAAGCCATGTCGATTTAAGTTCTTCTAAAGTGCGATCTTCTTCAATAGGCTGCAAGAGGTCAAAATCCTCATCATCAAAGATTGAGTTGCCACGAAGATGCTGTTCAACCCAGAGGTGGAATGCAGTACCGCGCGATGAATATTCATCGCGAGCACGTGGCATCGGACGTCGAATATTGAGTGCAAATCTTTCAGGGTCTTTCTTCATTGCGATAATGGATGAAGGAGACATGCGTGTAGGGCGAGGAACAACCTGTGATACGCCAAAGCCTTCAGCTGCCTCAGCAATAATCGCTTGTGCATCTTCAAGCCATGATTTCATCACCTGATCGTCAGCTGATTCAGTATCAAGATTTAATTGCTGAGCGGAACGAACCATTTCAACGCTTGCATCAAATGTTGGACGCCTAGCGCCCAAAGGATCGCGTGGCCACAATGCGCTTACTTCAACATCTTCCTGAGGATTTCTAGCATCCGCAGCAGGTGGAGTGAGTTCGTCCATGACGCGACCTGATTGCTGTGCGACGAGTTCAATAGCGCGATAGAGAGATGACGGTTCAAGCGGTTTGACGCCTTCTCCCCAATAGGAGGTAGAACAGAAGAGGTGCGTCTTTGCACGAGTAACTGCAACATATCCAAGGCGAATCTCTTCACTCATTCGATAATCTGCGCAGAGATCCTTGTAGGCATCGAGAGCTTTATTGGCATCTGAATTTGATGTCACTTGCGAAAGGTTTAATTGAGGCACAACATGTGCATCGCTGCGGAGCTCAAAGGGAATAAAACGCTCGTTAAATACCCAATTTTCTGGGCTTTTAGATGACTCAGATGGGAAGACCTTCTTAGCAAGACCTGGAATTGCAACAACGTCCCATTCGGCACCCTTGGACATATGAATCGTAAGAATCTGCACGACGCGATCATCTACTTCTGCACTGCCTGCTTTGAGGCCACCTTCTTCATCGCTTGCAACATCGAGCCATTGAATAAAGTTATTGAGAGAACCACCTGATCGAGCAAATTTACTTGCTTCATCGAGGAAGCGATCAAGGTGGCGACGGCCATGAATGCCTTCTTCTCGTAGTGCAACCTCTGCCTCTAAGTTGAGGTATCGCTCGATCTCAAGGATGAGGTCGGTGATTGAACCTGATGCTCGCGAACGCAGGCGACGTAAGTCGGATGAGAATTGTGTAAGGCGTGCAAATCCTGCCTGGGAGAAGTCGCGAGCATTCGCCGATGAAATTTCATCGAGAGCATCGATGAGGGAGCCCATGACAATGTCATCGTTATCGGTAGAGAGCGGATTACCTTCAATGATGTTTCTTACTAGAGAGCGACTATCGGAACCTTCACTCTGAGCACGAGAGCGTGAGAAATTTCCGAGAGCAGCAATGTCACGAGCACCTAAATTTATCCGAGGTCCCGTGAGGTGACGCATCAATGCGCCACCGGCATCAGGTGAATTAATCACCTTCAAGATCGAAACAATATCTGCGACCTCAGGAACATGAATAAGTCCACCGAGACCCAAGACTTCAGAAGGAATATCAGCTGCAGTGAGCGCCTCTTGAATCATTGCGATCTGAGACTTCTTACGAACCAAAACTGCAAATGTTCGAGGCTTCTTCTCAGGGTCCTTACGGAGCAGCTCGTTTTCGAGCCATAAAGGCTTGAAATACTCCGCTATCGCCAAGCCTTCCGCCTCAAGGTTTTCGTAGATTCCACAGGTTAATTCACCCTTACCTGCGCCTTGGCGCGCAGATAGTGGAAGCACTTCTACTCCGTCGCTTGTCCGAACGCCTTCGGAGATCACATTTGCTACTTCAAGGATGCTGATGTCATTGCGATAGGTACGAGAAAGGTTGTATTGCTTCGCACCTGTTGAACCATCATTCTTTGGGAAATAGTTATTGAATGCACCGATTGTTCCAGCTGCTGCTCCGCGCCATGTGTAGATAGATTGGCAAGGGTCGCCCACAGCAGTTACTGCGTGGCCATGCGAGAAGAGCGTGGATAGCAATCGCACTTGTGAGTGCGAAGTGTCTTGATACTCATCGAGGAGAACGACTGGATACTTTGATCGTTCAAGCGCGCCTACATCAGGAAAGTTCTGTGCGATTCGCGCAGCAAGCGAGATCTGATCATCAAATGAAAGTTGGCCACTGGTCCGGCGCTCTTCAAGGAACCTATCCATCATTGTGACAAGTCCAGAACGCTGTACTGCAGTGAGGGCAGCCTTTCGAACACCTTCATTACTTGGTCCGCTCATGCGATTGAGCTCTGCAAGTAATTTATTGTCCTGCTCGATAATGGATTCGCCGCTGACTTGATGCTCAAGGGCTTGAGATGTCAGACCCATCAAATCTTCAATGATGGTCTTAATTGAACTTTCGTTGGTGTATCCGGCTTCATCCCAATTGCGCACAATGCGATTGGCCATCATCCATAACGCTGCTTCGCCCATTGGTTGAGAATCTGCATCAATCCCGAGACGAATTGAATGCTCGGAGAGAATGCGCCCTGCATATGAGTGATAGGTCGTGACCGCCGTATCCAGGCTCTGAAAGGGTGGCTCAAAAGGTGCCTTGTTCGCTGCTTTATGGGCCTTCTCCATACCTTTGAGCAATTGACCGAGGCGCTTACGAATACGAAGGTTGAGCTCGCCAGCAGCTTTGCGAGTAAAGGTGAGGCCCAGAATTTGATCTGGGCGAACAAAACCATTGGCGACGAGGTAGACCACTCGCGATGCCATAGTTTCGGTCTTACCTGAACCTGCACCAGCAATGACGACTGCGGGTTCAAGCGGGTTACTCTTAATCGAAATAATCAACGATTGCTCTTCGCTGGGGTCGGGAAAATTTGGGTCGATTAAGCGAATAAACGCTGCAACTTGTTGCGGTGAATACTTCTCTTCTAATTCGATATTCATCCGATGACCGATCTTCCCTCAAGGTGCAACGGGCAGGAAGATTTCACAGGGCAGTATCCGCAGAAGTCGTTCTTCGTTGCCTTAAATGTTGCGGCGCCCATTCCCGTAGCAATCTCTTCTAGATTCGCAGTAATCTCTTCAACCACGATAGGAGTTCGCTCTCGCGTAGTGACATCTTTAGCATCATGACCCAGGAAGACCAAGTGCGACCCTGATACTGCAGGTTCTGAGAGCTTCTCCTTAAAGGAGTTAAGAACTACCGCTAACTGATAGCAAGCGAGCTGAAGGTTCTTTGCTGCTTCCTTCTTGGAAATTGCCTTGCCAGTCTTGAAATCAACAACAAAGAACTTTCCATCGCTATCCACCTCAAGGCGATCGATAGAGCCACGGACTCGAGTCTTACCTAAATCGAATTCAAAGGTGAGTTCTACTCCATGTACTTCACGAGTAGAGGTGCGGTGATATTCAGCAAAACGTTGAAGCATCTTCTGCGCACGGCCTAGCTGCAGAGCGCTAATCCACCCAGTGGATTCGGTGATCAGCGGCCATGCCTTCTCAAGTGATTGATAGAGGTACTCATCAGTGATATCGGAGCCCTCAACCTTTAAGCGTGCATATTCGTGAATAACCGAGCCCAATAACTGCGCGGTGGTATCTCCATTAGAGCCGCCATTACGTTCTAATAACCATTTAAGGCCGCATGTTTCAAAGGACTCGGCGGCACTTGGTGAGATGTAGACAAGTTCATCATCGCCGGCAAGTGGCGCATCTGTTGTCAGTGGTGCAGAGCCAAGCCAGTTTTCTGTCTTTGCGACAGTGATCTCTGATTCTGCCAATGTGGCGATAAGCGATGCTGCAAAATCTGCATGGTCGCTACTAAGCGCGCGACGCAAAGATGCCACCAGCGCGTTAGCTGTAAGTGGGCGCACATTATCAAATGATGGAGTTGAGTATTCAGGAGATTCTGCGGCTTCTAAGAAGAGCGCCGATGGCGAATCTTCTTCGCGTGAAACTGCTGTGACGTGAAGTTGATCAGATGCTCGAGTAGTTGCAACGCGGAAGAGACGTGCCTCATCTTGAGCTAGAGATTCTGCAGTAATGACATCAAGTTCAATCTGCGCCATTTCTTCACCGTGGCGTTCGCGTTCAACAAGTCGTTCTGATCCGAGCAAGGTACTGCGCTGCTTGAGGTTTGGCCAGATACCTTCTTGCACGCCGGCAACAAATACGCGTTTAAATTGAAGTCCCTTGGTTGAGTGAACTGTCAGAAGTTCCACGACATCTGGTCGGACTCCTTGAGCGGTAATGAGGTCGGTAACGATGCTTTCTTGCGCGATTTCTTCTAAGAAGATTCGCGGATGCGCACCTGGCATGCGATCGATATGGCGAGCAGCTGAATCAAAGAGTTGCACCATTGCGTCGAGATCGCGATCTGCGGCCGCTCCTCGTGAGCCACCACGGAGTGCGGCACGTTGCCAGGCCTCAGAAATCAATTGATTTTCAGGGGTTACTGCCTGAGACCAGATTGACCACAATAAATCGTGAATCGATGGGCTCTTCTTCCGAAGGGATGCGCGCGCATGAGAAAGAAGTTCATGGATGCGACGGAGTTCTGCGGATTCTTCAATAGGAATATCGCCATCGTTGATGGCATCGATAATCATCTCGCTTCCTGTGCGCTGATCTGTTGCTTCATCGCGCGCCTTTAAGAGCGCAGTACGGAGGCGCCGTAATGAGATTGAGGTAGCGCCACCAAATTCAGCCAATAAAAGTCGCTCGCAGACATCCATCGTCAATTGTTCAACGCCTGCAGCGACGCGAGCAAGAAGCAAGAAGGGGGCGACTGCAGCATTAGATGCAATCGCTTCTTTATCTCCAGCAACAGGGATGCCTGATTGTCCAAGCGCACGGCGAATCGCCGTTGCCGTTGAGTTATGTGCGCGGACGATGATTGCGATATCTGAATATGCAACGCCCTCCATTAAGTGGGCGCGCTTGATTTGATATGCGATGTACTGCGCTTCTTCGCTCTCGGACATTAACTCAATGGCAAATTTTTGTGGGGTTCCACGATGGTCTTGTTCAAGAGTAATCGTCCGTGCACCTGGAAAAGTTTTCTCGCAATATGCGATAGCTCCATCAGGATCAGAACCTCGAAAGCGTCCGACTGCGACTTCAGGGTCTACAACGAGGACGACATCGCTGCCAATAAGGCGTTCTAGAAGGCGTCGCTGAGCAGGATCTGACTCTTCGAATTCATCGATCATGATTGTTGAAAAGCGCTTACGTAGATCAGCAAGAATTTCAGGGTTCGCATCTAAATGTGCAATAGCAGCGTTGATTATTTGTGCCGGGTCGATACGCATCTTTGAATCTGCAGCTGCGGATTCCATATCTGCAGAGACTTCTAGATACTGCTTCCAGAATCGCGCAGCAGGCTGCCAAAACTTTTCACCGAGGCGCTTACCCTTCAATGCGAGATCCTCGGGTGAAAGATTGCGCTCGGTTGCACGCATCATCAAGTCACGGAGCTCGCGAATAAATCCTTGTGTCAGCAACGGCTGACCCATCATGATGGAGTTCCTAGCGTTTACATCCCCTAATAGCTCTTGTGGCCACCAATCAGCGCCGTCTTCGATATTTCCCTCAAGAAGAATCTTGATAAATGCTTCTTGCTCGGCACCTGAAATCAAAACCGTTTCCCGGAAATTCTCACCCGCGGTCATTGAAAGGATTGAGTAGGCAAGTGCGTGAAATGTTCGAGCGACTGGTTCTTGAACTGTTCCACCTGATGCAAGAACAATTGCATCACGGATTTCAGAGGCGCGTTTTCGGCCATAAGTGAGGATAAGGATTGAATCTGTGGCAGCACCGCTCTTGATGCGATCAATCGCGCACTCGATAAGAGTGGATGTCTTTCCGGTGCCTGTTGCTCCACGGATGATCAGTGGATAGCCACGGTGTGCGACCGCTTCTCTTTGCAGTGGATCAAGAAGGTGTTCACGGCGAGTAATCGGGTTGGCGACGAGGGTCAGCGCAGCGCTCCCCTTTGATTTACTCATAGTACGAATTGAACCCTACGCCACAGACAATTCCCTCTACTTTGCGCGGTTGCGACGGCCAAAGGCAATGAATAGCCCCACAATCACGGCGATTGCAATCGCCCCCACGATTGGTAGCGGCAGAACTCCATCGCCGTCTTCATCCTCACCAGCCGGAGAGGGCGCAATCAGTGGAGTAGGTGCGTTGAGTGAAAAAGAGTAGCTATCGCTGAGTTTGTGGCCGTCGGCCGAGACAATCGAATATGAAACTTTGTAGCTTCCAGATGGATATTCAGCCGCCGGAACGGTTGCCGAAAGAAGAGCTCCGTTGACTGTTGTTTCAGAGATTGTTATCTCTCCATCGGGACCTACAAGACTTACATTATTAACTTTCTTCTCACCGATAAGCATGAGCTCTTCAGTAAACGTTAACTGGATCTGCTCGGGCATGATCGTTACTTCAGCATTCGCCGCCGGATTCGCAAACACCAGCCCAGCATGCGCATTCGCATTGACCGGCACCAACAACAACGCTATTACAACCAATATTATTTTTCGCACGTGGCAATGCTACCGACCGCAAATACGAAATTCGGCGCTTAACAATCGCGCCTAGAATTTATATTTGCGGTCTTAACATTGAAGCGGATAAAAGAATATGGACCCTAGGCGCGATTGTTAGCGCAGGGTCCATTTCTTTTGGAGCGGTTAATACCTTATGACTGGTTTGATTTCTTAGCGCGTGATGTTGCTCGTGCGCGCTCTGCACCGTCAAGAACAACCTTGCGGATACGAACAACGGCAGGTGTTACCTCAACACATTCATCTTCGCGACAGAACTCAAGCGCACCTTCCATGTTGAGCTTCTTTGGTGGAATCAACTTTTCAGAATCATCGGTACCTGAAGCACGCATGTTTGTAAGCTTCTTTTCACGAACACAGTTAACGTCCATATCTTCTGAACGTGAGTTCTCACCAATAACCATGCCCTCGTAAACCTCATCGCCTGGCTCGACGAAGATTGTTCCGCGCTCCTGAACACCTGTAAGTGCGTATGAAGTAACTGCGCCCATACGGTCTGAAACAAGTGATCCTGTTCCACGTGTACGAAGTTCACCAAACCATGGCTCGTAGGAATCGAATACGTGGTGGAGCAAACCTGTTCCGCGTGTTTCTGTAAGGAACTCTGTACGGAAACCGATAAGACCACGTGATGGAACCTTGTACTCAAGACGAATCCAACCGGTGCCATGGTTCACCATTTGCTCCATGCGGCCCTTACGAAGTGCCATCAACTGAGTGAGAACACCGAGGTAATCCTCAGGCGCATCAATTGTGAGGCGCTCCATTGGCTCGTGCAATTTGCCATCGATCATCTTTGTAACAACCTGTGGCTTACCAACTGTGAGCTCAAAACCTTCGCGCTTCATGATTTCAACGAGAACAGCGAGCTGAAGCTCACCGCGACCCTGAACTTCCCAAGCATCTGGGCGTTCGGTGTTGAGAATACGAAGTGAAACGTTACCGATGAGCTCTTTATCAAGACGATCCTTTACCTGACGCGCTGTCAGCAACTTGCCTGACTTACCTGCGAGAGGTGATGTATTGATACCGATTGTCATCGAGATTGATGGCTCATCAACTTTAATCAATGGGAGTGCATGTGGGTTTTCGAGATCTGCAAGAGTCTCACCCAAGGTAATTGTTTCAATACCTGCAATCGCAACGATGTCACCAGGACCTGCTTCAAGTCCAGGTACACGTTCGAGAGCTTCTGTAATAAGAAGTTCAGAAATCTTTACCCGCTCTTGCGTGCCATCAGTCTTCATCCACATGACCGACTGACCCTTTTTGAGAGTTCCTTCGTGGATACGCATCAAAGCAAGGCGACCAAGAAATGGTGAAGAGTCGAGGTTAGTCACATGTGCCTGAAGTGGTGCACCCTCGTGATACACAGGAGCTGGCACAGTATCTTGAATAACTTTGAAGAGGACATCGAGGTTCTCTTCATCAGGCAATCCGCCATCTGCTGGACGGTTGAGTGAGGCGCGACCGTTTTTTGCAGATGCGTAAACAACTGGGAAATCAATCTGCTCTTCAGTTGCATCGAGATCAAGGAACAGCTCGTATGCCTCATCGACGACCTCTGCGATACGTGAGTCTGGACGGTCTGTCTTATTGATAAGCAAGATGACTGGAAGGTTCTTCTGAAGTGCCTTACGCAATACGAAGCGAGTCTGTGGCAGCGGACCTTCTGAAGCATCAACGAGCAAGATCACACCGTCGACCATCTCGAGTCCGCGCTCTACCTCACCACCGAAATCTGCGTGGCCAGGTGTATCAAT
Organism: Candidatus Planktophila sp.; assembly: GCA_046070745.1. Lineage (GTDB taxonomy): Bacteria > Actinomycetota > Actinomycetes > Nanopelagicales > Nanopelagicaceae > Planktophila. Next base: position 20,065 of record JBJTMX010000082.1, read on the forward strand.
AATGTTGATAACAGAATCACCGCGACGAACCGCAGTGTTCTTTGCAAGGATAGTAATTCCCTTTTCGCGCTCGAGGTCCATCGAGTCCATCATGCGGTCTTGGCCCTCGTCCTGCTTCTTGTGAGCTGCGAAAGCACCAGACTGCCAGAGCATCGCATCAACCAAAGTTGTCTTTCCATGGTCAACGTGAGCGATGATCGCGACGTTACGAATGCTGTCGCGGGTCTTTACCGGCAGGTCTTTGAGGTGTGCTTGCGTCTTTGCCATTTGAGAAGAAACTCCATAAATAAGGGCACTTAATTGGAAAGTGCAGGCTCATATCTTACCGTAGAGCTTGATTTCCAGATAATCCCCTCACGTTTAGGCGAAATTCACCTCTTCGAAATCTTCATCATTAGAATTACCCAATGCGCCTTGGAGTCCTTGATGTCGGATCCAATACTGTGCACCTACAAATTATGGATGCTCATCATGGGTCAGCGCCACTTGCATATGAAAGTTTTAAAGAAGAAATTAGACTCGCTGAATATCTCACTGAAGACGGTGATATCTCTGATGAAGGAATTAAAACCCTACTTCTAACGCTCAACCGACTGAAGAACGAAGCTAAAGAAATTCAATTAGATGACATGCTCGCATTCGCTACATCTGCAATACGAGAGGCAAAGAATTCTGATTTAGTCTTACAGGCAGTTCACTCTTCTACTGGAATTGAACTTGAAGTCCTGAGTGGTACCGATGAAGCAAAATTTACTTTTTTAGCAGCACGCCGTTGGGTTGGCTGGTCAGCAGGTGACGTTTTACTACTCGATATTGGTGGGGGTTCTCTCGAGATTGCCACCGGTACCCAAGAAAATCCGACTTATTCAAATTCGGTGATGCTCGGGGCGAGTCGATTAACGCGCCAGTTCCTAGTTGGTGATCCATTCACCGAGAAGTCTCTCAATAAGTTGCGCCTCCATATAGCGGAGGTATTAGAGAGCATTAAAGATGAAATTGGGGATAACAGCGATCGTACTGCGATTGGTACGAGTAAAACTTTTAGGACCCTGCGCCGGATCCAGCAAAATTACCTACCTGAACTCGGATCATCGCTTACATCCGCGGGGCTTAAAACTATTGTTCCGAGGTTGGCAAAGATGACGGAAAATCAACGTGCTCAACTTCCGGGAGTTTCCCCGAGCCGCGCACGTCAAATAGTCGCTGGCGCATTAGTCGCGGATGCGACAATGAATATTTTCGGCGTTGAAAAAATTACCCAATGTCCATGGGCACTCCGTGAAGGAATTGTTTTACAACGACTCGATTGGCTCAAATCTTAAAGTTGAGCTTTATTCGGACTGTGCAGTCTTTTCAACCTTTGGGTGGCGAAGGAATTCAACAGCCAATACCTTATCCCCGCGATGATGGACCACCCATGCATCTGCTGGTTCGAGATCATCAGCTGAGTACTCAACTCGAGCGATTCTAGAGAGTATTTGAGGAATGATTGGATTGTGGCTAGAGACTAATTGATTCCCAGGAAAACGCATTAAGTGCTTAACGTAATTGAGAGCAACTTTTTCATTCTTCTCAAAACTTTCCTCATTAAGATCGGAAGTCACAGAAACTTTACAGTCGAGGTACTGTGAAAGTGGTTCTACCGTTGAAAAACAACGAGATGCATCCGATGAAAAAATTCCTTGAATCCCGAATGGTTCTAGCTGGCTGACCAAACGACGACTTTGTTCGATTCCTTCATCCGCTAATGGTCGATCGAGATCGTAATCATTCCATTGATTTCGCTTGACGGCCTTGGCGTGACGTAAAAGTACGAGCTTGCTTGTATAGCGCTCACGACTAATAAACTCGTCGAGAATCTCACGATCTTCGTCGTATGAAAGGAAGTGCCGGGCCTCTTTAATTGAAAGCCATTCAATCTTATCCACTTCAGGATTTGGAAGAAATGGGGTCGCATCGGGAATTCCCATTGCCATCCAATATTTGACTTTCTTCTTCTGGTCTTCAATTTTGTAGGAAGAAGATCCGAGGTATTCACCAAATATTGTTGTTATACCAGTCTCCTCTTTTACCTCCCTGAAAGCTGCTGCGATTGCACTCTCACCATTTTCAATTTTTCCCTTTGGAAAAGACCAATCGTCATATTGAGCTCGGTGAACTAGGAGGATTTCTAACTCGAAAGGTACTTCTTCCCGCCACACGACTGCGCCAGCTGCTTTAATCATTTCTTATACCTTTCAACGTAGTACTCCTGGAAATCTTCCAGCAGCTTTCCTTCTGGTCCGTTCTTGATGTATTGCCAAGAATCATCATTTAACATTTCCCACTTTCTAAAGCGTGGTGATTGAGAGAGCTCCAATATCAACTCAAGCTCATTTTTATGCTCTTGAGAATCTACTTTTATGAGCGCCTCGACTCTGCGATCTAAATTGCGCTCCATTATGTCTGCGCTTCCAATATAAAACTCTGCATCACCGGCGTTATAAAAGTTATAGATACGTGAATGCTCTAGGAATCTTCCCAAAATTGAACGTATTCGAACATTCTGAAATTGAGAAACTTTGCTCATTCGAAAAGAACATGCACCGCGCACCACAAGTTCTATAGGTACCCCATCTTTTGCAGCAAGGTAGAGCGCTTCAATCATGTAGTTATCGACGAGTGAGTTTACCTTCCAGCGAATTTGAGAAGGTTTTCCATCCAGGTGATTTCGTCTCTCTCGTTCTATCTTTTCAATGAGGGCTAGCCTTAGCCCGTGCGGAGCAACAAGTAATCGAGAGTATTCAGATTCAGAATGTACACCGCTCAGGTGATTGAATAACTTTAGTAAATCATCCCCAAGTTTTTTCTCTGAACTAAGAATTCCAAGATCGTCGTATATTCGAGCGGTCTTTGGGTTGTAATTGCCGGTTCCAATGTGCGAGTAAACGGTTAAGCCTTGCTCTTCTTTGCGGACAACCAGACTTGCTTTGGCATGCGTCTTCAAACCCAAGACTCCATAGACAACGTGAGCCCCTGCATCCTCTAACTTCTTTGCCCAGCGAACATTTGCCTGCTCGTCGAAACGGGCCCGCAATTCAATGACTGCCAACACTTGCTTTCCAGACTTAGCGGCTTCGATCAGAGACTTCATGATTTGTGAATCACCAGAGGTTCTATACAAAGTTTGCTTAATTGCCAAAACCTTTGGATCTTGCGCAGCCAGCTCCACAAAGCGAGTGACTGTCGATGTAAATGTTTGATATGGGTGGTGAAGAAGAATTTCGCCTTCTTTAATTGCGGAAAAGAAGGCATCTGCATCGTGGCGATCAATGTCCTCTAACTTAGGTGGTTGCACTGATCGGAATGGGTGATACTTGAGCTCTGGCATATCAATGTTTGCCATCTCAAATAGATATGTGAGATCTAGTGGCGGTTTATGGACGAAAACCTCATGTTGTTCTATCTCAAGTTCTTCTATTAGTTTTTGGAGTAAGCGAGGAGCGACACCTTGCTCAATCTCCATGCGCACAGCTGCGCCAAATTTCCTTCGCGAAAGCTCCTCTTCAAGAGACTCTAATAAGTCTTCTGCATCTTCTTCGTCAATGTCAAGATCTTGATTGCGAGTTACGCGAAAGAAGTAAATCTCCTCAATGCTGGCGCCGGGGAGAAGGAAGTGGAGGTGTTCTGCTACCAAATCTTCAAGAAGTATGTATGAATTGTCGAGCTCATTAATTCGAACCATGCGCGGCACATTTGATGGTACTTTCACTCTGACAAATTTTTCTTCACCATCTCCTTTGTTTCTCCCAATTATTCCTAGATTTAGTGAGAGACCTGAAATGTGAGGAAATGGATGTGCTGGATCAGAAGCTAGAGGTGTTAGTACCGGAAAAATATCGCGTTCAAATTTTGCAGTCAGGGGTGATTTCTCTTCATCCGAGAGTGAATCCCAATTGACGCGCTTGATTCCCTCCTTTACCAGGCGCGGTTTCAAATCGTTTCCTAGTAAAAATTCAACTCGATCTTGCAAAGTTCGAACTTTTAAGTGGATGGCGGAGAGAAGTTCCCTGGGCGTCATACCTGAGATGAGTGGGTCATTCTTTCCAAATTCAATTTTGCGCTTAAGGCTCGCGACTCGAACCATAAAAAACTCGTCTAAATTCGCAGAGTAAATAGCGAGAAACTTGACTCGCTCCAGAAGCGGGAGCGATTGATTTTCTGCTAGCTCAAGAACGCGGGTATTGAAATCGAGCCAACTCAGATCACGATCAGCAAAGAGGTTCTGAGGCGATTTCACCTCAGTAGAGTGGCTCTAGAAGGTGAACAGGAGGTGAGCGCAGGAGGACTTTTCGCAAAACGCAGGTGGAAAAGTGGCTTTAGACGTTAAAGCGGAATTCGACAACGTCACCATCGTGCATGACGTATTCCTTGCCTTCCATGCGGACTTTCCCAGCAGATTTAGCTTCTGCCATCGATCCTGCTGCCAACAAGTCATCAAATGAAACGATTTCAGCTTTAATGAAGCCCTTTTGAAAATCTGTGTGAATCACACCTGCTGCCATTGGAGCAGTGTCACCCTTATGAATTGTCCATGCACGAGCCTCTTTAGGACCTGCAGTGAGATATGTCTGCAAACCAAGAGTATCGAATCCAACGCGAGCCAAAGTTGTAAGACCTGGCTCTGTTAAACCGATTGCTTCAAGAAGTTCAAGCGCATCCGCATCATCAAGTTCTGAAAGTTCTGCTTCTGTCTTTGCATCAAGAAAAATTGCCTCTGAAGGC
>JBJTMX010000083.1:0-6579 GCA_046070745.1 Candidatus Planktophila sp.
GTCACGATTGAGAAGTAATGGAGTCCGCAATGAGCACATTAGAAATTCGTGGTTTAAAGGTAACTGTAGATACAGAGCAGGGCGTTAAGGAGATCCTTAAAGGCGTAGACCTCACCATCAAGTCAGGTGAGACTCACGCAATCATGGGACCAAACGGTTCAGGCAAGTCGACACTTGCATACTCAATCGCAGGTCATCCTAAGTACACCATTACAGGTGGAACAGTGACTCTCGATGGCGCAGATGTTCTAGAGATGTCTGTTGATGAGCGCGCAAAGGCTGGCCTCTTCCTCGCGATGCAGTACCCAGTTGAAGTTCCAGGTGTATCTGTCTCTAACTTCTTGCGAACAGCGGCTACGGCACTTCGCGGTGAAGCTCCAAAGCTTCGCGAGTGGGTTGGCGAAGTAAAGAGCGCGATGGAAGGCCTCAAGATGGATCCTTCATTTGCGCAGCGCAATGTCAACGAGGGATTCTCAGGCGGCGAGAAAAAGCGTCATGAGATCATGCAGCTTGAACTCTTGAAGCCAAAGTTTGCAATCCTTGACGAAACAGATTCAGGTCTCGACGTTGACGCGCTCCGTATTGTTTCTGAAGGTGTTGTTCGCGCTAAGGAAGCAAATAATCTCGGCGTACTTCTTATTACTCACTACACACGTATCCTTCGTTACATCCAACCGGACTTTGTGCATGTATTTGCTGCAGGCAAGGTTGTTGAACAAGGCGGCCCAGAGCTTGCTGAAAAGCTTGAGGCAAACGGTTATGCGGAGTACGTAGGCGCCTAATAATGACATTCGATGCGCTTGCCATTCGCAAGGATTTTCCAATCTTTGACCGGACAATCCGCGATGGCAAGCGCCTTGTCTATTTAGATTCCGGCGCTACAAGTCAGAAACCTCAATCTGTTATTGATGCGGAAGTCGATTTCTATCGCCTTCACAACGCAGCGGTTCACCGTGGCGCACATCAATTGGCAGAAGAAGCGACTGATATTTATGAAGGTGCTCGCGCAACTGTTGCAGCTTTTATCAGCGCACATGTGGATGAAGTGATCTTCACAAAGAGCGCAACCGAATCAATCAATCTCATCGCTTATGCAATGGGCAATGCGCTACCGGGTAATCGCTTCCACCTGACAAGCAATGATGGAATCGTTGTTACCGAGATGGAACATCACGCAAACTTGATTCCTTGGCAGCAGCTTTCAGCTCGCACTGGTGCAGCGCTTTCGTGGTTTGAGGTAACACCTGAAGGTCGTCTTGATCTCTCCAATATCAATTCAGTTATTACTGAAAAGACGAAAGTAGTTGCACTCACGCATCAATCGAATGTTTTAGGAACAATTAATCCGCTTGATGCAATCATCAAGCGCGCACATGAAGTGGGGGCAGTTGTCGTGCTTGATGCATGTCAATCAGTTCCACATATGAAAGTCGATATCTCAACTCTCGGCGTAGATTTCTTAGCATTCTCAGGACATAAAGCGCTTGGTCCAACAGGAGTTGGTGTCTTCTGGGGGAGAAGCGAACTGCTCGCAGAACTTCCGCCTTTTCTTACAGGTGGCTCGATGATTGAAACCGTCACAATGACATCTGCAACGTGGGCTCCGGCTCCGCGCAAGTTTGAAGCCGGTGTTCCTAATATGGCTCAAGCAGCTGGACTTGCTGCAGCCCTAGATTACTTAAGTCGTGTGGGTCTCGATCGAGTACACGCACATGAAATTGAATTAACAGGTTACCTTCTCAACAAGTTTGCTGAGATTGAGGACCTTAATGTCATCGGCCCAAAGTCGACTGAATCTCGTGGCGGCTCTATCTCATTTACCTTTGGAGATATTCACCCGCACGATCTAGGTCAATTCTTGGATAGTCAAGGAATTGCAGTGCGCACAGGGCATCACTGCGCGTGGCCGCTCAATCGCAAGATGGGCGTGCCTGCAACTACTCGTGCCTCGCTTTATCTCTATAACACTCATGAAGATTGCGATGCTCTTGTTGCCGGAATTCTCGACGCACAGAAATACTTTGGACGCTGATGCAACTCGATAATCTATATCAAGAGGTAATTCTCGACCATTACAAGAATCCGCAGAATAAGCACCTTGATGCCAATAATGATGCACAGGTTCATCACGTTAACCCAAGCTGTGGTGACGAAGTAACTCTTGGCGTGATTCTCGATGGAGATAAAGTTGCATCTGTTAATTGGGAGGGCGTGGGTTGTTCAATTTCGCAAGCCAGCACATCAATTATGAGCGACCTGCTTATTGGAAAGACTCTTACTGAGGCACAAGAGATTTCAGATAACTTCCTCCACCTGATGCAGAGCAAAGGTTCTGAAGAAGGTAACGCTGAAATTCTCGAAGATGCCGTAGCACTCGCTGGTGTTTCGAAATATCCAGCACGCATTAAGTGCGCGCTACTGGGATGGATGGCTTTTAAGGATGCTTCTGTGCAAGCGCACAGCAAGGAAGAGAAGTAGGATAAGAACATGACTGCACAGGTAGAAGACGTTACTGAGGCTATGAAGGATGTTGTTGATCCAGAACTCGGTATCAATGTTGTTGATTTAGGCCTCATCTATGATGCGATGGTCGATGAAAACAACATCGCAGTGCTTAACATGACACTCACATCTGCTGCCTGCCCACTTCAAGATGTTATTGAAGACCAAACTCGCCAGGCGCTGGCTCCACTCGTTGATGATGTTCGAATCAACTGGGTCTGGATGCCGCCTTGGGGTCCAGATAAGATTTCAGACGATGGACGTGAACAACTTCGCGCGCTCGGCTTTACGGTCTGATTAATTTTTCATGAGTCAGCATGCAGTGTGGATGGCAATGCGGTCTATGACTGCGGATCCATCGGTTAAATCGCAGAAACTCAAGGCGGGAACGCTAAGACGGATCGTTGGTTACGCTGAACCATATCGGAAGCAGATTTTCTACTTCTTAATCACGGTAATTATCGACGCGATTCTCATTGTCGCTACTCCATTATTGCTTCGTAAATTAATTGACGACGCGGTTATTCCCAAGAATGCATCATTAGTCACGCAACTCTCTCTTGCAGTCGGTGGACTTGCAGTTCTGGATGCAATATTCAACGTTATAGGTCGATGGTTCTCTTCTCGAGTGGGCGAAGGTCTCATTTTCGATCTTCGTACCCAAATCTTTTCGCATGTGCAGCGTCAGTCTGTTGCGTTCTTCACCCGCACTCAAACCGGTGCTTTGATTTCGAGATTAAATTCAGATGTAATGGGTGCACAGCAAGCATTCACTTCAACTCTTTCGAGCGTAGTTAGCAATGGGTTCACTTTAATTCTTGTTGCTATGACGATGCTATTCCTATCATGGCAGATAACCGTTATTGCTTTACTTCTGCTTCCCCTCTTTATTTATCCAACAAAGTGGGTTGGGCGCAAGATTCAACAATTGACGCGGGAATCCTTTGATCTCAATGCAAAAATGTCGAGCACAATGACTGAACGCTTCAACGTATCTGGAGCAATACTCGTTTCTCTTTACGGTCAACCGGAGAAAGAATCAATTCTTTTCTCAACTCGTGCTCGCAAAGTTGCTGACATTGGGATTCATATGGGAATGCTGAACCGCCTATTCTTCACCTCATTGACGAGCGTTGCTGCGGTAGCAACAGCTGTTGCTTACGGCTTCGGTGGCCACATGGCAATAAACGGTTCAATCACAGTTGGCACTCTCCTTGCCCTGACTGCGCTTTTAGCCCGACTCTACGGTCCACTTACAGCGCTCTCTAATGTTCGAGTTGAAGTTATGACCTCTCTTGTTTCATTTGAGCGAATCTTTGAAGTTCTCGATCTTCACCCAATGGTCCAGGACAAACCTGGAGCCATTCAACTTCAGCCTGGTAGCGCGGAAATTTGTGTAAACGATATTCACTTTAGCTATCCAAAAGCTGATGAGATTTCTCTGGCATCCCTTGAATCAGTTGCAAAGCAAGAAATCATTGAGAGTGGTGAGATTCTGAAAGGACTTTCATTTACTGCAAGGGCATCAACCCTGACAGCGATAGTTGGTCCATCAGGGGCCGGTAAGACAACTTTGTCGGCACTTCTCCCGAGACTCTATGACGTCACGGGTGGTTCTATCGCAATTAATGGAACCGATATTCGTGAATTCACTCTTCAATCCCTACGCGATCAAATCGGCGTTGTTGCACAAGATCCACATCTCTTCCATGAGTCGATTGCTGATAACCTGCGCTATGCAAAGTCCAATGCAACAGATGAAGAGCTGATCTCAGCATGCAAATCTGCTCAGATTTGGAACCTCATCGAATCCTTGCCTAATGGGCTTGAGACGATGGTAGGAGAGCGCGGTCATCGCCTCTCAGGTGGCGAGAAGCAACGTCTGGCAATCGCTCGCATGCTGCTAAAAGCTCCTGCAATTGTGATTCTCGATGAAGCGACTGCACATTTGGATTCTGAAAATGAAGATCTAGTTCAAGCGGCGCTCAAGACAGCGCTCGTGGGAAGAACTTCTATCGTGATTGCCCACCGCCTCAGCACCGTAATGGATGCCGATCAAATTCTGGTGATGAGTGATGGTCAGATTATTGAGCGCGGAACACATGCCGAACTGATGCGAGCATCAGGGTTGTACTCAGATCTCTTCTCGCGTCAAGACCTCACGGCGAATTAGAAAACGCCCATAGATAACAAGCCCGGCGAAGATTAGCCACTGCAGAGCATAGGCAAAGTGCGGTCCATCAGTTAACTCCGGAATTTCGGCAACGACTGCGGGAGTAAGTTCTGGTGTAGATCCACTAATGAGGTCTAGGTAAAAGCTGGATTCAATTCCGTGGTCGGTATTTGAAGATTGCGCGTTTGCCTCAGAAATGAGTCCTGCAGCTTTTCCGGTTGGGATTGCAAAGAAATTTCCTTGCGGTAACGATGTATCAAGTCGGATTCGACCGACGATAGTTACTTCACCAGTAGGTACTTCGGGCAGTTGTGGCTGCTCAGTTGCAGTTGCACCGGCTTGTACCCAGCCTCGGTCGACCCAAAACTCTTTACCTTCAGCAGATGTAAATGCGGTAAGAACTTCAAAACCGTATTTTCCTTCATAGTAATGATTGCGAAGAAGTATTTGGCGATCACCATCAAAAACACCCGTCACCGAAACGCGCTGCCACTCGTTGCGTTCTGGTGCCGCTTCTACAGCGGCAAGTTCTACAACGGGAAGAGTGATGTGAGAGGTGATCTGTGAATTTCTTTCATGGCGTGCAATTCCACGGTGATATTGCCACTGCGCAGCCCATAGACATCCAGCGATTAATAGAAGTGCGAGAGCGCTCTTGAGAAGCGCATGTGGTTCTTTCCTACTCAATTCCGCGCGGCCTCTTAGAGACAATGTTGGCGCCAGGAAAAATAGTCTCGCGTCCTGCATTGGCAATGACTACTGCAATATATGGAAGGAACATTGCACCTACCAATGCGAACCAGCGGTATGGAGAGGGGAGCCAGACAGTGAGCAGGAAGCACGCTGTGCGGATGAGCATTGAGATTAAATACCGGCGTTGCCGTCCAGCAAGATCGTTCTTAAGGCTTTTGGGAGCGGCGGTAATGGAGAAACTCTCGGAATTCTCATTTGCTGGCTTCTTGTTGAGTTTCATAGCGCAAGAGTATGAGGCACGAGCGATAATCGCGCTCTCAAAATCGTATTTACGCGAAAGTAACGAGTAAGTTTCCTCTCATGAGCCAATCACCTTCTATCGCACTCGTCACAGGCGGAAATCGCGGCATTGGCCTAGCCATTGCCCAGAACCTCAAGGCAGCTGGCCATCGAGTAGTCATCACATATCGCAGCGGAACTCCACCACAAGGTTTCGACGCCGTTCAAATGGATGTTACATCATCAGAATCTGTCAATGCGGGTTTCGCAAAGATTGAGGCTGAGATTGGACAGCCTGAAATCATCGTTGCCAATGCGGGTATCACCAAGGACACACTGGTGATGCGCATGAGTGATGACGATTTTGAAAGCGTTATCAACGCAAACCTCACAGGTGCATTTCGTGTTTCAAAGCGCGCAACTAAGGGACTTCTTAAGCTCAAGCGCGGACGACTTATCTTTATCGGATCAGTAGTCGGGGGAGTCGGAGCCGCTGGTCAGGTCAACTACTCAGCCTCAAAGTCAGGCCTCGTAGGAATGGCGCGTTCTTTTGCCCGCGAACTCGGTAGCCGTGGCATTACAGCCAATGTCATTGCTCCAGGCTTTGTTGAAACTGATATGACTGCTGATCTCGATGAAAAGCGCCGCTCAGATATCGCAGCTCAAATTCCATTGGGGCGTTTCTGTTCAGCAGATGAAATCGCAGATGTCGTAACATTTATCGCTTCACCACAGGCTAGCTACATCACTGGTGCGCTTATTCCAGTCGATGGCGGATTGGGAATGGGTCACTGATATGGGAATCCTTCAAGGAAAGAACATCCTGGTTACAGGCGTTCTCACAGATGGATCAATTGCTTTTCACATAGCGCGTTTGGCACAAGAAGAAGGCGCAAATGTTCTTCTCACAGGTTTCGGTCGCGGTCTTAGTC
>JBJTMX010000084.1:0-15041 GCA_046070745.1 Candidatus Planktophila sp.
TTAACAGGTTGACGCTGAACAACTGTTGGTGCCTGAAGTTCGAGTGCACGACGTGCATCAGGAGTAATCTCGCCCTTGCCGTCGATTGGTCGACCAAGTGGATCGACTACGCGACCGAGGAAGCCATCTCCGACAGGAACAGAGAGAACTTCACCTGTACGACGTACTGATGTTCCTTCTTCAATACCTGCGTAGTCACCCAAGATAACTACACCGACTTCGCGAACATCGAGGTTAAGAGCAAGTCCGAGTGTGCCGTTCTCGAATTGAAGAAGTTCGTTTGCCATTGTTGAAGGAAGTCCTTCAACGCGTGCAATACCGTCGCCAGCTTGGCTAACAGTTCCGACCTCATCACGAGATGCGGTGCCTGGATCATATGACTTAACGAAGTTCGCTAAGGCATCCCGAATTTCATTCGGTTGGATCTTGAGCTCTGCCATGAGTTTCCCCTTTTTTCCTGTCTTAGTTTTGACCTACAAGTGCGCGTCCTGCACTTGCAAGTCGGTTTGAAATACTGCCATCTACGAGTTCATCTGCGAACTTCACTGAAATGCCACCGATAATCGATGCATCAACTTGAACGTTGATTGAGATTGGCTGGCCAACCTGCTTTTCAATTGCTGCTGCAAGACGTGACTTCTGTGCATCTGTAATGTGCGTTGCTACACGAACAAGTGCGATCAAACGATTGCGTCGATTAGCAAGACCGAAGAGGTAGTCAGCGAAAGCTGCTTCGATGCTGCGACCACGAAGGCTTGTTACAAGCGCAACGGCTAACTTCACAGTAGATGCGGATGCGCTCTTTGAGAGAACATCGGCGATTAACGCGCTCTTAGCCGCTACTGAACCGTTGCCAACAAGTGCCTTACGGAGTTCGAAATTATCTGCAATCAGTCGAGATACCTCGAAGAATTCTGACTCGAGGCGATCGAGTGCACCATCAACATTTGCTGCTGATGCTTCAGCTTCAATTGCAAGCTGCTCGATGACTGTAACTAAGTCACCTGCAGCAGACCAACGAAGGCCTGCAACTGCTGCGAGAAGATCGGATGCCTGAGAAGAAATCTTTGAGCCGAAGAGATCCTTCACCAAAGCGCTCTTTGATGCTGCATCGCGAGATGCATCAGTAAAGGCGCGGCGAAGTGATGAGTTGGTTGCAAAGACTTCAGCTGCAAAGAACAATTGCGAAGACAACTCGGAAGCTGAAGCTGATGATGCGCCCTTTACGGCAGCATCAAGCTGAGCACGAGCAGTCACGAGTGACTGACGACTGCTTCCTCCGAGGTGAATACGCATTACTTGCTCTTCTCCAAGTCTTCAATAAAGCGTTCAACGATTCGTGACTGACGAGCTTGGTCATCGAGAGCTTCTCCCACAATCTTTGATGCGAGATCAACAGCCAATGCACCGACTTCATTACGAAGTGAAGTGATTGCCTGCTGGCGCTCTGCCTCGATAGAAGCATGTGCTGCTGCAGTAATGCGAGCTGCTTCTTCCGTTGCCTTAGCGCGAAGTTCTTCAACGATCGCGGCTCCTTGAACACGTGCTTCTTCGCGAAGACGTGAGGACTCATCACGAGCTGATGAAAGTTGTTCGTTGTATGAAGCAAGTGCACGCGCAGCTTCTAGCTGTGCCTGCTCTGCCTTCTCCATGCCACCCTGAATAGCTGCAGTGCGCTCCGCATATGCCTTTTCAAACATAGGAACGACTTTGCTCTTCAAGACGAGGAAGAGAAGCGTGAAGGCGATGAGGCCAACGACGATCTCAACTGGATGAGGAATTAGCGGGTTGATCTTTTCTTCAACCACTGCAACTTCATCCGCAAAGTTAAATAGATGCATTTTCTCTCGCTTCTAGGAGTTACCTGTTAGATAAACCGAATTAGAGAACGAATGCGAGAACGAGACCGAAGAGTGCAAGTGCTTCTGCCATAGCGAATCCGAGGAACGCGATTGGCTGAAGGACGCTGCGTGACTCTGGCTGGCGAGCAACACCGCTGATGTAAGCAGCGAAGATCAAACCAGTTGCGATTGCAGGTCCGATTGCAGCAATGCCGTAACCGATGACGTTTAGTGAGCCTGTCATGTTTCTACCTTTCTTACTGAAGAAGCGAAGTTACTTCCCCAATTCTGTTTTTAGTGCTCGTCAGCGAGTGAGCCGGCGATGTAGAGAGCTGTTAACAGCGTAAAGATGTAAGCCTGAAGGCACTGCACCATAAATTCGAAGAATGTCAGTGCGATACCCATTGTGAAAGCAAATGGTGAAACGATCTTGAGGCCAACAACACCTGCAAGAAGGTGCTCGCCGCCCAAGATAAAGACGAGAAGCAACAAGTGGCCAGCAAACATATTTGCGAACAAACGAAGACCCAATGTGAAAGGACGCACGATAAAGAATGTTGCGATTTCAATTGGTGTGAGCAAAATGTAAATTGCCTTTGGAACACCTGGCATAAATGCGATGCCCTTGAGGTAATGACCAACGCCCTGCTTCTTCATTCCAACGAAGTGATAAACCAAGTAGGTAATGATTGCGAGCGCATATGGGAAGCCAACATGAGACATTGCTGAGAACTGCAATAACGGCACGATTGAGAAGACGTTATTAACAAGAACAAATGTAAAGAGTGTGAAGAGGTATGGAACAAAGCGCATGAACTCTGGTCCGAGAATATCTTTTGCAAGACCGTTACGAACGAAGTCGTAGATGAGTTCGCCGGAGAATTGAAGCTTTCCAGGAACTACAAGAGCCTTACGAGATGCTGCAATAAAGAAGATTGAAATCAAGATTACTGAGAGTGCGACGAGCGCTACCGGCTTTGTAAACCACTCAAGAGAGTTAAAGAAGGGAGGGAGATCAAAGTCCTTAACGCCGGGAGGGGTAAAACCCTCTTCACCGCTGAGCTTTAGATGCATTATCACCCTGCCGTATTTTGAAGGTCTGAATCGCTTTCAGACGTGGGAAAGATTAGGGGTTCGGGCTATTCCCGGCCAAATCGAAGCCATATGAGATACAGCGCTCCGCCCATGCCGACCAGGAAGCCCACGAGGGTTAGATAGGAGGTATTGAGGTACTTATCTGCGAGGTATCCAGCGCCACCCCAGAAGAGGAGGCCTGAGAGCATGTAGCCCACGATCGTCCATAGGGCATCTGCCTCACGATTTCCTGCCATGGGGCTCTCCTTCTTCATACCTGCTTACCCGCTACTTGCGGTCGGGCAATTGTAGGTGCAATTTGAGGGCTAAAAATGCCCGAATCTCTCCCCCGAGCCAGGCAAATGTCGCCGCCACCGCGCTCAGAGCAAAGGCCTTTCGGTCGCAGGTAGAGGTCGAGACGAAGGTCGAGATTAGCCAGAGGAAGACGCCGAGGAGTAGGACCTTCGCCATATACGAGAACATCGCCAGGGACATCGTCATCACCGGATCGAGGTCACGTGATAGGCGGGCGGTACCCACATTGGCGGCGAAGAAGATGACCACGACGAATTGAGCCAAGAGGGCTCCGACAAGGCCAGAGCTTCCCTTCACCCATGTAGAAATCGCAATGGATGCAACACCTGTGACTGCAGTGGGGATCAGTGCTCCTCGCAAGAGCGCTCGCTCTGTACTCATGCGCTTAACACCTGTTCATTTCTCTTCTTCAATTCAGGTCGCTTCTTCTGGAAGGTCAAAGTGAATGCCAACAAAATCGCAAAGACAATCGCAGCAACCCAGAGCGGAGTAAAGGCCGAGATAGAAACTGGGAATGAGATTGTCGCTGTCCAGAAATACATAATCAAAGCTGTACGTGCTTGAGAATTTCCAGCGCGCATGATGCGGTGATGAATGTGTTCTTTATCGGAAGCAAATGGTGATTTGCCTGCGCGCACTCGCCTGAAGATTGCAGAGAACAAATCAATCAATGGAAGTGCAAGCACTGCAAGAGGAAGTGCAAGTGGCAAGAGCGTTGGTCCGAGCGCTTCTGCGCTAATTGCATTGGGATCAATCTGTCCTGTCAGCGTAATTGCAGATGCAGCTAGTAGAAGACCTAACAACATTGAACCCGAGTCGCCCATAAAGATTCGAGCCGGAGATGCGTTATGTGGCAAGAAGCCGATGCAGACACCGATAAGAATGGCAGTGATAAGCGATGGTGAACCAGCGCGACTAAAGCCGTAGATAACCGCCAATAAGTAAGCGAAAGCGAAGAATGCTGCACCTGAAATTGCAACGATTCCCGCAGCTAAACCATCGAGGCCATCGATAAAGTTAACCGCGTTAATCGTGACGAGAACGATAACAATTGTGAGTAATTGACCAATGCTTGGCGGCAAAGTCATCACGCCATTAATCGGAAGCCAGAAGATCTGCACGCCGTAAATCAACAAGATACCTGCAGCAAGTGCTTGCCCTGCAAGCTTTGTTAGAGCATCGAGTTCGAAGCGATCATCGACCATACCGAGTGCAACGAGGAAAGTTGCAGCTAAGAAAATACCAATCGATTCACGTGTAAACGATTTACCTACAAGCGATAAGTGATGAACCATCGCAAAGGTGACGGCCATGCCGATCCACATTGCGAGTCCACCCCATCGAGGTGTTGGTGTTGTATGAACATCGCGTTCACGAATCTTTGCGACGACACCAAAGCGTATCGCCCACGTGCGTACATACGGTGTCACCACATAACAAATTGCTGCAGCGAGCAGAAGTGTTACTAAGTACTCGCGCATTCTTTATTTACCTATAAACCTTTATGCCTGGTAGATAGGAAATTGTGCAGTGAGCGCATGTACTTCAGCCTTGATTGCAGCGTGTGTTGCAGCATCTTCACTCTTGATAGCTCGTGAGATCAATGAAGCAATTGTCTTCATCTCATTAACGCCCATACCTTGAGTTGTTGTTGCTGGTGTACCCACGCGAATTCCTGAAGTAACTGAAGGAGCTTCCGGATCGAATGGAATTGAGTTCTTATTAAGAACGATTCCTGCAGCGCCGCAACGTTCGTCGGCAACCTTGCCATTAACGCCAGTTGCTCGAATATCGATGAGTGCAAGGTGAGTCTGTGTGCCACCTGAAACAGCGCGCATACCTTCGCCTTCGAGGGCTGCAGCAAGTGCCTGCGCATTGACGATGACATCCTTTGCATACTTTTGATATGCAGGAGTTGCACACTCTGCGAGCGCAACAGCTTTACCTGCAACTGCAGACATGATTGGTCCGCCTTGCATTCCAGGAAATACTGCCTTATCAATAGCAGCTGCATGTTCTGCCTTCGACAAAATCATGCCCCCACGTGGGCCACGCAAAACCTTATGGGTTGTAAATGAGACAACATCGGCAAGCTGCACTGGTGAAGGAATTGCCTTACCTGCAACAAGTCCGATGAAGTGGGCAGCATCTACCCACATAATTGCGCCGACTTCATCACAGATTGCACGAACCTTCTCGAAATCTATGAGCGATGGATAGGCCGTTGCACCAGTACAGATCATCTTTGGCTTATTGGCGATTGCAAGGTCGCGGAGCTCGTCATAATCGATGAGTTCGTTATCTTGGCGAACACCGTAGGAAACAATGTTGAACCACTTGCCAGAGAAGTTGACCTTTGAACCATGTGTGAGGTGGCCACCGTGTGGAAGTGACATCGCAAGGACGGTATCTCCTGGCTTAGTAAATGCTTGATAGACCGCAACGTTGGCACTTGCACCTGAGTGCGGCTGAACGTTTGCGTGCTCTGCCCCGAAGAGTTCCTTTGCGCGCTCGATGGCAATGCTTTCAGCGATATCAACTTCCTCACAGCCACCGTAGTAGCGCTTTCCTGGATAGCCCTCTGCGTACTTATTAGAAAGTGTTGAACCGAGAGCGGCCAATACGGCGCGAGATGTGAAATTCTCAGAGGCGA
Source organism: Candidatus Planktophila sp. (assembly GCA_046070745.1). Lineage (GTDB taxonomy): Bacteria > Actinomycetota > Actinomycetes > Nanopelagicales > Nanopelagicaceae > Planktophila. Next base: position 5,884 of record JBJTMX010000084.1, read on the forward strand.
TCAGCTGAAGGTTTGTCTGCTGACGCTTGAGCTCTGAGAGCAGTACAGCTGCAATTGCAGGGTCCTGCTCTGTGAGAAGTTCGAAATCTGGGCCGTAGAAAGTATTGGACATGTGCTTACTGTATTGGCTCATCGCCAGAAAGGGCAGGCACGACCGCGACCAACTGCTCGCGGGTGATGGCACCTTCTCGAATAATGGTCATTCCAGTGCTGTCGGATTCAATAATGGTTGTAGCTGGGCCTTCTGTTAACTCCCCCGCCTCAAACATGACAGCGAGATCTGATTCAAGGACAAAGATGCGATCTGAATTAAGTGCGGGCTTCTGACCTACGCGAGCGGCGCTTGCGATTGCGAGTGGTCCTGTTGCCTTTACGAGCTGACGGACAAACTCAGTATCGGGTACTCGTACGCTAAATCGATCGAGTGATTGATTGTCGCCAAGGTTCCAACGCAATCCCATATTGGGACGTAAGTTAAATGAGATGAGCCCTGGCCAAAATTCTTTCATCAGCGCACGTGCATCATCCGTAACATCGCGAGATAAACCGGTGATGGTGTCGGCGGAATGAATCAAAACCTGGGCAGCAACACCAAGTGCATCTCCGCGAAGAACATGCATTGCTCGAACTGCGAATTCGGAGAATGCATCTGCCATAAAGACATAGCCATGTTCGAGAGGAGCGCAGATGACATATCCGTCCCGGATTGCTTTAACGCCAATCTCAATAGCCTTGGCTATATGAGTCTGGAAATCTGGTGCAATGTGATCTTTGATATCACCTTCAAGGATATTGACTCTCTCCATGGCGCGATTATCTCCTGATGCCTGTTGTAAAGCGAGGACGGCCTGCGAGATCGTTATGAATTTCAATTTCATCAAATGCATGGACCATTGCTTCAGCAATCGCAGAAGGCTGACTTTCGTGATGCTCAATCGCGACAAAACCACCGCTCTTTAATAAACGTGCCGCAGCGTTGATAAAACGTCGTGGAATCTCCATTCCATCAGGGCCACCAAAGAGGGCAATTGCGGGCTCGTGCTCTGCAACATCTACAGGCAGCTCTTGGCCGTTGGGAATGTAAGGAGGATTAGCTATAACAACATCGCACCTCACGCCATCGAGAGCATCCTCGACATCGGATTCGAGGATACGCACTGTCTCATCAATACGAGAAACATTTTTGCGTAACCACTTGAGGGCAGCTGGATCTTTCTCAACTGCAATCAATTTCGCGCGAGGTTCTTCGGTGGCAATTGCCAGTGTCAGCGCACCAGAACCTGCCCCTAAATCAACAACACTGACTGCTGCTTCTGTACGTGACTGAATATTTTTTAGGACGGCCTCAACGAGAAGTTCGCTCTCGGGACGTGGCACTAGGACACCAGGACCAACCTGAAGTTCGAGATATCGAAAGTATGCAGTGCCTGTTAAATATTGAAGGGGTTCATGAGCAGCACGGCGATCGAGTAACTTCCAAAATGTTTCTTCGATAACAACTGTGTCACCGATGGCGTTAATAGCGTTCTCGACTGTCACTGGATTGTGGAGATCCATGCGTGAAATACCAAGGACATGCGCCAAGAGAATCTCTGCATCTACCTCTGGATAACCGGCCGCAGTTAATTGATCTTTACCACTGCGAAGAAATTCTTTGAAAGTTAGATCCATAGGAATTTAACTTGTTGCAGAGAGCTTTGCTGCCTTATCGGCATCGAGAAGAGATTGGATAACATCATCGAGTTCGCCATTAAGAACTGCATCCAAGTTGTTGGACTTGTAATTAACGCGGTGATCGCTCAAGCGGTTTTCAGGGAAGTTATATGTGCGAATGCGCTCAGAGCGATCGACTGTACGCACCTGGCTCTTACGCTCTGCAGCAGCTGCTGCATCCGCCTGCTCTTGAGCGTGTGCGAGCAATCGTGCACGCAAGATACGAAGTGCGGACTCTTTATTTTGAAGCTGTGACTTCTCGTTCTGACATGAAACAACGATGCCGGTTGGTGCGTGAGTTAAGCGCACTGCGGAGTCAGTGGTGTTTACAGACTGTCCACCAGGGCCAGATGAGCGGTACACATCAACACGTACATCGTTCATATTGAGTTCAACATCAACTTCTTCTGCTTCAGGCAAGATCAATACACCAGCGGCTGATGTGTGAATTCGTCCTTGGCTCTCAGTTTCCGGTACGCGCTGCACACGGTGCACGCCGCCTTCAAATTTCAAACGTGCATACGGTGATTCACCTGGTTGTGGTGCGCCCTTAGATTTAATCGCCATAGAAATATCTTTAAAGCCGCCGAGATCAGCTTCGGTAAGGTCGATGATTTCAACCTTCCAATTGTGCTTCTCTGCATAGCGCTGATACATGCGAACCAAGTCGCCTGCAAAGAGAGCAGACTCATCTCCACCAGCACCAGCCTTTACTTCCATAATGACATCGCGATCATCGTTAGGGTCGCGTGGCAATAACAGCTCTTCAAGCTTCTCTGCCGCAGCTGCAACAGCAACCTCCATCGCAGGAATTTCTGCAGCAAAATCTGGATCTTCCGCTGCCATCTCGCGCGCTGCAACTAAATCATCATTGGCGTTCTTCCATGCATTAAAGCCCGCAACAACGGGACCAAGCTGGGCGTAACGTCGACCTAACTTACGAGCATTATTTTGATCTTCGTGAATAGAAGGGTCGGCCATCTTCGCTTCAAGCTCTTGATATTCACGCACCATCTCGTGGGCGGATGCAAAGCGATCATCTGACATGTGGCTTCTCCTCTCGACTTAAAACCTTCTTAAAACCTTCTTAAAACCAATGAAAATAAAAAAGACCGCGTCGCAACCTAATGAAAGGTTGCGACAACGGTCTTTCTATAAAAGCTACTTCTTACCGAAACGCTCTTCAAACTTCGCGACGCGTCCACCAGTATCAAGAATGCGCTGCTTACCGGTGTAGAACGGGTGGCAGACTGAACAAACTTCAACGTAGATAGATCCGCTTGGCACTGTTGAACGAGTTACGAACTTCTCGCCGCAACCACAAGTTACCTGGGTCTCTTTATATTCTGGGTGGATCTCTGGCTTCATTGTGTAATCCTTTTTATCTGACTGGGTCCGAATCGCACGGTGAACCAGTAGGGCTTAACTAGAGGTAAATCATCCCGTAAAAGGACTCAACCGCCAAATTCACGCGGAATTCGACGGTTGAGGTGGGGAATTGGAAGGGTTATGAACTTTTCGCTGCCTTTGTTGGCTTTGCAGGCGCAGTTGGACGAGCACCTAGCACTGGCTTAGTTGGCTCAACGGGAGCTGCGCCAAGTGCTGCGATTGCCGCATCACGCTTTGATGTAGCTGCCGCAACTGCGGCCTTTGCTGCAGTGTTCGCTGCAAGCTTTGCCTCATTTGTTGTCGCCGCTGCAACTGCTGCTTCACGTGCGGTCTTAATTGCCGCAAGTTCTGCCTTGTAGGTTGCAAGTATCGGCTGTCGCGCCTCATTAAATGCCTTCTTTGCCGTTACAAAGGTGGCAACCGCTGCTTTGTACTGCTCTTGTGATGCTTTGCGATGTGCGATGTAGCTATCCATCGCTGCGATATATGCCGCGCGAGCCTTCTGATAGTCAGTTTGTGGCTTTACTGTCGCAGTTGGTGATGCCGTTGCTGTTGGGGTTTCTGCAGCAACTGCAGTTCCCATTCCTGCAACCAAACCTGCTGCAACAAGTAGAGCTACGTTGCGGCTATTGATAAAAGTGCTCTTCATGGTGATCTCCTACAATTATTGGAGCCGAGTCCGGATAACTTGGCTTCCTGTAACGAAGATTGCACCCTGACTTTGTGGAATATCTGTGATGGATACACGAGGCGTGTGTGAAAACAAGGCATGAAAAAGCCCCGTCAACGCGATATCGACGGGGCTTTATCAAGCTGTAACTGGTTCAAGCCTAGTTATCAGAACCACCAGTTGTCTTCTGGATCTGCATCAAGAATTCAACGTTGGACTTAGTGCCCTTCATCTTCTCAAGCAAGAGCTCGAGCGCTGCCTGTGGCTCGAGTGCGTGAAGAACGCGGCGAAGCTTCCAGACAATATTGAGTTCCTCTGAACCCATCAGGATTTCTTCCTTACGAGTAGATGATGAAACAACGTTGACCGCAGGGAAGATGCGCTTATCTGCAAGGCGACGATCAAGGATGAGCTCCATATTTCCTGTGCCCTTGAACTCTTCGAAGATCACTTCATCCATACGTGATCCTGTTTCGATCAGAGCAGTTGCAAGAATTGTGAGCGATCCACCATCTTCAATATTACGAGCAGCTCCGAAGAACTTCTTTGGTGGATACAACGCAGCCGAATCAACGCCACCGGACAAAATACGGCCTGATGCAGGTGCTGCAATGTTGTATGCGCGTCCAAGACGAGTGATTGAGTCAAGGAGAACTACAACATCGTGACCGAGCTCAACCAAACGCTTCGCGCGCTCGATTGCAAGCTCTGCAATCATGGTGTGATCTTCTGCTGGTCGGTCGAATGTTGAAGCGATGACTTCACCCTTTACTGAACGCGTCATATCTGTCACTTCTTCTGGGCGCTCATCAACGAGAACAACCATCAAGTGAACCTCTGGGTTGTTGACTGTGATTGCGTTAGCAATTGCCTGCAAGACCATTGTCTTACCGGCCTTTGGTGGCGCCACGATAAGGCCACGCTGGCCCTTACCAATTGGCGCAATCAAATCAATAACGCGAGTAGTAAGAATGTTTGGTTCTGTCTCTAGGCGAAGACGTTCTTGCGGATACAAAGGTGTGAGCTTGCCGAATTCAACGCGAGCCTTTGCCTCTTCAACAGGAACACCGTTTACCGTTTCAAGAGTAATAAGTGGGTTGTATTTCTGCCTCTGTTCGCCCTCACGTGCCTGGCGAACCTGACCTGTAACAACGTCGCCCTTACGAAGTCCATAGCGACGAACTTGTCCCTGCGAGACATATACATCGTTGGGTCCTGGAAGGTAGCCAGCTGTACGAATAAAAGAGTAGTTCTCGAGAATATCTACCAGGCCACCGACTGGAACAAGAACATCATCTTCACCGATAACTGGTTCGCGCTCTTCGCGCCCACCACGATCGTTGCGATCGCGGTTACGGCCATTGCGATCGCGATTGCGATCACGACGATTGCGGTTACGGTCATTGCGATCCCCACGGTCATTGCGACTATCTGTTGAGTTATCGCCATCGTTGTTGTTGCTTGAATTCTCCTGTGAATCATCGTCTGATTCAGATTCGTCAGACTTCTTGTTGTTGCGCTTTGCATTGCGAGCTTCGCGGCGAGCTTCGCGCTCTGCCTTTGCTGCTTCGCGATTTGCTGCCTGAAGATCCGCAATTGCTGTAACTAGTGCATCCTTCTTGAGCTTTGCTGCGCCTTCAATACCGAGTTGGGAGGCAACTTCCTTAAGCTTTGGAAGTGTCATTGCAGCGAGTTCTGTTGTTGTCATTGATTTCTTTTCTTGAGAGTCTTTCTGCATTTACAGAGAGAGTGTGATGTGTAGATTGTGCTGGCTTTTACTTGATGAGATTGGTATCAGTGAAATCGCCTCGAGTGAAACCGGCGGTGCTGATGGGCGAAACTATAGCAGGACGGCTCCGCGCGAAGCAATTTCAAGTGGAGTAGCCTCAAAAGCCTTGCCACCGGCCAACTTCAGCTCTTCGACTTCGCGCTGATCTGCAGTGTGAAGGGCAAGAACAGTTGGACCCGCTCCTGAGATAAATGCAGCAACGCCTGCACCACGAAGCTTTTCCACGAGGGCAAAGGATTCAGGCATTGCTTCTGCACGATATGACTGGTGCAAGAAATCTTCTGTCGCAGTAAAAAGTAAGTCAGGGCGCAAAGTAAGTGCATGGCTCATCAATGAAGCATTTCGTGAGTTCTGAACTGCATCTGCAAATGGAATTGAATCAGGAAGCATCTTGCGCGCCTTCGATGTGGCAAGAGCCTTCGAAGGAATGTACGCCATTGCTTGAATCCGTGGATCTACATTGAGGTGCACGCAGTGAGCAGAAGATTTGTGTTTTTCAATATCAAACCAAGAAATTGTCGCGCCACCAAAGAGGGCTGCAGAAACGTTATCTGGGTGGCCTTCCATATCGGTGGCAAGTGAGAGCAGAGCAATATCGTTCATATGGTCTTCGCCATTGAGAACAAGCGCACGAGCAAGAACGAGACCGCCGATAATCGCACTTGCAGATGAACCAAGACCGCGACCATGTGGATTGACGTTCAGTGCGCGAATTGCAAGTCCCTTTGGGCGACCACCTAAGAAATCGAAACCCTTGTACATCGCCTTCACGAGTAAGTTCTTATCAGTGCGAGGAACTTCATCTGCACCTTCACCGGTGACATCAATATCAAGAACTGCATCATCGAGAATCTGTGCAACATAGCGATCATGCATCGCAAGAGCTAAGCCAAATGCGTCAAAGCCTGGGCCGAGGTTGGCTGACGATGCAGGAACCTGCACCTGCATTGGCTTTGCTTTAAAAGTTGGCTTGCTCATTATTTATGCCTTGATCAATCCGAGTGCAGCAGCTGCTACTTCAGCGTTAACAGGAACGCTTATGGGATCGTTGGCCCCTTCAAGAGCCCATGGAATATCTTTCAAACCATTTCCTGTGCAGGTAATAACAATGCGCTTGCCCTTAGGCAATTTTCCAGCAGCGTTGTACTTAATAAGTCCAGCAAGACCTGCCGCCGATGATGGCTCGCAGAAGATGCCTTCCTTAGAAGACAAGATGCGATACGCCGCAAGAATTTCTTCATCTGTCACAGAATCAATAAGACCTGCAGATTCATCGCGAGCTGCAATTGCTTGATCCCATGATGCTGGCTTACCAATACGAATTGCTGTCGCAATGGTCTCTGGATTATCTACTGGGTGACCGAGTACGAGTGGTGCTGCACCTGCTGCTTGGAATCCCCACATCGCAGGACGACGCTTTGAAATTCCATCAGTGAAGTACTCGTTATAGCCCTTCCAATATGCGGTGATATTTCCTGCGTTACCTACTGGCAGAGTGTGAATATCTGGAGCATCTCCAAGGAGATCAACGACTTCAAATGCAGCGGTCTTCTGCCCCTCAATACGGAATGGATTAACGGAGTTAACAAGTGATACGGGGTACTTCTCTGAAAGTTCGCGAGCAAGTACAAGGCAATCATCAAAGTTTCCTTGAACCTGAAGAAGTGTTGCACCGTGGGCAACTGCTTGAGCAAGTTTGCCCATTGCAATCTTTCCTTCAGGAATCAAAACTGCAGGAACCATGCCGGCTTTGACTGCATAGGCAGCAGCTGCTGCTGATGTATTTCCAGTTGATGCACAAATAACTGCCTTGGCGCCGTCTTCTGCAGCCTTAGAAATCGCCATGGTCATTCCACGATCTTTAAAAGAACCAGTTGGGTTAATGCCCTCAAACTTTACCCAGACATCATTTCCGAGAAGCTGTGAGAGATAAGCAGCGTGAATAAGTGGTGTGCCACCTTCGCGAAGCGAGATAACGGGAGTCTTTGAGCTAACCGGCAAACGATCGCGGTACTCCTCAATGACTCCGCGCCATTGATGTGCACCAGTCTGCTTCTTAGAGAAAAGTCCCATTACGCACTCGCTCCCTCTACGCGGATAACGCTTGAAATCTTATTAACGATATTCATCTTATTAAGCGCATCTACAGTCGCTTTGAGTTCACCTTCAGTGGCAAGGTGAGTAACGATGATCAGCTCTGCATCCTTATCGCGACCGTTTTGATCAACTGTCTGAATAGAGACACCTTGTGTTGCAAAGACCTGGGCAATAGAGGCCAAAACACCTGATTTATCCTCAACTTCTAGTCGAATGAGGAACTTTGTCTTAGTAGTTTCAATAGGTGCAATATCGCGATCGGCATAATCTGTTTCGCGCTGTCCGACAGAGTTATGAGCAATGTGGCGCGATACCGCAAGGACGTCTCCAAGAATTGCAGATGCAGTAGGTGCTCCACCTGCGCCGCGACCGTAGAACATCAAAGGTCCTGCAGATTCTGCCTCAACAAATACTGCGTTAAATGCATCGCGAACAGATGCAAGTGGATGTGCCTTCTCCAGCATCACAGGGTGAACGCGGACAGAGATTTCATCCCTAGGTGTGAGCTCTGCTATTGCAAGAAGCTTGATGACGTATCCAAGTTCCTTAGCAAGTTGTACATCTTCCAAAGTGATGTGTGAGATACCTTCGCGGTACACATCCGACACAGTTACACGAGTGTGGAACGCAAGTCCTGAAAGAATTGCCGCCTTTGCAGCAGCATCAAAGCCTTCGATATCTGCAGTCGGATCAGCCTCTGCATAGCCAAGATCCTGCGCCTCTTTAAGTGCAACAGCGAATTCTTTATTCTCTTCATGCATCTTTGTAAGAATGTAATTTGTTGTTCCATTAACAATTCCCATTACGCGGATAACAAAGTCTCCGACCAAAGAGTCGCGAAGCGGGCGAATAATCGGAATCGCACCTGCAACTGATGCTTCATAGTAAATATCTTCACCCTGGGCGTAGGCGGCTGTGAAAAGTTCTGCACCGTGGCTGGCAAGGAGCGCCTTATTGGCGGTCACAATAGATTTCCGGTTCTTGATTGCAATATGTGCCAATTCATTTGCCGGCTCGATACCGCCCATGACCTCAACAATGAGATCGATCTCTGGATCGTTGACGATTGAGAAGGGATCTGTTGTGAAGAGTGCTGGGTTGATTCCTGGGTAATCCTTGATTGTTCGTACTGCAATGCGGGAGAGCTCAATCTTGACGCCTGCGCGAGTAGAGAGCTCATCAGTATCGGCTAAGAGCAGGCGTGCTACTTCGCTACCGACAACACCACAGCCGAGCATGCCAATACGAACTGGTTTATTTGCTGGGCTCATGAGGTGATTCTTTCACATTGTTGAGACATCGAGAGCGAGCAAATCAGCTTCAGTCTCGCGGCGCACGATTACACGTGCTTTCCCATCCATCACTGCAACCACTGGTGGACGAGGGACATGGTTGTAATTACTCGCCATCGAGCGGCCGTATGCTCCTGTCGCAGGTGTTGCAATGAGATCACCTGGAGCGATATCTGCTGGGAGATGGATATCTCGAATGATGATGTCG
>JBJTMX010000085.1:0-6021 GCA_046070745.1 Candidatus Planktophila sp.
CTTCTTACAATGAAGAGTCTGGTCGCTACCGCGAACTCAAGCCAGTTTTCTATATTCCAAATGCAGAGCGAAATCTCATTCAAATTGGCAAGACCGGCGCGTATGAGTTTGTTCCGGGAACAACCGAGCAGTTCCAGACAACCGTGGAAGCGATGAAGAGTGCATACACAGTTGCATACGATTCTTACAAGACAATGTTGGATGCAGGCATTGCGCGTGAAGTTGCTCGTGCAGTGTTGCCAGTTGCAACATACTCATCAATGTATGTCACCATGAATGCGCGTGCCTTGATGAACTTCCTCTCACTTCGCACCTCACGTGAAGGATCGCACTTCCCAAGCTACCCACAACGTGAAATTGAGATGGTTGCAGAGAAGATGGAGGCAGAATTCGCGAAATTGATGCCTCTGACCTACCAAGCATTCGAAAAATCTGGTCGCGTAGCGCCATAAACGATAAGGTTCACTAATGAGTATCAACGCACCATTCGGCAGACTCCTCACCGCGATGGTGACCCCTTTTACTAAGGATGGGTCTATCGATTGGGACGGCGTAGCAAGCCTTGCTCAACATCTCGTTGATACTGGCCATGATGGCATTGCAGTCAACGGCACAACTGGTGAAGCACCAACGACTAAATCCTCTGAAAAGCTCGAGATCATCCGCGTTGTAAAGAGCGTAGTCGGTCCAAAGATTCAAGTTCTCTCAGGCGCAGGCGATAACGAAACCGCTTACACTGTTGAACAAGCAAAACGCTCACAAGATGCTGGTGCGGATGGATTGCTCGTTGTCGTTCCTTATTACAACAAGCCACCACAAGCCGGAGTCGAAGCGCACTTCCGCGCGGTCGCTGCAGCAACAGATTTACCACTCATGATGTATGACATTCCTGGCCGCACAGGTATTGAGATTGAAAATGACACAACTGTTCGCCTCTTTGAGAGCGTCGAGAACATCGTTGCAATCAAGGATGCAAAGGGCAACAGCGCAAGCACTTCGTGGCTCATCCAGCGTTGCGGTATTCCTGTCTATTCAGGCGATGACATTCTTAACCTCCCTCTTCTTGCAGTAGGAGCAGTCGGTTTTGTATCTGTCTGTGGCCACACCGTAGGACTTGAACTCAAAGCGATGCTCGATGCATGGTTTGCAGGAGATGCAGCAAAGGCACTCGAGATTCACCAGAAGTTGCTTCCGGTCTTTACTGGAACATTCCGCACACAAGGTGCAATTCTCACCAAGGCTGCCATGGGGCTGATGGGTCTTCCGGGTGGCACCACACGTCTTCCTCTCGTCGATGCAACACCAGAACAGATTGAGCAGCTTCGCAAAGATCTCATCGCTGGTGGCGTTGCGTTGAAAAACTAACTTTCAATGACACAACATCCTCATCCAAATCTAGGAACACCTAGCAAGCTCGTTGCTGGCGGACTTCGCATCGTCGCACTCGGTGGTATCTCTGAGATCGGTCGAAATATGACCGTCTATGAAACAGATGGCAAGTTATTAATCGTCGATTGTGGTGTGCTTTTCCCAGAAGATAATCAGCCGGGTATTGATCTCATCCTTCCTGACTTTAGCTATATTCGCGATCGCCTTGATGATGTAGTTGGAATCTTCTTAACCCACGGACATGAAGATCACATTGGCGCCGTTCCGTATCTATTACGCGAACGCGTAGATATTCCTCTTTATGGCTCACCGTTGACCATCGCTCTCATTACCGCAAAATGCAAAGAGCACCGCATTGGACCGATTACTCAAGAAGTTCGTGAAGGCGATCGATTCTCACTGGATAAGTTTGATCTCGAGTGCATTGCAGTCAACCACTCAATTCCTGATGCACTTGCTGTTGCAATTCGTACCAAAGCAGGCATGGTGCTTGCGACAGGTGACTTCAAGATGGATCAGCTTCCACTTGATGGTCGCACAACTGATTTAGCTACCTTTGCTCGCCTTGGCGAAGAAGGCGTCGATATCTTCTTGGCTGATTCGACTAATGCTGACATTCCGGGCTTTACACCTGCAGAGCGCGAAATCATGCCCGCACTTCACAGAGTTATTGCAACCACCAAGAAGCGAGTAATTGTTGCTTCATTCTCATCTCACGTTCACCGCGTGCAGCAAGTCATTGATGTTGCTCACGAGAACGGCCGCTGGGTCTGCTTTATCGGCCGATCGATGGTGCGCAATATGAAGATCGCTGAAGATATGGGTTACCTCAACATTCCATCCGGAACGGTGATTGAACTCAAAGATCTCGATAACTACGGTGACAATGTTGTATTGATATCAACTGGCTCACAGGGCGAACCAATGGCTGCTCTATCTCGTATGGCAAACGGTGATCACCAGATTCGAGTTGGCCAAGGCGACACAGTTATCTTGGCATCATCACTGATTCCAGGAAATGAAAACTCTGTTTATCGCATCATCAATGAACTCACACGCCAAGGTGCGCAGGTAGTTCACAAGGCAAATGCTCTTGTTCACGTCTCAGGACATGCGGCGGCAGGGGAGTTGTTGTACTGCTACAACATCGTCAAGCCAAAGTATGCGATGCCAATCCATGGTGAATGGCGCCACTTGAAGGCAAATGCCGAACTTGCGATTCAATCTGGTGTTCCGCGCTCCAACACCATCATCGCGGAAAATGGAATTGTTGTAGATCTCATTGATCATGTGGCAGAAGTAGCCGGCTCGATTCCAGTCGGATTTGTTTATGTCGATGGTCAGAGCATCGGTGATATCACTGAGGATTCGCTGAAGGATCGACGCATTCTCGGAGAAGAAGGTTTTATCTCTGTCATTGTTGTGATTGATTCACAGAGCGGAAAGATTGTTGCAGGCCCCGATATTCATGCCCGTGGATTTAATGAAGATGAAGCGCTCTTCGATGAGGTCCGCGGAGATATCGAGAAGGCACTTGCACAAGCTGTTTCTGGTGGAATGAATGGAACTCATCAGTTGTCGCAGGTCGTGCGTCGAACAATCGGATCATGGGTTGGTCAGAAGCACCGCCGAAAGCCGATGATTGTCCCTGTTGTCATCGAAGTGTAAAGACGGCGCGCCTTCCCGTACTCAATAAATCTCACCACCTAGGATTGAGCGTGTGGCTAAGAAGAAACGCACAACGAAGAAGCAGTCCAGCAAGGGCGGTCTCATCCCGCTGATTGGTGCTGGCCTCGCCTCAAGCTGGCGCCTCATTGCCAAATCTCTCGGCTCGTCCATTCGATTTGTAGCCCGTGGAGCAAAAGATCTCGACCCTGAACATCACCGCGACGGCGCGGCGCTCTTCCTCTTCCTGCTCTCACTTGTATCCGTCACCGGCACATGGATGAAGTCAGAAGCTTTCCTTGGTCGTAATGTTTACTCATTCTTATACGGAGCATTTGGAACAGTTGCGGTTGTTGTTCCTGTGGCTCTTGTTTACTTCGCTATCAGAATTTTCCGAACTCCAGACGATAAGCAGGGGACAGGTCGTATAACAGTCGGCCTCCTCATCCTTATTGTCAGCACCACTGGTCTTGCGCACCTTTTGAATGGTTCCCTCGGTTCAACGAATCCCCAAGGCGCAACAGCGATCCGTGAAGGCGGTGGTTTGCTGGGCTTCTACGTAGCAAAACCTCTCGTTGCGGTGATGTCATCACTTCTTGCATACCCATTCCTTGCTGCGCTCTTCCTCTTCGGAATCCTCGTTGTGACTGCAACTCCTTTCTCTGAGGTTATTGCCCGCGCTAAGGTGCTTGCCCTCTGGATCAACTCAAAGCGTCCAGTACGCGAAGAAGACGACTTTGAAATCTCAGATACACCTCCATTTGAATCCCCTGTCGTCGCTTGGAACCAGCACGATGATGAAGAGGATGAAGTCGAAGAAGAGATTGAAGAGGCTGAGTTCGACGAAGAATTCACCGTTGAAATTCCGAAGCCACTGGAAGCGCAACTTAAAGTTCCGCCTAAGACAAATGCGCACCCCGAGCAGTTGCTTCTGACTGGTGATTCTAAGTACGAGCTTCCATCTCAAGATTTACTCAAAGTGGGACCTGCATCAAAGGGTAAGAGCAAAGCAAATGACACTGTCGTTGCAGCTCTCACTGAAGTTTTCAAACAATTTGATATTGATGCAACTGTCACAGGATTTATGCGCGGACCAACAGTTACTCGTTACGAAGTAGAACTCGGAAACGCAGTAAAGGTTGAGCGTATTACTGCTCTTTCAAAGAATATTTCTTATGCGGTAGCAAGTAGTGAAGTACGTATCTTGTCGCCGATTCCAGGTAAGTCTGCAGTCGGTATCGAAATTCCTAATACTGACCGCGAAATCGTGGCTCTCGGCGATGTTATGCGCTCAAGCGTTGCAGGCCAAGATCACCACCCAATGCTTGTGGCTCTTGGTAAAGATGTTGAAGGTAACTTCGTCTGCGCAAACCTTGCAAAGATGCCGCACCTTCTCGTTGCAGGAGCAACAGGTGCAGGTAAGTCATCGATGATTAACTCAATGATTACATCAATCATGATGCGTGCCACCCCTGATGAAGTTCGACTTATTTTGATTGACCCAAAGCGCGTAGAGCTCACTGCCTATGAAGGCATTCCTCACCTCATCACGCCGATCATTACCAACCCAAAGAAAGCGGCAGATGCACTTACTTGGGTTGTCCGCGAGATGGATCTTCGCTATGAAGATCTAGCAAACTTTGGTTTCCGTCATATCGATGACTTCAATAAGGCAGTTCGTGCAGGCAAAGTTGTTGCACCTCCAGGTTCTGATCGTGTCCTCGAACCGTATCCATACCTTCTTGTAGTCATCGATGAGCTCGCAGATTTGATGATGGTTGCAGCACGTGAAGTAGAAGAGTCAGTTGTTCGCATCACGCAACTTGCTCGCTCTGCAGGAATCCACTTAGTTCTTGCAACACAGCGCCCATCAGTTGATGTTGTGACAGGTTTGATTAAGGCGAACGTTCCCTCCCGTCTCTCATTTGCAACATCCTCTCTTGCAGATAGCCGCGTTATTCTCGATTCACCAGGAGCTGAAAAACTTATCGGACAAGGTGATGGTTTGTTTATTCCAATGGGTGCAAGCCGCGCAATTCGAATTCAAGGCGCATATGTTTCAGAGCGTGAAATTGAAGCGGTAACGAATCACGTGAAGAAGCAGTTGAAACCTCGTTACCGTGAAGATGTCACAGCAGCGCCTCAATCATCGAAGATGATTGATAAAGAGATCGGTGATGATCTCGAGTTGCTGTGTCAGGCAGTTGAACTTGTTGTAGGAACACAATTTGGTTCAACATCGATGTTGCAACGTAAGTTGCGCGTAGGTTTCGCAAAAGCGGGTCGCTTGATGGACCTCATGGAATCTCGAGGCATCGTTGGTCCATCTGAAGGATCTAAGGCCCGCGTTGTTCTTGTGACCAACGAAGAACTCGATTCTGTCTTAGCCACGCTCCGCGATTACTAAATTGGGGTCATTGCAGGGGTGATTTCTTCAAGAATGAACTCCTGGGCTAGTACTTATGACGAGTCGGTAGGTAAAATTGCGACCAGTCTTATTAACTGCGGGGAGCTCTAATGAATCTTAGTGAGGTGCTCGTTTCCGCACGCACTTCAGCTCGCATCACTATCGACGATCTCGCATCAATCACAAGTATTCGCCAAGGTTTGCTCACCGAGATGGAAGCGAACAACTTCGCACATTGTGGTGGAGATATTTATGCGCGCGGCCACTTGCGCAATATTGCACCGCACATCGGATTAGATCCTCAGCAATTGATAGATCTCTATAACCAAGAACATTCATCTGAAAGCCGTAGCATCAATGAGTTGCTCGTCGAGAGTTCCGTTTCCAAAGTTCCTCATGAGAAGAAAAGCATTTCGTGGAAAGTTCCTGCTGCCTTCTCAATCATGATCGTGATTGTTTTAGCCGTCATTCAGATTGTTGTGACAAACGTCAATAGTGATTCACCGAGCGCTCCAAAGGCGACTCCAACATCAATTTCTTCATCTGAGCCATCTGCAGAG
>JBJTMX010000086.1:0-4793 GCA_046070745.1 Candidatus Planktophila sp.
CTCATGTACCAACACCTCAAACCCTTCAGTCATGATCGGTGCGGCACTTCTTGCAAAGAAAGCTGTTGAGAAGGGCTTGAAGTCGAAGCCATGGGTTAAGACAACACTTGCGCCAGGTTCAAAGGTTGTTACCGATTACTACGATCGTTCTGGCCTTACCCCTTACATGGAGGCGCTCGGCTTCAACCTCGTTGGCTATGGCTGTGTTACCTGTATCGGAAACTCAGGACCGCTTCCAATCGAAATTAGCAAGGCAGTTAATGAACACGATCTCGCAGTTACTGCAGTTCTATCAGGTAACCGTAACTTTGAAGGTCGCATCAGCCCAGATGTGAAGATGAACTACCTTGCCTCACCTCCACTCGTTGTTGCGTATGCAATCGCTGGAACAATGGATCACGATTTTGCAACAGATTCACTTGGAAACGATAAGGATGGAAATCCGGTTCTCCTTAAGGACATCTGGCCATCCGCTCAAGAGATTCAAGATGTAATTGATTCATCAATTTCTTCAGAGATGTTTACAAAGGATTACGCAAGCGTCTTCGATGGCGATCATCGCTGGAAGTCACTTGATACACCAACAGGAAACACATTTGAGTGGGATCCAAAGTCAACGTATGTCCGGAAGCCTCCTTACTTTGAAGGCATGCCAGCTGAACCAACTCCTGTAAAGGACATCTCAGGTGCGCGCGTACTTGCAATCCTCGGCGACTCTGTCACAACAGATCACATCTCACCTGCAGGAAATATCAAGGCAGATTCGCCAGCAGGTAAGTACCTCGAGGCAAATGGCGTCGATCGCAAGGACTTCAACTCTTACGGCTCACGTCGCGGAAACCACGAAGTAATGATCCGTGGAACATTTGCCAACATTCGTCTGAAGAATATGTTGCTTGATGGCGTCGAAGGTGGCTTCACACGCAACTTCCTTAACAACGGAGATCAATCAACCATTTACGATGCATCTGTTGCATACCAAGCTGCAGGTATTCCACTCGTTATTGTGGCGGGTAAGGAGTACGGCTCAGGATCATCACGTGACTGGGCAGCAAAGGGAACAGCTCTTCTCGGGGTCCGCGCAGTTATTGCTGAGAGCTTCGAGCGCATTCACCGCTCCAACTTGATCGGTATGGGTGTGCTTCCATTGCAATTCGTTGATGGCCAGAACGCTCAATCACTTGGCCTTACTGGCGAAGAGACATTTACCTTTACAGGAATCACCGCACTCAATGATGGCGGAATTCCTAAGGAGGTACAGGTCACAGCAGGGGATAAGAGCTTTACTGCAATGGTTCGCATCGATACACCGGGCGAGGCCGATTACTACCGCCATGGTGGAATCATGCAGTTCGTTCTTCGTTCACTCCGCGGGTAACTTACACTTACCTACATGTTGGAATCACTGAAGGGTCCGCAGGATCTCAAGGGGCTTAGCGCTGCTCAATTAACTGAGCTCGCCTTTGAGATCCGTACCTTTCTTGTAGAGAAGGTCTCGCGCACAGGTGGCCACTTAGGTCCCAACCTCGGCGTCGTGGAACTCACTCTCTCAATCCACCGCACCTTTGATTCACCTAAAGACATCGTCCTTTTTGATACCGGCCACCAGTCATATGTTCACAAGATTGTTACAGGTCGCGCCGACAAGTTCGATGGTCTGCGTCAACGTGGAGGAATCGCCGGATATCCCAACCGTCGCGAATCCGATCACGATGTTATTGAAAACTCACATGCATCCACCGCGCTTTCATGGGGCGATGGAATATCTCGTGGTTTCTCACTCACAGGTCAGAAAGATCGTCACGTAGTCGTTGTAGTTGGCGATGGTGCACTCACTGGTGGAATGTCATGGGAAGCACTTAATAACATTGCAACTGCAGGGGAGCGCAATCTCGTTATCGTTGTCAACGATAACGAACGCTCTTACTCACCAACTATCGGCGGTCTAGCTGCGCACCTTTCAACGCTTCGCATGACTCAAGGGTATGAACGCTTCCTCGATTGGGGTAAAGATGTTCTGCAAAAAACTCCTGTCGTAGGTACACCTATCTTTGAAACTCTTCACGGAATGAAGAAGGGCATTAAAGACATAGTTGCCCCGCAAGGAATGTTTGAGGACCTTGGACTTAAGTACATCGGTCCTATCGATGGCCACGATATTGCTGCCATGGATCGCGCACTTGAGCAAGCGAAAGAATTCGGTGAACCAGTACTTGTTCACGTCATTACTGAAAAGGGTCGTGGATATAGCCCTGCAGTTGCGGATGAGGCAGAGAAGTTCCATGCTGTTGGAATTGTCGACCCTGAAACAGGTATGCCAGTTGCAACTAGCAAGACTTCTTGGACAGATGTTTTTGCATCCGAACTCGTTGAAATCGGTGGAAAGCGCGAAGACGTAGTAGCAATTACCGCTGCAATGCTCGGCCCAACAGGTCTTGATAAGTTTCAGAAGGCTTTTCCAGAGCGCACTATCGATGTCGGTATTGCAGAACAACATGCAGTAACAAGTGCTGCTGGCCTGGCTTACACAGGCATCCATCCAGTTGTCGCTGTCTATTCAACATTCCTCAATCGAGCCTTTGATCAGGTGCTTCTCGACGTTGCACTTCACGGCGCTGGCGTTACTTTTATTCTTGATCGCGCCGGTGTTACTGGCGATGATGGACCATCGCATCACGGCATCTGGGATTTAGCACTTACAGGAATCGTTCCATCGATGGAGGTTGCTGCCCCTCGCGATGGCGCCCGTCTTCGACAAGCGTTGCAAGAGGCCGTGGCCATCAACGATAGACCGACACTTCTTCGCTTTCCTAAGGGCGCAGTACACGCAGATATACCAGCCTTTGAAAGTCGTGATGGAGTTGATGTCCTTTATCGCGGTGAAAGCGCAGATGTATTACTCGTCAGCGTTGGCGCGATGGCACCACTGGCGGTTGAAGCAGCATCTCAAGCTTATCGAGAAGGCGTTGGAGTCACAGTTGTTGATCCTCGTTGGGTAAAGCCACTTCCAGCATCGCTGGTAACAATGGCGCAGCGCTATAAGAGCATCGTTGTGATTGAAGATGGAATCCGCCATGGTGGAATTGCATCAGCGCTCTCTGAAATGTTGCGCGATGCACGAGTTGACGTGCCGATTCATAGCATCGGTGTGCCACTTGAATTTATTGAGCACTCTAAGCGTGCCGAGATCTTGGAAGACCTCGGCATCACAGCTCAGAAAATTGCTCGTGAAATTGTTGAGTGGAGCTCTACTTCAGTACCGATGCAATTCCCGGTGCATGAAAACGCTGACCGCCCACAGACTCGCTAATTCCTTCGCGATCTAAGAACGGCAAGATTCCACCGAGGTGCATTGGCCATCCTGCGCCGAGCAACATACATAGATCAATCTCAGCAGGTGTCGAGACGACGCCTTCATCAAGCATCATGCGAGCTTCCTCGGCAAGGGCCCTCAGTGCGCGTTCGCGAACTTGTTCGGCAGTCGATGGTGTTGTTCCCTTATGAATGAGGGCAACAGCTGCAGGATTTGCGCCGAATGAACCATCTTCATTCTTGATGTAGAAGCTCTTTACGCCTTCTTTGACCATCGCCTGCATTGTTGGCGAGATGCGGTAGCGAGGACCAAGGTTTTCATGAAGTGTTTCAGCAACGTGGAGCGCTACACCAGGACCAACAAGGCCGAGGAGTTCAAATGGACTCATTGGGAAGCCAATTGAGCGCATTGCTTTATCTGCAATTTCTGGATTTGTTCCTTCATCAACAGCATCCGTGATCTCGCCCATAAAGCGAGTAAGAAGTCGGTTAACAACGAAGCCAGGAGCATCCTTGCAGATGATCATTGTCTTCTTAAGGTTCTTTCCCACTTCAACAGCTGTTGCAGTTGTTGCATCATCCGTGTGCGATGTGCGAGCGATTTCAAGAAGTGGCATCACCGCAACAGGGTTGAAGAAGTGGAAGCCGACAACGCGCTCCGGGTTCTTCATTCCTTCGCTCATGCGCTCCACAGAGAGCGATGATGTATTTGTTGCAAGGACGCACTCAGGGGAGACGATTGTCTCGAGAGTCTTAAAGAGCTCCTGCTTGAGTGAAAGCTCTTCAAAGATTGCCTCGATAATGAAGTCGCATCCTGCGTAGACAGACTTATCTGCAGAACCGGAGATAAGTAGTGAGAGACGTTGCGCGCTTTCGGCGCTCATGCGCTTCTTCTCAACGAGCTTCGCCAATTCTGCGCGAACCCATGCGACGCCCTTATCGGCGCGCTCTTGATCAATATCTGTCATCACGACAGGACACTTGAGATTGCGTACAAGCAAGAGGGCGAGTTGAGATGCCATCAAACCTGCGCCGACAACGCCGACCTTAGTTACCTTGCGAGCTTGATTAGCCTTTGGAGCTCCTTCAACTTTCTTGCGCTTCTTCTGAATCAAGTTAAAGGCATATAGAGATGAACGAAGAGGATCGGACATGACGAGATCGGCAAGGACTTGATCCTCAGCATCGAATCCTTCGCCATTGCTGCATATTCGAGCGGCTGCAATGAGCTCGAGCGCCTTGCGAGGAGATGCGATATCGGCGCCACCGAACTTCTTCAGCGCTGCTGCCTTGCCCGTAGCAAGAGCTGTATCCCATGCAGGATCATTGCTGTAATCCTTGCGTTCGATTTTTGTTGTTCCTGAGAGAACGGAAGCTGCAAATGCCACCGACTTTTCAAGGAAGTCCGCTGGCTCAAAGACTGCATCAACAACACCGAGAGCGAGAGCATCTTTCGCCTTCATCATCGTGTTGTTATTGAG
>JBJTMX010000087.1:0-12544 GCA_046070745.1 Candidatus Planktophila sp.
TACGATGAAATCTTTACAGCGCTTCGTATTCCATACGAACCAATCCGCTGGGCATCGGACTTTGCATTTACCAAAGATGATGAGATCGATAAGACAGCTCGAGTCCAGCAACTTATCCAGGCATACCGCACATTGGGCCACCTCATGGCAGATATCGATCCATTGGTTTACGTGCAGCGCACACATCCAGATCTTGATGTTGTGACACATGGTCTAACTCTTTGGGATCTCGATCGCGAATTCGCTACAGGTGGATTCGGCGGAAAACCATTCCTTCCACTTCGCAAGATTCTTGGAATTCTCCGCGACTCTTACTGCCGCTCTATTGGTGTTGAGTACATGCATATCTCCAACCCTGAAGAACGTCAGTGGATGCAGCAGCATATTGAAATAGGTCTTCCACCTATTGAGCGCGAAGAACAACTTCGTATCTTGCGCAAACTCAATAGCGCTGAAGCATTTGAATCTTTCTTGCAGACCAAGTTCGTGGGACAGAAGCGCTTCTCACTTGAAGGTGGCGAATCCGTAATTCCACTTACTGATGCGATTGTTTCGGCAGCTGCTGAGCGCGGACTCGATGAAGTCTGCATCGGAATGCCGCACCGTGGACGTCTCAATATGCTTGCCAATATTGCTGGTAAGTCTGTGGGACAGATTTTCCAAGAGTTCCAAGGACATTACGCAGAAAACGAAGTTCATGGTTCAGGCGATGTGAAGTACCACTTGGGTACAGAAGGTGTCTTCACCGCTCAATCTGGTGCGCAGACAAAGATTTACTTGGCAGCAAATCCATCACACCTTGAAGCAGTAAACCCGGTACTTGAGGGCATCGTGCGTGCAAAGCAGGACCGCCTCAATAACAAGGGCGCTTACTCTGTATTGCCAATCTTGCTCCACGGAGATGCATCGTTCGCCGGTCAAGGCGTGAATATGGAGACTCTCCAGTTGTCAGGACTTGCCGGATACCGCACCGGCGGAACAATCCATATTGTTATTAATAACCAAGTTGGATTTACAACATCACCACATGCATCACGCACTGCGCGATACTCAACAGATATCGCAAAGATGATTGAAGCTCCAATCTTCCACGTTAACGGTGATGATCCAGAAGCGTGTGTTCGCGTTGCACGCCTTGCATTCGAGTATCGCCAGGCATTTAACAAGGATGTCGTCATCGACATGGTTTGCTACCGTCGTCGTGGACACAATGAGGGCGATGAGCCAGCATTCACACAACCATTGATGTACAAGTTAATTGGTTCAAAGCGCACAACACGTACTTTGTACTCAGAGGCGCTCGTTGGTCGCGGAGACATCACTCCAGAAGAAGCGCAACAAGTTCAAGCTGAATACCAGGCAGAACTTGAAGCGGTCTTTGCATCAGTTGCAAACCATGTTCCTGATCACGATCCAAACTTCAAGGCGCCAGTTCCTCCTGCAGCTCATGCAATTGCAACTGCAATTCCAGAAGCACTTGCTCGTGAGATTGCGGCAACACAGGTTGCAACACCAGAAGGATTTAATCTCCATCCAAAGATGGCTCCACAGTTGGCGAAGCGTCCAGAGATGCTCAACGACGGAACAATCGACTGGTCAATGGGTGAACTCCTTGCATTCGGTTCTATCTTGAAGGAAGGCCATCCAATTCGATTAGCTGGACAAGATTCACGTCGTGGAACATTCTCAAATCGTCACGCAGTAATTGTTGATGCAGAGAATGCAAACGAGTGGACACCGCTTCGTTCATTGATTCAGGATGAAAATCAGTTCTTCGTTATCGACTCATTTCTCAGCGAATACGCTGCAATGGGCTTCGAATACGGCTATTCAGTGGTTCGCCCTGAAGCCCTCGTTATGTGGGAAGGCCAGTTCGGTGACTTCGTTAACGGTGCACAGACAATCGTTGATGAATTTATTTCCTCGGCTCTTCAGAAGTGGGGTGAGCGTTCATCAGTAGTGCTCTTGCTTCCACATGGTTATGAAGGTCAAGGTCCAGATCACTCATCAGCGCGCATCGAGCGTTTCTTGCAGCTCTGCGCTGAGAATAATATGACTGTAGCTCAACCATCATCACCGGCTTCCTACTTCCACTTGTTGCGTTGGCATGTTGCTAACCCAACTCGTCGCCCGATGGTTGTCTTCACACCTAAGTCGATGTTGCGCCTGAAGGCAGCTGCATCACAGCTCAGTGATTTCACAAGCGGAACATTCCGTCCAGTAATCGGTGACGACAAGGTGCAGAACGCATCTCGTTTGATCTTCTGCTCGGGCAAGATTTATCACGACCTCGTTGCAGAGCGCGAGAAGCTTGGTGAGAACACAACAGCAATCGTTCGCGTTGAACTTCTCTACCCACTTCCAATCGATGCAATGCGTGAGGAAGCTGCAAAGCATCCAAATGCGAATCTTCTATGGGTACAAGATGAGCCAGCGAACCAGGGACCTTGGTCTCACATCGCACTTCGCACATCTGAAGCCCACGGTGGTCGTGCAATCGATCATCGCGTATTCCGTCGTGTCTCACGTCGTTCGACTGCCTCTCCAGCAACTGGAAACCACCACTTGCACGAGGAAGAGTTGAAGGCGTTGCTACAGGAAGCATTCACTCGCTAATTGGTTCAAATAAAAACCGGCTCACTCATTTAGTGGGCCGGTTTTTTATTCTCTGAATTCTTACAACTGCTTCTTACCTTTCTTTACTCTTGAAACTACTTTTGCCTGTACGGATACAACTGGCAACCATCCCCATTGGCGCGAGTCGGTGCCTTCTGGGTTGTCGCTTGAGACAAATATCTGATTGCTCTCGTGACGTACATCTGTAATGCGTTTTATATAGAAAATGCCAGGGTATTCGGGGCGTTCAATAACGACCACATCGCCGCTCTTTAAGCGGTCACCGAAGATATTGCCGAGTGAGAACTTTTGAGATTTCAAGGCATAGCTACACCAATTGGCCATCAGCCAATCCCCTGGCGCATATGTAGGGAGCATTGATTCGCCCTCAACAAGAACGGTGGAGAAGCGTTTGCTCATGGGTGAGAGTCTAGAGGAGCAATTTCGGCTATGCGATGGAGCCTTCGCTCCACTAATCTTTCTCTTATGAGAAACCTACTTACATCAGTTCTTACACCTAAGACAACTGTCCTTGCCCACTGCGATCTTCCATGTGGCGTCTATGACCCAGCACAGGCTCGCATCGAAGCGCTCTCTGTAAAGGCTTGCATGGAGAAGTACGCAGCTAATACAGATGTTGATTTCCGTTCCCGCTCTGTTGCAATCAAGGAAGAGCGCTCACATGCAGTCAAGGATCACCTATGGGTTCTTTGGACTGATTACTTCAAGGCTCCTCACTTCGAGAAGTACCCACAGCTTCACACGCTCTTCAATGAGGCGACAAAGCTTGCAGGTGCTGCTGGAACTAAGGGCACACAGGATGTTGCAGTTGCAGATCAGTTAATCGCAAAGATTGATGAAATCGCAGCAATCTTCTGGGAGACAAAGAAAGCGTAAGGTTTTTTCTTAAAGATTAGAACTCTTCAAGAGTTCTTGAGCGGCAGTGCGAGCGAGGAAAGTAACTCGTTCGACTGTCGCTCTCTTTATTTCACCCTGAGCAATCAGGCGCTCACCATCATAAATTTCGCATTGGAAGGTTAACTCTCTTCCATCAATATTGGTGCAGCGCGCATTGGCACGGAGTTCAACTCCAACAGGCGCTGAACCAAGTAATTCGATAGAAGTTCCAAGTAAGAATGTTGTTTCGCCATTGTCGAGATATTCGCTGATTGCTGCAATTGTTGCACTCTCCATCGAATGCAAGAGATGTGAAGTTGCAACAATTGGAAGTTCAGATAAGCCCATTGCTAAAGCGGTATCGCCAGGGCGAACAGTCATTACAGAGAAGCCAACTGCACCAAGTATATCTTCGGCGGGCTGCATTATTGAGAGTCTCCTGCTGGATCTTGGTCAATAAAGTGCTGAATATGAGTCTGTTCAATCTGAATCTCATGATGTTCGATATTGCCAAACTCATCGATTTCAATTGAAATTTCAGTCATGCTGAACTGAGTCACAATTTCAGTACCACCAGCCATCTGTGCACGAAGCTGGCGGTGAATTGCCTCATGGAGATCTTCGGGAGCTCGCTCATCACAGCTTCGACGCAAAGTTGCCTGCAATAGCTCGTGCATCGCGCGCTCGTGAGCGATTTCTGCTGTACATGGAAGGCATGTGTTGATGTGTTCTTCAATCGCAGAGCGCTGCGGAAGCTGGTCCAGCTCACCTTCAATAATGAAAATTACGGATGAGAGAACATCACCGCATTGAATTTCAATGTAACTCATTTGTCGTCTCCCTTCTTGGGAGCAGCAACTGTGTAACCAAGTTCCTTGGCATAGTCTGCTAATTTCTCACGTAATTGTTTACGCCCGCGGTGAAGACGAGACATCACAGTTCCGCCGGGTACACCAACAATTTCTGCAATCTCTTTATATGAAAACCCTTCAACATCTGCAAGGTAGACAACCATGCGAAAATCTTCGGGAATCTCTTGAAGTGCGCGCTTGATGTCGCTATCTGGAAGATTTTCAAGTGCTTCGACTTCCGCAGACTTACCTAAATCGCTTGTATGTGACTGTGCTTGTGCCAGCTGCCAATCTTCAAGCTCTGCATGCGCTATCTGAGGTTGGCGCTGTCCTTTGCGATATGTGTTGATAAAAGTTGTGGTGAGAACGCGGTAAAGCCACGCGCGAAGGTTGGTGCCCTCTTCGAATTGATGAAAGGAGGTAAATGCCTTCAAATAAGTATCTTGAACGAGATCGCGCGCATCTTCAGGATTCTTTGTATAACGAAGTGCCGCTGCGTACAACTGGTCTGTGAAGACAAGGGCATCGCGCTCGAACCGAATGGTGCGATCGGCCGCGCTCTCGAGTACCAAATCTTTCGATGTCATTAAAACCATCCTAACCCGAGAATGCTGTGTTCTCCATTAGAAAAGGGTTTGAGGTTCACCTAATTCATACTCATCAATAATCGTAGGACCGTTATTTGCCACGATATTGACGCGTGGAGAGACGGGACGGGTCACCAACCCTGCCGTTGGATTCGAGTTCTGCATCAGGCTTTGAAGGTAGGAAATCTCTCGATTATTCGGGTCGCACCACTCTTGCCAGCGATCGCGCGGCATAAAGACAGGCATGCGACTATGGATTGTTGCCAGCTCACCTACCGCTTCGCGCGTGATGATGGCGGCGCTTTGAATTACTTCGCCTTTCTCGCTTCTCCATGTATTGCAGATTCCCGCGATGGAAAGTGGAGTGCCATCTTCATTTGAAATATAGAAGGGTTGCTTCGGCGGATATTTTCCTAGAGAGGTAGCCCATTCGTAATAACCAGTTGCCGGAATCAAACATCGAGAGGTTCGAAAGGCATCTCTAAACGTTGGCTTCTCATGAATTGATTCACTGCGCGCATTGATGGCATGTGACTGCCCCGCACGTGCATCAAGAAAATTCTTCTGCCATGGCGCAATAAGCCCCCATGACGCAGTATCGAGAATACGTTGATGACTTTCGCGGTCTTGATCGCGAACGATATAAATCTCATTGGTAGGTGCGATATTCCAATTGAGTGGAAGCGTTGGATTGGAGTCATTTTCAGTCAGATTAAAGAAGGCGACAATCTCCTCTTGGCTCTGAGCCATCGCATAACGCCCGCACATATCGAAATTGTAACGGGGTACGATTGGCCAATGAATTCACCGCATCCGCTCTGGCCCGCTCCATTTCGCGGCCATAGGCCCGTTGATGCTGTTGTCACAATTCCAGGATCGAAATCTGTTACTAATCGTGCGCTGATTCTTGCCGCCCAGGCAACAACTCCTTCAATCATCCGTAAGCCTCTTCTGTCTCGCGACTCTGAACTCATGTCTGCGGGACTTGTCGCCATGGGCGTAACTATCGAAAATGGCAGCGATAAAGATGGCGATTTCTGGGTTGTTACTCCCCCGGTACGTGATGGAAAAGTTTCTCTCACAGGCCCAGCAAGAGTTGATGTAGGAAATGCAGGAACTGTCATGCGCTTCTTGCCTCCGCTTGCCGCTCTTGCAACTGGAGATATCGAATTTGATGGCGATCCACGTAGCTATGAACGCCCACTAGGTCCTGTCATTAAAGCTCTTGAAGATCTCGGTATTGAGATTGAGCATGAGGGACGTTACTCGTTGCCGATGGTAATGAAGTCTCGTGGTGAAATTCCTGGCGGCCACCTCACTATCGACGCCAGTGCGTCAAGCCAATTCTTATCTGCGCTCTTACTTGTTGGCCCCAGCATGACTCATGGAATTACTGTGAAGCATTCTGGTGGAACTCTTCCTTCAATGCCTCACATTCAGATGACTGTACAAATGCTCCGTGATTTCGGTGCAACAGTTCGCGTCGATGCAGACTCACAAACATGGAGCGTTGAACCAGGCGCTCTCAAT
The DNA here is from genome assembly GCA_046070745.1 of Candidatus Planktophila sp. Taxonomy (GTDB): domain Bacteria; phylum Actinomycetota; class Actinomycetes; order Nanopelagicales; family Nanopelagicaceae; genus Planktophila. The sequence goes on from JBJTMX010000087.1 coordinate 6,482, forward strand.
GGCGTAGATCTAGTCATTGAACCCGATCTCTCTAATGCCGCACCGTTTATCTCGCTCGCAATGGTCTGCGGCGGATCCATCACTATTTCCGATTGGCCGCGTTCAACAACACAACCGGGTGATCAGCTTCGCGACATCTTTTCCGCAATGGGTTCTCACGTTGAGTTTGTACAAGGCGGCCTCAAGGTCACTGGTGGAGAATCAATTCACGGTATCGATATTGATCTTCATGATGTCGGGGAATTAACACCATCTATCGCAGCTCTTGCGGCACTTGCAGATTCACCGTCGCACTTGCGCGGCATTGGTCACTTACGTCTTCATGAAACAGATCGACTTGCTGCACTCACAAATGAAATTAACGCGCTCGGCGGCGATGTAACAGAAGAGCCAACTGCCCTTCATATCACTCCAATGCCCCTTCATAAAGGTGTTTTTCATACATATGACGATCATCGTTTAGCGACAGCAGGTGCAGTCATCGGTCTTGTGGTTGAAGGCATGGAAGTCGAGAACATTGCAACCACTCGTAAGACACTGACAGATTTTCCCGGCCTCTGGAATAGCTTGCTCGCATAAATGGAAAAAACTGCATGAGTCCACGCGAATATGATGAATCTGATGTTCGAATCAGGCCCTCACGTACAACGCGTCGTCGCAGTAAAGATCGCCCTTCTCACTCTGATTCACATACCGCTCTCGTCGTATCTGTAGATCGTGGGCGCAGCGGTTGCGTTCTTCAAGACGGACCAAGCGCAGGTCAATTGATAGTTGCAATGAAAGCTCGTGAGCTTGGTCCAAAATCAGTCGTTGTAGGTGATTCTGTTGAAATCGTCGGAGATACAACTGGAGATGAAGGCACGCTTGCTCGGATCGTAAAAGTAAACGAGCGCAAGAATTCCTTAAGCCGCACAGTAGATGATGCCGCAAAGCTAGAGCGCACAATCGTTTCCAATATTGATCAACTGCTTATCGTTGTTGCATCAGCAAATCCTGAACCTCGTCGTGGCCTTATTGACCGCTTCTTAGTCAGCGCATTTATCGAAAAGATTCATCCCATTATCGTTGTCACAAAGATTGATGTTGCTCCTATTCCTGAGTTTATGGAGAAGTACGCAGCGCTCGGTGTAGAGATTATGACAACATCTTCAAAAGTTGCAGATCGCCCGGCGCAGGTCGCAGAGATTTCTGCACTCCTACAGAATAAAGTTTCAGTGCTCGTTGGGCATTCAGGCGTAGGCAAATCAACATTGATTAATGACTTAGTGCCTGAAGCAGAACGCCTCACAGGCGATGTCAATGATGTAACGGGACGCGGTCGCCACACTTCTTCCAGTGCTGTAGCTCTGGCATTGCCTAGCGGCGGATGGATCATCGATACACCTGGAATCCGTGCCTTTGGCCTCGCTCACCGCGATCCACGTGAAATTGTCGAAGCATTTCCAGATTTGGCTGAAGTTGCCAGTACTTGTATGTCTCATTGCTCACATGCAGAGGAATCATGTGCCCTCAATGCGTGGATTCACGAAAACGCTGAGCATACTAAAGAACGCCAACTTCGCGTTGAAAGTTTACGGTCGCTCTTAGATGTAAAGAGTTACGTAGACTTACCTCATGAGCAGTAACCAGAAGAGCCCATTTAGCCTCGGTGACGATCTCACTCTTGCACATCGTCTGGCAGATGCCGCTGATGCAATCACACTCAAGCGCTTTCAGGCTCTTGATCTCGTGGTCACCACAAAGCCCGATAACACCCCAGTGACAGATGCGGATAAATCTTCAGAAGAAGCTATCCGCGCACTACTGCACGCCCATCGTCCTGATGATGGAATTGTTGGTGAAGAGTTTGGCAATGAAGGCCTCGATAAGCCACGGTATTGGGTAATCGACCCGATTGACGGAACAAAGAACTTTGTTCGTGGTATTCCAACATGGGCAACGTTAATTGGACTTGTAGAACGCCAAAAAGATGGTTCACAGAAAACAATTGTGAGCGTTGTAAGCGCGCCTGCACTCTTTAGACGTTGGCATGCTCACCTTGGTGGCGGCGCATTTGTCACTATCAATCATGAAATTACGAAGAAGATTCATGTTTCTGGTGTTTCCAAAATCGATGATGCATCAATTTCATACTCTGATTTCCAAGGTTGGGGCGAGATGCTCGCACCGTTCCAAGAGTTACTTGGAAAAGCATGGCGCACTCGCGGATACGGAGATTTCTGGTCACATATGTTGGTTGCAGAAGGCGCTCTTGAAGTAGCAATCGAACCTGTACTTGCGCTCTGGGATATGGCCGCTCTTGATCTCATCGTTACCGAAGCAGGTGGAGTTTTCTCAAATACATCAGGAGTCCCAGGACCTCATGGCGGCAATGGAGTTTCGTCTAATGCTGCTCTTCACTCTTTTGTTATCGAGTCTCTAAGAAAGTAGCTCCCTCATGGAAGATATTCAGATTGATTTAATGCGTCATAAGGAGCCTGCTCCTGAAACTCTTCCTGACATTGATCTCGCTAAGGCGACACTTGTGCCGCAGACTTTTGCTGTAACCGGCATGACCTGTAGCGCTTGCGTGAACTCTGTCGAGCGAAGCCTCAATGCACTCCCTGGCGTGAGCGCATCAGTGAATTTTGCATCTGAAACTGTTCATATCGTGGCCCCCGCTGAAGTTAAAGCAGAGGTGATTATTAAGGCTATTAAGAGCGCTGGTTACGGAGCATCACTGCTCGATGATCAACACGATCCAGCTCTTCATCGAAAAGGCGCTGCTCGTGCGCTCTTCTTTGCAGCCATTTTCGCCGTTCCAACGATTGCAATCTCAATGGTGATGTCGTGGCACGATTCCATTGGTACATGGCTCTACAAACTCTTCACAGAACAGAATTGGCCACTCCCACCGCATGCTCACCATAGTTTTACCTCTTGGTTAGCACTCCTGCTTACTACTCCCCTTATTCTCATTGTTGCCTTCCCTATTCACCGAGCTGCTATTCGTAATTTCTTCCACCCAACGATGGATTCGCTCATTTCACTTGGATCCCTCAGTGCATATTCATGGTCGATCTATGCCACATACTCAGGTGAAGGTGATGTTTACACAGAGGTTGCAGCAGGCGTGCTTCTCTTTGTCATTCTTGGTCGGTACCTCGAAGCCCGCGCAAAGCGCAGCGCTAGTAGTGCACTATCCACCCTTCTTGCACTTGTCGAAAAAGAAGTAACTGTTCTTCGAAGTGGCAGTGAAGTTCTTATTCCGATTTCTCACCTGATGGTGGGCGATGAGTTTGTTGTTAAGCCAGGCGCTCGTATTGCCACCGACGGCATTGTGATTTCAGGAATCTCTACTGTTGATAACTCACTCATTACCGGTGAATCACTTCCAATTGATATCGCTCCTGGGTCCCGAGTTGTAGGTGCATCACTTAACAACAATGGACGCATCATTGTGCGCGCGACTCGTGTTGGCAGCGATACCGAAATGGCGCGAATCACCGCAATGGTTGTGACTGCGCAAGGAAGTAAATCTCCAATCCAGCAGAGCGCAGATAAAATTGCAGCAATCTTCGTTCCTGTCGTTACAACTCTTTCGATTGCCACCTTTGCTTTCTGGTTCTATAACCAAGGTAAGACGCTTACTTTCTCAATCTCGACCGCCATCACCGTTCTTGTTATCGCTTGCCCATGTGCCCTTGGCTTGGCAACACCTGTAGCGCTCCTTGTTGCATCAGGGCGCGGTGCGCTGCGTGGCATCGTCATTCGTCAACCTCGAGTTCTCTCTGTTGCTCGCGAAATAGATGCGGTCATCTTGGATAAGACAGGAACGCTGACCGAAGGTCATATGCGGATTCGAGATGTAGCGATTCCAGTCTCTGCTCAAAGAGTTCTTGGCACATCATTCGAAAACGTACTTACTGAGAAGAATGTGCTTTCGCTCGCCCTTGCCTTGGAAAGTCAAAACGATCACCCTATGGCTCGCTCTATCGTTGAATACGCGACATCACGCGGTGCCGAAAAGTTAGCTATCTCGGATTTCTCACAAACACCAGGTGCTGGAGTTGCAGCGCGCATCAGCGCATTTGGCAAGACGATGGTTGTGATCATCGGCTCTCCAGAGACTGTAGGTCACAGTGCGGTAGCACTTGATAGTTCTTTGGTTGAGGCGATTTCTCGCGCAAAGGATGCATCACTGACAACATCGCTATTGGCAGTGGATGGAGTTGCAATTGCACACTTTACTGCAGGAGATGTCATCAAGAGCGATGCAGGCTCAACTATTGCAGCTCTGCATGCAAAGAATATTCAAACGTGGCTGGTTACTGGCGACCATCAGGAGACCGCAACACTCGTTGCATCACAGGTAGGAATCAGCTCACAATTCGTTCTTGCAGGAGCAAGCCCAGAGAGCAAGATAGAGAAAGTCCGCGAACTACAGGCTTCAGGGCATAAAGTGATGATGGTTGGCGATGGCGTCAATGATGCAGCAGGACTTGCTCAAGCAGACCTCAGCATTGCCATGGGAACGGGCACCGATACAGCTATTTCAACGGCAGATATCACTCTGATGCGCCCTCAGTTGATGGGAGTTATCGAGGCACTCGACCTCTCAAAGCGCACAGTTCGAACAATCAAATCAAATCTTGGATGGGCCTTTATTTACAACGTTATTGGGCTTCCAGTTGCAGCACTTGGACTGATGTCTCCCATGTATGCCGCTGCTGCGATGGCAGCGAGCAGCTTATTTGTAGTGACTAATTCTCTTCGGATCCGGTAAAGGTACGAACGAGCGAAATAATCGCGATATAAATCGGGAATGCAATCATCACTAGATCTGCAATCAATGAGCTCTGCACGCCATTTTCGTTAGAGTAATTCCACGAAAGAACAAGTAGCGTGACTGTATAAATCACTCCAAAAGGCAGAGTGAATTGGCGCCACTTCACCACACGAACAAGGTGTGGGAATTTAATATTTGTTAATTGAGATACCGCGAGAAGAACTGTCACTACCGCAACTGTCTGTTTCGACAAGTCGAAGATTAGAAATGATGGAACGGCTAAGTTCCAGACAGCTGGAAAGCCATTAAACCAATGGTCATCAGTTTCGATATCGGTACGTGCAAACCAAAGCGCAGATAGAAGCAGAATCATCGCAGCGATGAGAGTTTGGAACTCTGAAGGCAACATGTTTAGGCGAACCATCAAGGCAACCGGAACAACAACGCAGGTCACGTAATCAACAATAAGATCGAGAACGTATCCATCAACACGAGGAGCGTTGAAGACCACGTCGATCTTGCGTGCGATAGGGCCATCGAGTCCATCGAGAACTTGGCAGACCAATAGCCACAGAAGTGAGCCTCGTATGTTGTTATCAATGACCGCCTGGAGAGCGAGCAAACCGGCAGCGGCTCCACTTGCTGTCATGACGTGGAGCGCATAACCGGAAATTGCCGGTCTCATTTGTGGCCTCATAATAGGAAGAGAATAGCGAAAGGCCGCCCCTGATTTTCATCAGATGCGGCCATCACTTCGAAGTATTACTACCTCAATTGGTAGCGGGGGCAGGATTTGAACCTACGACCTCTGGGTTATGAGCCCAGCGAGCTACCGAGCTGCTCCACCCCGCGTCGGTAAGCACAATTCTATGTGAATCACGCTCACTTCACCAAATCGAGCAGATTGATGATTACTTTGCGCGGGCTTGTGCCGCCATTGCTGCAGAGATTGCTGCCTTCAATCGATCTTGTGCTCGACCGTATGCAGCGAAATCTCCCTTTGCAAGAGCTGCCTGCCCATCTGCAATTGCTTGCTTCGCCGCAGCAAGTGCAGTTGCAACATCTGCAGAGCTATTATTTGTTGTCGCAGTTGATGGAGTTGTCGCAGTTGATGTTCCTGAGTTTCCACCAAATACCTGATCAAGTGCACCCTTCAGTGAACTATCAAATCCGATGACATCGCCGAATGAGACAAGAACTTTCTGCAAGAGTGGATATGCAGAGTCGTTTGACGTTGCCTTCACATATACAGGTTGAACATAGAGAAGTCCTCCGCCAACTGGAAGTGTTAAGAG
>JBJTMX010000088.1:0-2944 GCA_046070745.1 Candidatus Planktophila sp.
AGCGGTGTCATGAGCGGCCCACTTGTTCGCTCTTCATATCGCGCAGGCCGCCTCTATAAGCAAGCACAGGAAAAGCGCGCTCTGAATGACTGATCTTGTTTATCCCCCAGTTGTCGTGGCTCTTCGCACACTCTGGAAATCACTTGGCTTAAAATTTGATTTTCGCGGCCTAGAAAATCTTCCCGATACGAATCATGGTGGCGCAGTACTTGCTATGAACCACATCAGTTATCTTGATTTTGCTCTTGTCGGAACTGCGGCTTTGCCTATGAAGCGTTACGTACGTTTCATGGCGAAGAAGGAAATCTTCAATAACAAGTTAGCCGGACCACTGATGCGCGGAATGCACCACATCAGCGTTGATCGATCTGCTGGATCTGCTTCATTGGTTGCGGCTCTTCGAGCCCTTCGCGATGGCGAAATCATAGGAATCTTTCCTGAAGGCACAATTTCTGTCTCTTTTGAAATTAAGGATCTCAAGAGCGGCGCTGTGCGTTTGGCACAAGGCGCCGGAGTTCCCGTTATCCCAACGATCATTTGGGGCTCACAACGTTTATGGACAAAGAAGGTCAAGCGCAATCTCAAGCAGCGCGGTGTTCCAATTTCTGTGACTTTCGGAGAACCTATCTACTTCGATAAAGGTACCGATATCGAAGCGGGTGAGAAGATTTTGCGTGAAACGATGATAAAGATGCTTCACGACGTACAGGAAAAGTATCCAGATTCACACCAAGGTCAGCGCTGGGCGCCTGTCCGCCTTGGTGGTACTGCGCCTGCTCCCCTAAACTAGCCCGCATGGCTAAGAATAAAGAAGCAAAAGTAAAGTCTCCTCGTTTTCAAGAGATCCGCGACGCATACAAGATCACCAAGACTGTTAAGCCTTGGATCGGTGCAGCACTTGCAGGAATCGTTCTTGGAGTCTTCGCAGTAGCGATTGCACTCGGCTTTCTCGGCGGACACCCAATTTATGCAGCCTTTATTGGCCTTCCTTCTTCTCTCGTCGTTGCACTTATCGTCTTTACTCGTATCGCAGGATCTGCGGCATATGCATCCATCGAAGGACAGATCGGCGCTGGCGCCTCAGTCTTGATGGCTATCCGAAAAGGTTGGACAACAACTCCTGCTGTTGCTGTTAATCGCAACCAAGATATGGTCCACCGCAGCGTTGGTCGCGGTGGAATTGTTCTTACCGCTGAAGGCGGATCCGCAGTAACGCAGATGTTGCAAGATGAGAAGAAGAAGTCAGAGCGTTATGCACCAGGTGCACCAATTACTCTCGTAGTTGTTGGCGATGGCGCCGGTGAGGTTCCGCTAAAGAAGTTGCAGAAGCATGTAACAAAGCTTCCTAAGAAATTATCTGCTCACCAGATGCGCGAACTTCGTATGCGCCTTAAGGCTGTAGGCGGAATGTCATTGCCTATTCCAAAGGGTCCAATGCCAAAGGGCGTGAAGATCAAGTAATTAGTTCTTAGTACTTACTAGAACTGTATTTGAAAGTCGTTCGTTTACTCCTCGACCGTTTTCGTCGAAGGTAATTGCCGTAACGATAATAAGCATCAGCATTGTTCTGATTAATACTTGAACTGGTGTTGCAGCTCCCCCGTCGCTGAATCGCACAACCTTCAGACCCACAAGGCGATGGCCAAATGATGCGCCTCCAAGGCTGACCAAGATCAGATACTCGAGTCCCATCACGATGAGGACCATTCCCCCGATGCCACGACTTCGCTCTAGGAAAGTGTCTCCACTGGATAAAAATCCGAGGGTAAGTGCGTAGGCGGCGAGCCAATCGATCAGGATGCCGAGCGCGCGGCGACCCTGGCTGATGCGTGGATACATGCTGAGAAGCCTACCCATCCAGTAGGTGAGATTGAGGGTCAAAATAGCGAGATTTGTTACATAGGCGTAACACTGAAAATGGCACTTGTAACCCTCGAGACCTTAGGCTCTGCCTCATAGAAAGTGCTCAAAGACGAGCCTTTTTAACCTATGAGACTTATTGGGAGTCCTGCATATGTTTAAGAACTCAAGCGAAATCTTCGCCTACATCAAGAAAGAAGACGTCAAACTAATTGACGTTCGCTTTACTGATCTTCCAGGCATTCAGCACCACTTCAACGTTCCAGTTGAATCATTTGATGAAGCAGTCTTCACAGATGGTTTGATGTTCGATGGTTCATCAATCCGCGGATTCCAGTCAATTCACGAATCAGATATGAAGTTACTTCCAGTTCCTTCATCTGCATACATCGATCCATTCCGTGTTGAGAAGACTCTTGTAATCATCTTCTCTGTTCACAATCCATCAGATAACTCTGCATACTCACGTGACCCACGTGGAGTTGTTGCAAAGGCTGTTGATTACTTGAAGTCAACAGGAATTGCAGACCAGGCATTCTTTGCACCAGAAGCAGAGTTCTACATCTTTGATGCAATTCGCTTTAAGACAGATATCAACGAGGCATACCACCACATCGATTCATACGAAGGTGCGTGGAACACAGGCATCGTCGCAGATCCAGATGGAACACCCAACCGCGGTTACCGCACTCGCGTCAAGGGTGGCTACTTCCCTGTTTCACCAACAGATCAGTTCGCAGATCTTCGCGATGAAATGGTGATGGAGCTCGGTCGTGCAGGTCTTCAGGTTGAGCGTTCACACCATGAGGTTGGAACTGCAGGACAGATGGAGATCAACTACAAGTTCACTGACATCCTTACTGCAGGCGATGAGCTAATGAAGTTTAAGTACATCATTCGCAACGTTGCATGGGAAGGCGGCAAGACAGCAACATTTATGCCAAAGCCACTCTTTGGAGATAACGGTTCAGGTATGCACGTTCACCAGTCACTTTGGAAAGATGGAAAGCCACTCTTCTTCGAAGCAGGCACATATGGCGATCTCTCAGATATGGCGCGTTGGTATATCGGTGGACTCTTGAAG
>JBJTMX010000089.1:0-3846 GCA_046070745.1 Candidatus Planktophila sp.
ATTGAAATATCGCAAGCTCAATTTCTATCTTTATTGAAATATCGCAAGCTCAATTTCTAAACGAAATATCCTGCCTCTTCATCTCTGCAACAAGTATGCGAATAGCATTTGGACCCATTCCGTGAAGCTCTTTTAGGGCAGCAAGTGAAACCTTTCTCAGGTCACTTACTTTGTAGAGTCCATCATCAATAAGGGCGCGACGTGCAGGGGATGCCAATCCAATTGCTACCCATTCGCCATCTACTTCTGCATAGGCATCGAGATCGACTTCTCCGCGAGTAACGAGACAACGTGCAGCCGCCTTTTCTGCTTTTCGTGCTGCAGCTGCGCGCTTTGCCTCGCCTTGTAACTTTTTAATCTTTGCTGGAGATGCTTTTGCCATTGCGTCAAATTCCTTAGCTTTAAAATACGAAAACAATCGCTGTCATGAACAGCGCAGGAAAAAGACTAAGAGTTAACACCTTTAGCGCATAGGCGCGATCGGCTTTCAGGGCAGCTTTATCTCCAACCTTCTTTACATCTCCAGCACGTTCGAAATTAAATAGCCCTGCTAATCCATATGCGAGACAGAATTTACGGCGTGCTTGTGTGTAGCCTACTGAGGCAGCCATTGCAGGTATAAATACAGTAAGTCGAATGAGTGGTGATTCATCTGTTGTCATAACTGCAGTTGCAGCAATGAGATAGATCAGGCCGGCAACGATTGCTACTTGATAGCGTCGATGGATCTCAGATGGGCCGATATTGCATGAACCTGCGATGTAGTCAGACATAGGAAGAGTCTAGAACAGTGAAAGGTTCTGAGAATTGTGCGGGAGGCGGGACTTGAACCCGCACGCCGAAGCACCAGTTCCTAAGACTGGCGTGTCTGCCATTTCACCACTCCCGCGTCAAGCAAGTGGTTCTTGTTGCAAGGCAAAGAGTAGGGCTTAGAGGCGCTCACGCCAAAATCGCGTGCTTGCTGCAATAAGCATAGGTAAACTACGCAAATGTCCTCACTTGCAGACCAGCTCGGCGCCTCAATTCAGGCGTTACTTGCCGCTGCTATTGCACGTGGTGATTTAGCAGGAACTGCCCCAGAATCTATTCTTCTTGAACGCCCTAAGAACCGTGACCATGGAGATTACGCAACTTCCATCGCGCTTCAATTAGCGAAGGCGGCCGGAAAGAATCCCCGCGAAGTAGCCACTCTGCTGCAAGGCGAAATTGCAAAACTTCCAGGAGTCAGTGCAGTAGATATTGCGGGACCAGGATTTATCAATATCACACTCGATCGCGCCAATCAGGCAGAGCTCGTGCGCACCATTCTTACCAACGCTGGAGCATTCGGAAGAGGTGATTCTCTCAAAGGCGTTGCAATCAACCTTGAATTTATCAGCGCCAACCCGACTGGCCCACTTCATCTTGGACATACTCGTTGGGCAGCAGTCGGCGATGCATTGGGTCGCGTCTTGAAGGCGGCAGGCGCGAAGGTAACTCAAGAGTTTTACATCAACGACCGCGGGCGCCAGATGGATCTCTTTGGCCAATCGGTTCAGGCTGCTGCAACAGGTAAACCGATTCCAGAAGATGGATATCAGGGCGATTACATTAAAGATTTAGCAACAGAAGTAGTTGCGCAGAATCCTGGAATTTCTTCCTCAGACGATTTCCGTGAAGCTGCATACAAAGTTCAGCTTGCGCAGCAGCAGGGTGTTCTCGATACATTCCATACCAAGTTTGACGTCTGGTTCTCGGAGCGCTCGCTCCATGAATCCGGGGCAGTCGAGCACGGCATGGAGAAGCTACGCGAGCAAGGCCATGTCTTCGAGCAAGATGGCGCAGTATGGCTGCGCACCACAGATTTCGGCGACGATAAAGATCGTGTTCTGATTAAAGAAAATGGCGAACTCACATACTTTGCATCAGATACCGCTTATTACATTAATAAGCGCGAACGGGGTTCTGATATCTGCATCTATATGTTGGGTGCAGACCATCACGGCTACATCCATCGCCTTCGCGCTGTTGCAGCTTGTGCAGGCGATAATCCTGATTACAACATTCATGTCTTAATTGGTCAGCTGGTAAAGATTATGGAAGGTGGCGAAGAGGTAAAACTCTCTAAGCGCGCTGGAACAATCATTACTTTGGAAGAACTCGTTGAAAAAGTTGGCGTAGATGCTGCGCGTTATACGCTTATTCGTTATCCCGTCGATACGCCGATGGTGATGGATATCGATATCTTGCGTAGTAACACTAACGAGAACCCGGTCTATTACGTGCAGTACGCACATGCTCGAATTGCCGCAGTACTTCGCAATGTTGCAGAGCTTGGCATCCCAACCGGGCTTGATAATTTCGATCCATCACAGCTCACTCATGATCGCGAAAATCAGTTGCTTGGAACTCTTGCGGAATTCCCTCGCATTGTTGCGCAAGCTGCCGAACTTCGCGAGCCACACCGTGTTGCCAGATACCTTGAAGAACTTGCTGGCGTCTATCACGGCTTCTATGCAGATTGCCGAGTACTTCCACTCGGCGATGAAGCAATTGCACCTATTCATTCTGCCCGCGCAAATCTCTGTGCAGCAACGATGCAAGTTCTTGCTAATGGCTTAGAACTTCTTGGCGTCAGCGCACCGGAGAGAATGTAATGACAGAGAAAGTTGCTTCTATGTGGTCAGAGAACATCTCTATTAACAATGGCGAACTTGCTCTTTCAGGTATTCGGGTAGGGCAATTGGCGAATGATTTCGGTACTCCTACCTTCTTCCTTGATGAAGGTGCCTTCCGTGCCCGCGCAGCTGCATGGCGTGACGGGCTAATCGCTGAATTCGGCGATAAGGCTGGACATATCTTCTACGCCTCCAAGGCATTTACCTGCACTGCCGTCGCCCACTGGGTTGGTGAACTCGGACTCGGTATCGACGTTTGCACAGGGGGAGAGCTCGCAGTTGCACTTGCAGGTGGCGTTGACCCTTCAAAGATTCAGGTACACGGCAATAACAAATCAGAATCTGAAATCGATCGCGCTGTATCGATTGGCGTCAATACGATTGTGATGGATTCACTCTTTGAAATTGATCGCGTTGCAGCAGCTGCTCGCAAGCATGGCAAACGTCAGCCAGTTCTTATTCGTTTAACACCAGGAATTGAAGCCCATACCCACGAATCAATTTCAACCGCTCATGAAGATGTGAAGTTCGGATTCTCGATTGCATCAGGAGCTGCCTGGGCTGCAGTTGAGAAGATTTCACAATTGCCCGAGCTTGAACTCCGTGGCGTGCATTGCCATATCGGCTCGCAGATTTTTGGCACAGAAGCATTTGAAATTGCAGCAGATCGTTTACTTGGATTTATGGCCAAGTACCGCGATGTTTTTGGTTCTCAACTTCCTGAGCTTGACCTTGGTGGCGGTTACGGAATCGCATACCTTGCTGATGAAATCACTGTTGAGCCCTCAAATGTATTTCCCACGATTGGTAAGGCAGTTCGCGCAGCATGTACAAAGCACTCACTCGATGTGCCTGCGATTTCAATGGAGCCAGGTCGCAATATCGTGGGTCCAACAATGTTTACGCTCTACACAGTGGGAACAATCAAAGACGTCACCCTCGAAGATGGGTTAATTCGCAAATATGTTTCTGTCGATGGCGGAATGAGCGATAACGCACGCACTGCTTTATACGATGCCGAATATTCAGCAGTCATTGCCCAACGCATCTCAACTGCGTCACCTGTTCAATCTCGCTTAGTGGGAAAGCATTGCGAGACAGGCGACATCATCATTCGAGATATCCATCTTCCAGCAGATATCGCTCCAGGTGATCTCATTGCAACACCTGCGACAGGAGCATACGGCCG
>JBJTMX010000090.1:0-6746 GCA_046070745.1 Candidatus Planktophila sp.
TTGCAGGTTCCATCAAAATTGCAGCAACATCGCCGGCAGCCAGTGCTTTCTCCATAGCAGCCAGGTCATTGAACTCAACGACGCGGGTGGTGACATCGAGATCAACTGGAGCGCCAATATTGCCTTCACGTTTTACAGTGAAACCCGCTTCATCGAGCGTTGCAAAGGTTTCATCAACAGAGCCGTGGTAACAACGGTCGATTACAACAATCTTGCTGCGCCCGGTAATCATGCGTGAATAGCGGATTACGTGGCGATTGGCATCGGTTGCCGAGACTGTGAACTGCCACAACGGAAGTCCGAATCGTTCACGCAATAAATCACTGACAATTGCCGCGTTCTCTGATGGCAACATCGCAGTGATGCCCTTATCAATCTGAGCCTTTACCGCAGCAACAGTTGCAGCAGGTGAGTGTCCTGTCATTGACCCGGTATCGCCGAGACAGAAGTCGATGTAATCGCGACCATCGAGGTCGGTGAAGTGCGCACCTTTTGCTTCTTTCACAAAAACAGGGTGGGCGCCTGGCCACTTCGCCATCCATGACATCGGCACACCTTCATGCATTACCTTTGAAGATCGAGTAAATGCTGCGGTGGATTCTTTATGGAGATCGAGAAAGCGTTGCTCTTCAATCTTCATTAACTCTGCGATGCGTTCTGGACGAATAACGGTAGACATGTGCCGAATTCTAATTAAATCTCGCCTTTTTCTAAACCACTAAGGACTTCTTGCGCCCTGTGTTTTAACTCATCGAGATCCGTTAATCGCTTCAAACCATGTACTTGCTGGCTCATACGATGATTCTTCACGAACGTTTCTTTATGACGGTCCAGAAAATCCCAATACAGAGTCGTGAAAGGACATGCATCAGCTCCCACACGAAGTTTGGGGTTGTACTCGCAGCTCTTGCAGTAGTTGCTCATACGAGAGATATAGGCGCCACCAGCTGCGTACGGCTTACTCATTAATAATCCGCCATCAGCATGTACTGCCATGCCGATCACATTGGGAACCATCACCCAATCAGATGCATCGATAAATTCTCGTCGCATCCAATCGAGGAATTGCTGCGGATTGGTGCCCGTTACCAATGCCAAATTGCTTAAGACCATCAGCCTTGGAATGTGATGGACCCATGATCGCGCTTTGATATCGCTGACAATAGATTTCATGCAGTTCATAGAAGTCTTAGTTGGATCTGTATAAAGCGGCAAAAGATCGCGATTGGCACTTAACTGATTATGGTTTCTGTAATCCTCGCCCAAGAACCAGTACATGCCGTTGATGTACTCACGCCAACCGATGATCTGGCGTACAAATGCTTCTGCCGATTCGATGGGCACAGCACCTTTATAGAAGCTAGCGCAGGCTGCATCAATGACTTCCGATGCATGGAGCAAGCCATTGTTGAGATACGGACTTAATAGAGAATGGTGTAACGACCAGCTATCGAGCGCCATCGCATCTTCATAGGGACCAAACTTTTCAAAGTGGTTCTTAATAAAGTATTTCAATTGCGCAAGCGCCCCTGCTCGAGTTGTCGCCCAGGTCGTGGTCGGTTGCATTGCCAACTCTGCAGCAACTTCCCGATCGATCTGATCACGTTCATGTTCTAAGTAAGCAGGCCAGGTGTAATTCTTTGGTGGTGGCAGGCGATTATCTTTATCGTAATTCCACTGACCACCAATAGGAGCATCGCCCTCCATCAAAACATTGAGGCGCACACGCTGCTTGCGATAGAAGTTCTCCATCAAATATGACTTCTGTGATCCTGCCCACGAAGCAAAGAGCGGACGAGGGGTTAAGAAGAAATCGTTCTCGACAAACTCAACACCAAATTCAATAAGCGATGCGCTGAGGCGATAGGACGATTGCTCTGCGGCATGGAAGGTGATGTTTGGAAATTCTTTTCTGATCTCTTCGAGTCCCGCAACGGTGTTGGTTGCTTTGATATATCGAACTTCAAAACCTTCATCGCGCAATGATTGTGCAAAGTGGCGGGCCGAAGAAATTAAAAAGAATAGACGCTCTGGGTGCCAATCGGCACCTGCAATCATTGATTGGCTTTCAACGAGAACAATCAGATCGCTCTTCTTATCGGCGTCCTTCAACACTCCGTACTTGCTATGCAGATGATCAAAAGGAATATAGAGGGCGCGCTTCATTTACCCGACCTACAGGCATCCGAGCAATACTTCACGGATTCCCAGTCGCGAGCCCATTTCTTGCGCCATTCGAAAGGTCGCTGGCAACGCTGGCATACCTTTGGCGCAAAGCCATTCTTGGTCTTTGCTCCGTGAGCCTCGCGCTGTGCCATAACCCACATCTTAAAGGGCTATTTCAAGTAGAGGGCTTTGGACCCCCGACCTACCCTTTACCAAAAGAGCGTCCTTAAAAGACCACTGATAAACCCTTCGAAAGAGGCAATTTCAATGTCACGTAATCGTCGTCGCTGGATTCCAGCAGTACTTGCACCCGTCATTGTCGCTGGATCAATTCTTGGTTTTACTGTTCAAGCAAACGCTGCAATCGATCTTCCAAATAAGAGCGCATCGCAAGTCCTGCAGATGATGAATACCAATCCAGATATTGCATTCTCAGGTCGCATCGTGAAGAAGGCAAGCATGGGTCTGCCTCCAATGAATATCGTGCCTGATATTTCGCAGTCAATGATCGACGAGATGGCGAAGAAGATGCCTAAGGAGATGAGTGACTTCTTGCCTAAGGCAAGTGCACAAGGCGAGCTCGCTCTTGCACTCGAATTCTTTGCAGGAACACACACTGCAAATATTTATGTAGATGGAATTAATAAGGCCCGACTTCAGGTGCTGGATCTGCTCTCAGAGCGCGATTACATCCGCAACGGCAATGACCTCTGGGCTTATGACGCTGGCAAGTCTCTGGCTCAGCACTCAGTCATTGATGAAAAAGAGGTAAAGCAGGCAGATGCTCAGGCTCGTTTGCTGCTATCTCTTTACGGAACAAAGCTTCCATTTGATTACACATCACCGGCAGCAGTAGCTGATTATCTTGTAAATGAAGCTGGAAAGTACTCAACAATAACAACTGCCTCAGATATCAAGATTGCAGATCGTGGCGCTTACCAAATCACAATTACACCAAAGAACAATCAATCACTCGTCGCGTCAGCAACAATTGCAATTGATGCGCAGACAGGTTTGCCACTGGCAGCGCGTGTGATGGCAGTGGGTCAATCGACCCCTGCTTTTGAAGTTGCCTTCGAATCAATCACCTTCGAAACACCTGCTGCATCAAACTTTGAATTCACACCACCTGCAGGCACACATGTTGTAGAAGTTGCTGCACTGACGAAAGAAGATGTATTGCGTGAGCTTGCTCAGGCACCTGCACTTCCCACTGAGAGCGATGCCAAGGCAAAGCTAGAAGAACTTGCCGCACAGGGCTGGGGCGCAGTTGCCCAGATTCCAGCGAGTGCGGTGCCAGCGCAGTTGCGCCTATTGCAGGCTAATAACAGCCTCTATAAGGAGCTGACCAAGCCTGTAGCCGGCGGTCGCGTTTTCACCTCTGCGCTGATGAACATTTACTTTGCAGATAATGGCGATGTCTACGCAGGATCAGTTACGGTCGCACGATTGCTCGAAGTTGCCTCACAGTAAATATGCAATCCAAACTCAGGGGCTGACCAAGAGTTTCGGTTCTCATAACGCAGTCGATGCGATTGATCTTCGCGTACCAAAAGGTTCCATCTTTGGTTTTTTAGGACCCAATGGTTCGGGAAAGACAACAACGATTCGAATGTTGTTGGGGCTTGCCGAACCAACATCGGGCTCTATCTTTGTATTAGGTCATTCCGTTCCATTGCGAAGTAGCGATGCGCTGCCACATGTAGGTGCTCTCGTTGAAGGTCCTGCCTTCTATCCATACCTTTCTGGTCGAGATAACTTGGCGAGATTAGATAGTGCAGATAGCAAAGCAGACCCAAAGACTCGGGCCGATCGTATTGATAGCGCATTGGCACGAGTTGGATTAACAGCAGCGCGCGACAAGAAAGTTCATGCCTATTCACTCGGTATGAAGCAACGCCTTGGAATTGCCAATGCGCTCTTGCAGCCTCGCGAACTTTTGATTCTTGATGAACCTACAAATGGTCTTGATCCACAAGGCACGCGAGAAGTGCGCACGCTTATTCGCGACCTGGCAGCACAAGGCATCACAATCTTTATCTCTAGCCACTTGCTTCTTGAGATCGAACAGATTTGTTCACATCTTGCAGTAATGAGTGCTGGAAAGATTGTTGCGCAAGGTTCGATCGAAGAACTCTCCTTTAGTCAGATTCTTAATCTCAATCTGCGTACTCCAGATAGCGAGAAAGCAATCGCCGTATTGAATTCACTCGATATCGAAGCACGAGTTGAAAGTGGTGTTGTGAAAGCAAACGTCATTCACGATTTCATTGCGGCAGAGAAGATTGTTGATGCGCTTGTGAAGGCGGGTGTGGCTGTTCAGGGATTTACGCTGGAGGCACCAAAGCTTGAGGAGCGGTTTGTCTCTTTGACGGGAGAGGGTTTCGATGTCGCGCGCTAGTGTTTTACAGGGCTTTGGGACCTTGCTCCGATCAGAGCTATCGGTGCTCTTCCGGCGCCGACGCACCTGGGCGATGCTCGCCACGATTGCCTGTATTCCCATCTTTCTCGCAATAGCGGTGCAGCTATCAGGTTCAACAATTCCGCCTGGAGAAGGTCCGCCTTTCTTGGATCGCGTCAGCCAGAACGGTCTCTTTGTGGGCTTTACCGCGATGATTCTGGCGATTCCATTGTTCTTGCCACTGACTATCGGCGTTGTCGCCGGTGACACCATTGCCGGTGAGGCAAATACTGGAACGCTTCGCTACTTACTTATCGCGCCGGTCAGTCGTCTGCGTTTGCTGATCGTTAAATTTATTGGTGCATCAGCTTTTGCAATTGCTGCCACTACAACTCTGATGATCACCGGAATTGTTGTGGGTTTAATTCTCTTTCCCGTGGGACCGGTAACTTTGCTTTCAGGTGATGTGATTTCAATTCCGGCCGCTCTGCTTCGGATCGCGCTCGTTGCCGTTTACGTCACGATTTCCTTGATGGGCCTGAGCGCAGTTGGACTCTTTATTTCAACTCTCACCGTGATTCCCGTCGGTGCAATGGCGGCAACAGTTGTGCTTTCAACAGTTTCGCAGATTCTTGCAACGTTGCCACAGCTTGAGGTAATCCATCCATACTTGCTGACATTTAACTGGCTCGGCTTTGCTGACTTATTGCGCGCGCCTATGGATTTTCATTCGATGGTTGTTAACTCACTGGTGCAGTTGGCCTATATTGCGATCTTTGGATCTGCCGCCTACAGCCGATTTACTACAAAAGATATATTGAGTTAAGAGAACTATCCGTCGTAGTCTTCTGAAATATCAGTAAAGGTGTAGAGCGCCTCTAGGTAGTGATCACCAGTGATTCCAAGGTTTGCAGCATCAGGTGGTGCACTCTGTGGTTCGACACAGATTCCATCTGGATCTTCGTTGTAGACAACCCACCATGGCGCATCAGATTCGATATCGATGCGGCAAATTCCATCGTAAACAATTGCAGGAGTTCCACGGACGTCGGTAAATGCGTCATCCCATGGCTGCGGAGTTGGCGCGATGATTTCTCCTGTGGGCAAGCCATCTACACGCTTCAACATCTTTCCTGGATGAAACTCGAGCTCTGCTGATCCCCCAACACCGAGTTCGCGAGCAAACCATGGATGCTGGCCAAGCCAGACCGGTAAGTCGCAACCATTGGCATCATATTCAAGTGACCAACGAATAGCATCATCGAGTACCTCAATGGTCTGCTCGACCGTTGCTCCGCCATATGGTTTTGGTAGATGCAAGAGCGATCGCCCTGGGCCGATCTCCTGCCACGAAGAAGTTAAACCAAAGCCATGGAGCGCATTGGGTGGATCAAGAAAAGTCGGAAGTTGATGCTCAACGCCGCCAGCAGAAGTAATCAACCCATCTTTAATACGACCGGCCCACGGTGCCATCGCATACCAACCATAGGTGTGGACCTGACCGCGGAATGGCACTGTGAATTCAAGCTCTCTCCACCTGAGCGAAGAGATACGTCCGCCTGCATCGAGGTCGATTGCTAATTGAAATTCTGCATCATCTATATATTGCATTACGTGTGCTTTCGTTAAGTATTACGCGAGTTCGTGCTTGTATGGTGGATTAGCACCTGGACGAGAACAGGTAATTGATGCGGCCTTTGCGGCGCGATGCAAAACATCCTGCAGAACATCGCCAGTCAGCGCCATGATTCCCTTTTCAACCATTGCTTCAACGATTATTGCACCGACCGTGTCGCCAGCACCGACTGTGTCAGCAACTTCTACTCTTACACCTGGAACTTCTACCGCTCCATCTGCAGTAAATCCAATCAGACCTTCACTGCCACGAGTAATCACAACAAGTGCTGCTCCATCTCGCACCCACCGTTCTGCCACATCATCGAGTGATTGATCAGGAAATAGCCAGGCAACATCATCATCGCTTACTTTGATGACAGATGAAATCGATGCCCACTTTTCGACGGCTGCTTCATACAAATCACGATCGCTCATTACCGCAGGGCGAATATTGGGATCGAAGACAATCGGTGCAAACTCAGCAACTTGCAAAGCCCAGTCATACAAAACATCTGCACCAGGTTGAATTACAGTAACGAGTGTTCCGATATGTAAAACTTGT
>JBJTMX010000091.1:0-3030 GCA_046070745.1 Candidatus Planktophila sp.
GGAAGATCGATTGTGACCTTCTCCCCCTTGGTAAGTGCTGGCGCTGCCTTCTCAATAAGAGTGTTATCGAGCGCTGCAGCGAGACCGTGATCTTGAGTTGTTGTGTTGTGAAGTGCTGAATCAACATCTGGTCGGACAAGAAGTGGGGCGAGATCAAGTCCTGCTGCCTTCCAGTGATCGACAGCCTTCTTTGTCTGCAAGTACTCAACATGACCCACTGCTTCAAGGAGGGTGCGGAAGCCGAGGGATGCAAGAATTTCGCGAACCTCTTCTGCAATGTATTCGAAGAATGTTTCAACGAATTCAGGCTTCCCTGAGAAGCGCTTACGAAGTTCTGGGTTCTGAGTAGCAACTCCCACTGGACATGTATCCAAATGGCAGACGCGCATCATGATGCAACCAGAAACTACTAGTGGCGCTGTTGCAAAACCGAACTCTTCTGCGCCCAGGAGGGCTGCGATAACAACATCGCGACCTGTCTTGAGCTGACCATCTGTCTGAACAACAATGCGATCACGAAGCCCATTGAGAAGAAGTGTCTGCTGAGTCTCTGCAAGACCGAGCTCCCATGGAGCACCTGCATGCTTCAATGATGTAAGAGGAGATGCACCTGTTCCGCCATCATGGCCAGATACCAGGACCACATCCGCATGCGCCTTCGAGACACCTGCTGCAACAGTTCCGACACCGACCTCTGCAACCAACTTCACATGAACTCGAGCGCTCTTATTTGCATTCTTAAGATCGTGAATCAACTGAGCAAGATCTTCGATTGAGTAAATATCGTGATGAGGAGGTGGCGAAATAAGTCCCACACCTGGAGTTGAGTAACGAGCCTTCGCAACCCATGGATAGACCTTGTTTCCAGGGAGCTGTCCACCTTCACCAGGCTTTGCACCCTGTGCAATCTTGATCTGAATATCATCAGCGTTAACAAGGTAATTACTTGTCACACCGAAGCGACCGGATGCAACCTGCTTAATTGCAGAGCGCTTTGAGTCACCATTCTCCATACGGATAAAGCGGGCTGGATCTTCTCCGCCTTCACCTGTATTGGACTTTGCGCCAAGACGGTTCATTGCAATCGCTAGAGTTTCATGAACTTCCTGTGAAACTGAACCGTATGACATCGCGCCTGTTGAGAAGCGCTTTACAATCTCTGAGATTGGCTCAACTTCATCGATAGAAATTGGTGTGCGCTCTGTGAACTCGAAGAGTCCGCGAAGTGTCATTAACGCCTTGCTTTGATCATTAATCGCCGTTGTGTAGCGCTTAAAGATGTCATAACGCTTATTACGTGTTGAATGCTGAAGAGCAAAGACAGTTTCTGGGTTGAACAAGTGTGGCTCGCCATCACGACGCCACTGGTACTCGCCACCGACTGCCAACTTCTTCGCACCTGGAATTTCTCCGCCTACCGGATATGCCAAGAAGTGACGCTTGATTGTCTCTTCTGCAATCACATCGAGATCAACTCCGCCGAGACGTGATGTTGTTCCTACAAAGAACTCATCAACCACATCTTGTGCAAGTCCGATTGCTTCAAAAACCTGAGCGCCTGTGTAAGAAGAAATTGTTGAGATTCCCATCTTCGACATCACCTTAAGAACGCCCTTACCGAGAGCCTTAATAGTGTTGCGCACAGCCTTCTCTGGTGAAATTCCAGTGATGACCCCTTGGCGAACTAAGTCTTCCGCTGATTCCATAACGAGATATGGATTTACAGCTGCTGCGCCGTAACCGATGAGAAGTGCAACGTGGTGAACCTCGCGCACATCGCCGGCTTCAACGATAAGACCTACTTGCGTACGAGTCTTCTCGCGGATCAAGTGGTGGTGCACCGCCGCTGTGAGCAAGAGAGATGGGATTGGGCAATCTTCTGCATCGCCATCACGATCAGAGAGGACGATGACATGTGCGCCATCTTTAATTGCTTGCGACACTTCGCGCTTAATTTCTTCAAGACGATTGCGAAGAGTATTTCCATCACCTGTGACAGGGAACAAACCGCGAACAACGTGTGCTGCAAGTTCTGGATACTCATCATCAACGTTGATGTTGATGATCTTTGCGAGCTCATCGTTATCAATCACAGGGAATGCAAGTGAAATCTGCTTACATGAATCAGGTCCCGGATCGAGCAAATTGTGCTCTGGCCCAATAGATCCACCGAGGCTAGTGACAAGTTCTTCACGAATCGCATCGAGTGGTGGGTTAGTTACTTGAGCAAAGAGTTGTGTGAAGTAATCAAAGAGCAGACGTGGCTTGTTAGAAAGGGCTGCGATAGGTGAATCAGTTCCCATCGAACCAAGTGCTTCTCCCCCGGACTTTGCCATAGGAGCGACGATGATCTTCAGTTCTTCTTCTGTGTAACCAAATGCCTTTTGTCGACGCACAACAGATTTGTGTGGATAGATGATGTGTTCACGAGCTGGGAGTTCGGATAACTTCACCATCCCATCTGAAAGCCACTGTCCGTAAGGCGCAGCATCTGCCAAAGTATCTTTGATTTCATCATCTTCAATGATGCGACCAGATTCGATATCAACTAAGAACATCTTTCCTGGCTGCAAGCGACCCTTGCGAACAATCTTCTCTGCAGGAAAATCAAGTACACCGACTTCTGATGCAAGAACAACAAGTCCATCATCTGTCACCCAGTAACGTGATGGACGAAGACCATTGCGATCAAGAACTGCGCCAACTTGATGCCCATTGGTAAATGTCACACATGCTGGACCATCCCAAGGCTCCATCATTGAAGCGTGGAATGCATAGAACTCGCGGCGCTTCTGTGACATCGTCGCATGGTTCTCCCATGCCTCAGGAATCATCATCAAGACTGAGTGTGGAAGTGAGCGACCACCGAGGTAGAGAAGTTCGAGAACTTCATCAAATGATGCTGAGTCAGAGCCCGACATTTCAACTATCGGGAAGATACGTTCTAAATCTTCACCGAAGTATTCGCTCTTCAAAAGAGATTCACGTGCGCGCATCCAGTTGCGGTTTCCCTTGACCGTATTAATTTCA
>JBJTMX010000092.1:0-6690 GCA_046070745.1 Candidatus Planktophila sp.
GAAGGCAGAGCGCGCTGAAATGAGAGCGATGCGTAAAGAGCTTCGCAAGATTAAAAGAAAGTAAGTGTCCTAGGCGGGAGTTGAACCTGCGACCTACCGCTTAGGAGGCGGTTGCTCTATCCACTGAGCTACTAGGACTTACATTGTTAAATGCTTGGCAAAGGTTATCGGTATCGGTAGCCTTCCCATGAATCCGGTCGGATTCCACGTTAATCAAACGAAAGGCCATTCCCATGAGAGCGCTCGTTATCGGCGCAGGCGGAGTTGGCAGCGCAATCGCACATATCGCTTCTCGTAAGTCATTTTTCACTGAATTAGTGGTGGCTGACTACGACCTGGCCCGTGCTGACGCTGTCACTTCAACAATCCAAGATCCACGATTTTCTGCAGTGGAGGTGGATGCCGGCGATCTGGTCGCGCTCGAAAGGTTGATTCGTGAAGTCAATCCTGAAGTTGTGGTTAATGCTGTTGACCCACGTTTTGTGATGAACATCTTTAACGCCTCAAAGAACGCTGGCGTTAACTACATCGATATGGCGATGTCACTCTCGATTGCACATCCCACGGATCCCTTTAATAAAGTGGGCGTGATGTTGGGTGACGATCAATTCGCACAAGATGGAGAGTGGAAGAAGAACGGCAAGTACGCACTCGTAGGAATGGGTATCGAACCAGGAATGAGCGATGTCTTTGCACGATATGCGCAGGATTACTTATTCAGCGAGATTGATGCGGTCACGATTCTTGATGGTTCAAACCTAACTGTTGACGGCTATGAGTTCGCTCCATCTTTTTCAATCTGGACAACTATTGAGGAATGTCTCAATCCCCCGCTGATTTACGAAAATGGTGAGTTCCATACCGCTAAGCCATTTACTGGTGGAGTCACCTTCGATTTCCCTGAAGGAATCGGGCCCGTTGAGTGCGTCGATGTTGAGCACGAAGAAGTTGTTCTGATTCCTCGACATGTAAAAACAAAGAAGGCGACATTTAAATATGGTCTCGGAAATGACTTTATTGAAAAGCTCACAACAATTCATGCGCTCGGACTTTCCAAGAAAGAGAAAGTTAACTACCGTGGCATGGAGATTGCTCCTCGTGATTTCCTAGCCTCTCTGTTGCCGGATCCAGCAACAATCGGTCCGATGATGCATGGAAAAACATGTGCAGGTACGCATATTTCAGGCAAGAATAAAGAAGGCCAGCCGTATGCCTGCTATATCTATAACGTGGTTGATAATGAGTGGTCGATGAAAAACTACGGCGATCAAGCAGTTGTGTGGCAGACCGCTATTAATCCCGTTATAGCCATGGAACTTATCGCCAACGGAATATGGAAGCCAGAGGGCGTTGTCGGACCGGAAGCGCTAGAACCCAAGCCATTCCTCGATCTCATCGAGGCATATGGAAGTAGCTGGCATATCCGAGATGAAGATCCCAACGGATTGGTCTACTAGTGGCGAATAAGTGGGCACTGGTAACTGGTGCAACTGTTGGAATTGGCGATTCCTTCACGCGCCATCTTGCATCTCTTGGCTATAACCTCATTATCAATGCACGAAGCTTAGATAAGTTAGAAGAACGTGCTGATTATCTTCGCAAGACTTACCACGTTGAGGTTGAAGTGCTGCAGGCGGATCTTGCCAATGAGTGTGAAAAAGTTGAAGCATTTATCGCTTCACATGAAGTTGAAGTACTGATCAATAACGCCGGCTTTGGTCTTAACCAGTCATTTACCTCAAGTTTGATTGAGGATGAAGAACGCGTACTTGATGTCTTGGTGCGTGCGCCGATGCGACTGATGCACGCAGTCTTGCCGCAGATGCGCAAACGTAATTCAGGCATCATCATTAATGTCTCATCTACTGCAGCATTCATTGCAGGTGGTCACTACAGCGCAGCGAAGTCATACCTGACTGTGATGTCAGAGTCGCTTCATACTCAAATGTTGACCACTAATGTGAAGGTCTGTTCTTTAAATCCAGGCTTCACTCGCACCGAATTCCATCAACGCGCGGGAATGAAAATGGGAGCAATCCCCAACTTCATGTGGCTCGATGGTGATTTCTTGGTGAAGCAAGCGTGGAAGGATGCTGTTGCGGGAAAAGCCATCAGTATCCCTGGCTGGCAATACAAGGTGCTACGCGCCATCATCGCACTCGCTCCTCGGCGAACTGTTCGCAAAATGGGTATGTCCCTGCGTACCAAGCAGCGCTAAATTCACACGCTTTTCACTGTTTTATCGGGATATATCGCGGTGAAGGCTCGTTAAGATATCCACATATTCAACGGAGGTTTTCCATGTTTCGTAAGGTCTCGCTCTCACTGCTCGCAGCGGTGCTCGTAACAGGCGCTATCACTGGTGTTCCCGCAAGTGCTGCTGCAAAGATCAGCAACGGAGTCGCATGTGCCAAGGCAGGCGCCAAGACGACTGTGAGCGGTTCTAAATATGAGTGTGCAAAGAACGCACTTGTGAAGAACTCAAAGCTCACCTGGCTCTCCGCCGATTGCATCACTTTAATTAACGCATACTTGAAGTCAAAGGCGAACCTTCCAAAGATCAAAGCATCAACTGATGCAACAGTTGCCAAGCTCGATGCAGATTTGACTGTTCAGAAAGCTAAGGCTGAACAGGCAACAAAGTTTGTTGCCGATTACACTGCAAAGATTGCAACAATCGAAGCGGCCCTTGTGACCCTCAAAGCCGATACGGCCAATGCAGCGAAGAACAAACCTACGATCATCAAATTTGAAAGTGCCATTAAGAGCTACAACGCAGCAATTGGTGCATACAAAGTTGTAGCGCAAGGTCTCTCTCGGACACAGCTTGCACATGATCAAGCTGTTGCTGCCTACACAGATGCTCAGAGCGAACTTGCTTCAGGGCTCTCAATGGCAAACTTGATCTGCGCCAACGGCTTCTAATAGCCACATAATTACGCAAGTAAGGCTCTCCCTATTGATAGGTGAGGGCCTTACTTGTTTACTCGCCAGATGGCGCGCTTAGTAAGACTCCTTCTCGGTGTCGGCCTCCTAGGCGAAATAACCTGGCGCTTGCTCAGCCCCACTCAATCTGCCACGCGTGATGTACTTCTCTACAACTGCATCTGGGCACTTGCGATATTTCTACTCTTTTTGGCGCCACTCTCTCTTGATCGGGTCGCACTCAGCGCGCTTGCGATTGCAATCTTCTTGTGGGGTATTGGATCTCTTGCCACAAGTATCGATCAAATATCTGCGAATTCACCTCGCTTTACGACCCTCTCACAAGTTCTCTACGCACTCTTTTACCCGCTGCTCATCATCGCGATTACTCGTTTTACTGGCTCATCACATCGTCTTCGTCCTATTGAATTACTGGATGCCACGATCTTTGGACTTGGTTTTACATCAATTGCATCATCGATACTTTTAACAATCATCTTCCCCGGTGGTTCTGGGCTGCGCGCAGATAATTTCTTTGCAATTTTTTATCCCGTTGGAGATCTCGGCATTCTCCTCATTCTTGTGATGGCGCTTATAACTCGTCCAGCAGATATATCGATGGTGACTCTTGCACTTGGAATTACGGTCTTTACAGCAAGCGATATTTATTACCTGTGGCTCGCCTCTAACAAACGATATAGCTTTGGCAGCATCGCCGATGATGGTTGGCTGGTAGCGATTGCCCTGATTGCTCTCTCAACGTCATTGCATAAGAAAAGCCGCGATGAGATTAAACCAATTCACCCTGCACTCGTTGCTCTCTCGATTTTTATTAGCCCTATATTGCTTGCAATAAGCGCGCTTCGACCAACACTCTTTCCAATTTATATCGTCATACCTTCAATCGCCAATCTCTTGCTGGCATTTATCCGCATGAGCACTGCTCTTCGCGAAGCTCGCACCCTTGCTTCAGAGCGTGCCCTTGCCCGCACCGATGAACTTACAGGTCTTGCTAATCGCAGAAAGTTACTCAGTGAGATTGAGAATTTTTCAGAGGTTGAAGGTGCACTTCTCTTACTTGATCTCGACGGCTTTAAGCCTGTCAACGATCAATTTGGCCACGAGACTGGCGACCTTTTGTTACGAGAAGTTGCTCGAAGATTTTCGCGTACCCTGCCTGAAGGCGCCCTCCTTGCCCGGCTAGGTGGAGATGAATTTGGTGTTTTGGTACCTGGTCGAGCTGCGGAAACCCTGGAAGCGGCCTACGCGCTGCGTGCATCTTTGAGTTATCCCTGCACAATCAATGGCCAATCCATAACTGTGGGAGTCAGCATCGGCCATGTCCATAACGATCGGGCCGGGAACCTCTTAAAACGTGCTGACCAGGCTATGTATAGGGCTAAGCAGATGGGAATTGGGGTAGCTCAACCTTAATCTCTTTCAGGCGCTCCAAGGATTCAACCCGTTCCACTGCGTGATTAACTATGCGCTCTGGGTATCCATGGCTAAGCCCATCGAGGTAGAGCCATGGTTCATGAATCTCTGTAGCACTCAAATGTGCGAGTTCAGGAACATACTTACGAATATATGTTCCTTCCGTATCAAACTTTCTACCCTGTTCAATGGGATTAAAGACTCGGTAATACGGAGAGGCATCTGTTCCCGTCCCAGCAGTCCACTGCCAGCCATGTGCATTCGAAGCAACATCGAAGTCAATCAGGTGTTCTTTAAAGAAATCGGCGCCATGTTGCCACTCAAGATGAAGATCTTTAACTAAAAAGGATGCGACAACCATACGTGTGCGGTTATGCATCCAGCCCTCAAGCAATAGCTGGCGCATAGCAGCATCGACAAATGGAAAGCCTGTCTTGCCTTCTTGCCATGCCTTCAATTGGTCGCCAGGTTCGTCATAGCGCATCGCTTTGAATTTATCTGAGTAGTAATCATTTTCGGTGTGCGGATTATGGAAGAGAACATCGGCATAGAACTCGCGCCATGCAATCTCCTTACGGAATGTGTCATGCGCCTTTGAATCGCCGAGTCCAGCCAATAGTGTGCGTGGATGAATCTCGCCAAATTTCAGGTGCGCTGACAACTTTGATGTTCCATCAACACCCGGAACATTTCGCATTTCATCGTATTGATCTAGTGCGCTCTTCTTAAACTGCTCGAAGCGAGCAAGGGCAGCTAATTCTCCTGCTGGGAAAATTGTTGTGCCTTCAGGCAACTTCCAATCAGGGAAGTTACGATCTTTATCGGTTGGCATAACAAGCGGGATCGACTGAGGAGTCGGTGCAGGTGCACGCCAGCCATGGATGCACCAGTTCTTATAGAACGGCGTGTAGACCTTGTAAGGGGTGCCATCCGTTGGTTTTACGACTCGACCTGGAGCTACGGCATAAGGACTGCCGGTCTCTATCAGGTTGATTCCCGCTGCTCTTACGCGGGAATCACGAGCAGCACCATATGGCTCATCTTCATGTGAAATATGAATTTCGTCGGCGTTGTATCGCTTCTGCAAATCTTTAAGGACATCAACAACATCCCCCACCATTACATGCAGGCCGCCTTTGAGCGAATTATCAAGTGCGCGCAGTGATTGGCCGAGGTATGCAAGGCGCTTTGTTCCTGCCTGGCCAATCAACGCTGGGTCGAGAATAAAGACGGCAACAACTTCATCGCCGTTCTTAATTGCTTCATTAAGGGCCGGATGATCGCCGATACGCAGATCGCGACGAAACCAGATAATTGTTCTTTTCAAGAGTTGCGACCCAATCCAATTGGTGAGCTAATAATAGTTCCATCAGAATTCTTCATAATTGCCATGAGTTCAAGAGTGGCTTTCTTCTTAAAGAGCTCTGGATGGAGAAATACACGATAGCGGTTTCCTGCCGTTAAAGTTGTTTCAAATGTGGTGTGGTCAGATGTTCCTAATGAGCGCCATGACCCACCCTTCTCGCGGGCAAGAAATGTCACTTCGTTATATCCAGGCGCATTAACCGTGGATGAAATTTGATTCCAGAGGGGAGAATCATTACTTGCTTTCAATTGTGGAGCGGTAATTGAGGTGCTCATACTTTTTCTGATAACGGTATTCGCTTTCGCTACACAGAATGAGTTTCCGGAAATTGTCAGTGTGCCATCATTTGAAAGAGCGCATTCCCCCGTCAAAATAGACCATGATCCATCTTTATTGATGGGGTGTACCAGTAAGGATTTCTCATTTTCGTTGGTATTGAAGGCAACGATGTACTCCTGCTGCTGCGCGTAGCGAGAGAAAACAATCACTTGTCCTTGGGCTGCCAGAGTCTGCTGGCTCCCTGAACGTAGAGCGGGATTTGCCGCCACTATCTGCTGAATTGCACTTATATGTCTCTCAATCGGGTTGACGGTATCGAAACTGCTTAATTCTCCAATAGGAGCACTGCCAATGCGTTGTTCATATTGCCACCGAGATACTGCGGTCGCAAACATGTCCTGGCGTGCCAACTTATCGCCGCCGCCACCGGTCATACCCTTTTCATCTCCGTAGTAAATGATCGGTCCTCCACGAAGCAGCAGGAGCGCGGATTGGGTAATGAGGTCGCGCTTGAGGGCAGTTGCTGTATCGGGCGCATTATTAAGAATCGTCGTGCCAATACGCCCCATATCGTGATTGCCAACAAATGTTGCCAACCCATAAGCGCTGGTGCTTGCCGTGGTGTAGAGATCATCTAGATTAAAGAATGAGGCCAACCGATCTGCGCCACCATATCCACCTGCATA
>JBJTMX010000093.1:0-15174 GCA_046070745.1 Candidatus Planktophila sp.
TCAATTCGTGACAGGTAGCTGTGCGGCAATTGCGGAACTGCTTGGTAGGAGCAGCACACTTCTCGCATTCACCAATGACCTTTGTGTCATCCGAGAAATCTTGAATCATGCGATCATCAAAGATATAGAGAGAGCCTTCCCAGAGGCCGTCATCACCAAACTTGTTACCATATTTAACGATGCCGCCATCAATCTGGTAAACCTCTTTAAAGCCACGCTTAACCATTACTGCAGAGAGAATCTCACAGCGGATTCCACCCGTGCAGTAAGTAACAATTGGCTTGTCCTTAATGTCATCGTATTTGCCGCTCTCAATTTCCTGAATGAAATCATGCGAAGTCTGCACATCAGGAATGACTGCGTTCTTAAACTTACCGATTTTGGCCTCATAGGCATTGCGACCATCGAAGAAGACAACCTCATCGCCACGTTCTTTAACAAGAGCATCAACCTGAGCAGGGCGAAGGTGCTTTCCACCATTAATAACTCCGGTCTCATCAACCTTAATTGCATCAGGATTGCCGAAACCAACAAGCTCTTTACGGACACGAACCTGTAGGCGAGGGAAATCTGAGCCTGTGCCATCTGACCATTTGAAAACAATCTTCTTAAAGCCTGGATATTGGCGTGTCATCTTTACGTACTTCTTGACGGCAGCCATATCGCCGCCCACAGTTCCGTTGATGCCGTGCTTGGAGATGATGATCCGACCTGTAAGTCCAAGGGTTTCGCACAACTGCTTTTGCCAGAGCTTTACCGCTTCTGGATCGGCGAGAGGCGTGAATCCGTAATAGAGGATTACCTTGGGAATAGAGGGCGCATGCTTGTTCACGAGCTCATTCTAAGCCAGCGCAATTGTTTAGAGAAATGTGAGCGCGGGGCTGGCACTTTTACACCGGTTCATTGACGGATCGCGCAGGTGTGAAGAACTCTTTGCCGGCAGGGGAGAGCCACATGCAGGAACCATCGGCAAAGCTTTCAACTTTCCAGCCGTGATGAGTCTTTAACTTATGGTGGCGACGACAAAGTGCGCCAAGATTTTCAACGGATGTATGTCCTCCCGAACCCCAACTTTGGGCATGATCGAGATCCGAGAGAATCGCCGATCTTCGACAGCCGGGAAATCTGCAGGTGCGGTCACGTGCAATCAGAAAATCTTTAAGAGCTTGCGGGGGTTCGTAATGTTCGCGTCCGAAGTCGAGAAGATTTCCGGTAATAGGTTCGGTAATGAAGCGCTTCCACCGTGCATCACTGGCAATTTCTCTAGCAACTGATGCGGGAATAGGACCGTATCCCGCGAGTTCGCCAGGATTTTCAGCAAGTCCCATCAAAGTGGGCAAGTCAATTGTGACATTAACCGTTAAAGGGCGGCGGTGAGCAGTGACATCATCGATAGTCGATGCGAGATATGTAGAAGCAATTGCTGCCAACGCATCTGCACGCTTCATATCTTTTGAACGATTATCGGAATATGGATGCATGCATTGCATGGATTGATCATCTTCAGAGGTAATTTCACTCTGGCGAAGCTCTACTGGCAGCGCGCCAATCTCGGCAGCGCAGTGCAAACATGAGCGATCGCTCTTGCGAATGAAAGCTTCGATGGAGTTCATGACAACTTTAGCTTCATGTGCCGGTAGCAGGGCGATAATGGTGGACATTCCATCGGGTTCGTCGAAACATGTAACACGACGCATTTCGCGGGCGCTCTGCACGGTCTCTTCAAACTCTTCTGGGTTGCGCTGGGCGATTGCTTTACGAACCAAGTTGCCCACCTGTGATGGAGTATGGAATTCGGCATATGCAATCGCGCGATTTTCGATTTCAAAGATTGTTGATTCAGGTAAGCCCCTGTTGAGCGCCGAGACGGATTCTCGAGCAATTGCATTTGCATGTGCCGATGAGATTTCACCCATGGCAAGTGCCGAACATGTATTAGGCAGGTGATTGGTAAGTGCTCGCGCAATATCAATCTTTATCTGTGCACCCGATGGAGAAAGCTTTAGAGCTGTAGAAACATCTTCGCGTTCGGATTCATCGAGTGAGTAAATCGGATCATCGCCCTGTGCGGATTCGCGTCCAGCAACTGCAATAACTGCACGATGCATCAGCGCTTGTATCCAGGATTCTTGGCGCTCCATTGCAGTTAAGTAATCGATACGAGAAGCTGTGGGAAGTTGCATCGGATCAAGTGCAGCAAGGTGGGCAAGTACAGATGCACAAGGAAGTGCATGGAGAAGCTCAATCACCATTTCACTGGGGCTGAGATCAGCAGATGAATATGCGAAATCTGGACGAAGAATGATGTGAGGTGAATTGAGGGCACTATCGGCGGTGGTGCGAGATTGCGCGCGAAAAGCATCGCCCTCGTCGCGAATAATGAATGCTGTGTTCATAGAGGTGATATTCGTAGAGGGCACTGACAAAAAGTCACGGCTTTCCTCGCACTATCTACATAAGAGGCACACATATGTCGTGAGGAATTCTTTGAGTTGAGGGAATAAAGGAAAAGATTTACGAGTTGTAGGTAATTGAAAGTTCAACTACATTTAAGGCGCTCGAAGAGATTGCCGAAGTGATGAGAAGGCTTTCGTAAGGGCGGCGTTGTAGAGATGCATATTTATGCATCGCGTTGAATAAAGGAGCAGAAAATGCCTGCAGTAACCGTTAGCGATATCACCGTACTTCCACGCATTAGTGCCGGCACTCATCTTCGCGCCCGTTCCATCAAGAGCATTACAACAGCCCCACAAGGATTTGAGGGTGAAGGATTTCCGGTCCGACGTGCCTTTGCAGGTGTTGATCTTCAAGAGCTCGACCCGTTTATTCACCTTGATCAGATGGGTGAAGTTGAATATGCGCCAGGTGAACCAAAGGGAACTCCATGGCACCCACATCGCGGTTTTGAAACCGTCACATACATTATTGATGGAATCTTCGATCATAAAGATTCCAATGGTGGCGGCGGAACCATTACAAATGGCGATACGCAATGGATGACAGCCGGCGGGGGAATTCTTCACATTGAAACTCCACCAGAATCATTAGTGATGTCAGGTGGTCTATTCCACGGATTCCAGTTGTGGGTCAACCTTCCTGCAGCGAAGAAGTGGGCGCCACCTGCATATCAAGATGTTCGCGCAAATGATGTTGCACTTCTTTCAACTCCCGATGGGGGATCTTTGTTGCGTGTAATCGCGGGCGAAGTAGATGGGCACCACGGCCCAGGAAATACGCAGACTCCAATTACATTACTCCACGCAACTGTTGCACCAGGCGCAGAACTTCGTCTTCCATGGCGTAAGGATTACAACGCACTTGTCTACACAATGTCAGGACATGGATTTGTCGGAGATGAACAACGCCCAGTTTCCATGGGGCAACTCACCGTCTTCGGCGATGGCGGTGCAATTGTTATTCGCGCTGCAAAGCAACAAGAATCACGCTCTCCAAACCTTGAACTCTTTATTCTCGGTGGTCAGCCAATTAAGGAACCAGTCGCATGGATGGGGCCTTTTGTAATGAATACAAAGCGAGAAGTACTACAAGCTTTTGAAGATTTCCAAAAAGGCTTGCTGGGCTCTATTCCTGCTATCTACAAGGAAGACGCAAAGAAGCCGTTGAACCGCACAGATAAATTAGGTGGCGATGTAAAGGCTGCAGATGTTGCCGCCAAAGAGATTCTCGATGTACATGGCGCTCCTACAGATATGCAGGAGAGTTAATTCAAAACCTTGCCGTAAGAAATAAACCTGTTGCATTAATGCGGCTGGTTTAATTATTGCCCTTTAGTTCTCCTCGAGTCAGGTGATAGAGCAACGCTTGAATAGTGGTGCGACGGTGGTATGCCTCGCGCCAGATAACTGACTTGGGACCATCAATTACTGAAGCCGCAACTTCTTCCCCGCGGTGAGCAGGAAGGCAGTGCATAAAGATGGAATCTTCTGCAGTAAGCGACATTAAGTGATCATCAATAGCAAAGGGTGAAAGCACTGCAAATTTCTCTGCGCGTTCTTCTTCAGGATCTCCCATAGACATCCAGACATCCGTATAGAGAGCACTTGCATCTTTGGCAGCAGCTTCTGGGTCATTGGTAATTTCAATTGTCGCACCGCTCTTGGCGGCAATTTCTTTAGCCTTAGCCACAACTGCAGCATCTGGTGCGAACTTTCCTGATGGAGTTGCAGCAACAACGTGCGCACCCATGATGGCTCCCATAATCAACCAGGCGTGAGTCATGTTGTTTCCATCGCCCAGATAGACAAACTTGCGACCTGAAATATCACTTCCGAAGTTCTCGCGAATAGTGACCCAATCTGCAAGAAGTTGAGTTGGGTGGTCAAGATCTGTTAATCCATTAATGATTGGAATTGTTGAATTGGCTCCAAGTTCATCGACGTCAGCCTGAGCAAAGGTACGAATAATCATTGCGTCGCAGAATCCGCTGATGATGCGAGCGGTATCGGCGATTGTTTCGCCGCGGCCAAGTTGAAGTTCATCTCCGCGAAGGAAGACAGGAGTGCCGCCGAGATGAGCAACAGCAGTCTCAGAAGCTAAACGGGTACGAGTAGAAGGCTTTGTCATATAGATCGCGACCGACTTATTAGCCAGTGCAGTATTTGCACGAAGAGGCTTCTCAGCAAAATCAGCCGAAGTCGCTAAAAGCAGTTCAACATCTTCACGTGAGAGATGTTCTGTCCTTAATAAATCCTTCATTGCCAAATTCTACCCATGCTCGGACTATCCTTCATGCATGGGAATCTTTACGCGAGAAGATAAAGGCATCGGAATAAGCACCGATACCGATACTTTGACGCGCACCGAAACCGTTCCAGATTTTCAGGAAGACGATGGTGGGCATGATCGATTCGCTCACTACATTAAGAAAGAGAAGATTGTTGAATCTGCCGTGACAGGTAAAGCTGTGAAAGCTCTCTGCGGTAAGAAATGGGTCCCATCGCGTGACCCATCAAAGTATCCAGTCTGTCCGATGTGTAAAGAGATCTTTGAAGGCCTTCGCCCTGGCCCAGAAGATAATGAATAAGTCGAGCGTTCTTTCATGAAATTGTCAGTACGTACACACATCACCATTCTTGTTTCAACGCTCGCTCTGCTTTTACCTATCTCTCTAATAGCGGTCGCACCTGCAGGTGCCGACAATCCACCTCGCAAGATTCTTACCGGATGGATTCCGTACTACTCAATCAAAACTTCACTTCCAGCTGCGATTAATAATGCAGACCTCATTAAAGAGGTAATGCCTTTTTGGTACACCTTGAAGTTCAATGGCAAGACAAATAGCGCTGTCGTCACAGATTTATATGTCCCAGCAAATCCAAATATCCCTGAAACGCAAACTGTTGCAGCTCTACGAGGCGCAGGATTTACGTTAATTCCAACAATTACAGATGGAACCGATAAAGGTGTACTGGCTGGATTGCTTGCGAAGCCAGCTGCACGCACTCAAATCGTTCAGGCAATTACCGACATGGTGATGAAGAATAACTACGATGGCATCGACCTTGATTTTGAGGGTTTTGCTTTTGTCGATGGCAATGCAACATGGAGCAAGACAGCACCGTTGTGGACTGCTTTTGTGAAGGAACTGAGCGCTTCATTGCACGCACAGAAGAAGTTGCTGTCTGTTTCAACACCATACGTACTTGATCCCAAAGGCGCGCAAAAAGGTTATTACGTATATGCATGGACGGCTATTGCATCGTCAATCGATCGCCTTCGCATCATGACTTACGACTATTCGGTTGCAAAGGTAGGACCGCTCGGACCAATTACATGGACCGAACGCACGCTTCAATATGCGGTCTCTGTTATGCCAGCTTCAAAAGTCTTTATCGGAATCGCGGGCTATGGACGAGATTGGGTAACTGCCGTCAGTGGAGTATGTCCCGCAAACGTTGCATCGGTTATTAAGGGTGGGGCCAAAGCTGCAACATTTGTGATGCGTGATGCTCAAAATCTTGCTGCTTCTTACGGTGTAACGCCTGTATTTAATGAACAATTTGGCGAGATGACCTTTAGCTATCAAAAGGTGTACAACGGCACTACAGCAGCTGGTCTTGCCACATCATGTACTGCGCAGCGAACAGCCTGGTATCAAGATGCTCGAGCATTTGCTTTGCGTGCAGCACTTGTAGATAAGTACCGTCTCGGCGGAATAGCGCAGTGGACTCTTGGAATGGAAGAACCGCTTGCACTTGAAGGAATTCGTAATGTTGCGAAGGCGATTGCGCCCGATCAAGTGACCGCAACTCTGGCGATTGATAAGAGCGCCATTAAGTATGGTGAAGTAATTTCAATTTCAGGAAACTTCTCGATAAAAGATAAGTCACCGCTTGCAGGCGTCAATATTCGAATCGAAGGAAAGTCTGCAGATTCTTCGTGGCGACTATTAGCAGTCGCTACAACAGATATGGCAGGAAAGTTCACCAAGCCATTGTTGATCGGTAAAGCGACCACTATTCGTACTTACACCGAGGGAACATGGGAGCGCAGTGAAGGTATCTCTAACGAGGTTCCAGTTTCAGTAAATCGACTTGTGCTCATCAATTCTCCAGCTTCGGTGAAGAAGAGCGAGTCATTTACAGTGACAGGTTCACTCCGCCCACGTACTGCAGGAACATTTATTCAAGTGGAAAAGCTCGTGGCTGGGAAGTGGCAACCATTCGGAAACATCCTCACTACAGATGCTCAAGGTGGATTCGCGATTCCAGTTGCTGGTCAACCGAAGGGAACTCTCACGCTTCGGGTCAGCGCTGCGGGCGAAGCCACATGGCCAATAGCTACCACTTCGCCTTTCACCATACTTATACGTGGCATAGGTTCATCAGAGTTGGTTAAATAGTAAGCATGCAGGTGAACGCTCATGGTTAAAATCGCAGATGCCCTCGAAGATCAACTTCGAGAGATTTTTTCTGGAGACACTCCCTGGGTAACCATTGTTTGGGACGATCCAGTAAATCTTCAAAGCTACGTCACATATGTTTTTATGGAGCTATTTGGATATTCAAAGGCTCGCGCCACAGAGCTGATGCTTCAGGTGCATAACGATGGCAAGGCAATCGTTTCGACTGGAAGTCGCGAAGAGATGGAGCACGATGTTGCCCGCCTTCACGAGTACGGCCTGTGGGCAACGCTTCAACGCGGAGATCAGATCTAGTGGCTGCCACGGAAGGTTTTAAGCGCCACGGCGCCGATACTTATGTAGCCACCTTTGATGAGGCAGAGAAAGAAATTCTCCTCAACCTCGTTGAGCAATTGATTGAACTTCTCGCAGAGCGCACAGATCATGGTCATGAAGATCCCCTTGCTGCGATGGTGGGTATTACTTCTCATGACTCACCTCCTGAAGATGAAGTACTTCATCGCTTGTTACCCAATGCTTACGCAGATGATGTCGATGCAGCAGAATTTCGTCGATACACCGAATCAACGCTTCGTGGAAAGAAGCAGGCTCATGCGATGTCTATCCGCATGTTGCTGAAAGCATCCCCTGAAGGCGATGTTGAACTCGATCACCGTGGAGCCAACGATTGGTTAGGCGGACTTAACGATATTCGCCTGGCGCTTGGTGTTCGCTTAAAAATCGATAACAACAATTATGAGCATCTCGAACTCCTTGCTCCAGATGATCCACTTCGCGGTGTCTACTCTGTTTACACATGGTTGGGTTGGCTACAAGAGTCTCTCTTGCAAGCACTTATGGATGAAATTCCAGAGTAGAAACTGCAATAGAATTAAGCCATGTCACTGACAATCTCACGCGCAATTGTTGATGCAATTCTCGAACAATCACGAGCAGAATATCCAGACGAATGTTGTGGGGTAATTCTTGGTCCTGTTGGCGCCGATACTCCAGTGCGTCTTAAGCCAATGATTAATGCTGCTCATTCGCCCACCTTCTATGAATTTGATCCTAAAGATCTGTTGGCGCTCTATCGTGAAGTCGATGATAAGGATGAAGAGATCGTCGTTATATATCACTCGCATACAGAGACAGAAGCTCGACCATCTCGAACTGACATTGCCTACGCTGGCGAACCTGGTGCCCACTATGTCTTG
This sequence comes from Candidatus Planktophila sp., assembly GCA_046070745.1. Lineage (GTDB taxonomy): Bacteria > Actinomycetota > Actinomycetes > Nanopelagicales > Nanopelagicaceae > Planktophila. Next base: position 8,080 of record JBJTMX010000093.1, read on the forward strand.
GTATCTACACGCGAAGAGATTGCACCTGCAACAGAATTTCGTTCATTTCGCATTGTCGATGGCGTTGTAACTGAGGAAGAAGTTTCAATTACCGATTAAGTCAATTCTTAGCCATAATACGGCTATGTCTATTGAAGTTCGCATTCCAACAATTCTTCGCCCATATACAAAGGACCAAAAGGCAGTTACTGCTGATGGCTCAACACTTGCTGACCTCATTGCAGATCTCGATGCGCAGTATGCCGGCCTTGGCGAGCGACTTCTTGAAAATGGCGCACTCCGCCGCTTTATCAATATCTACATCAACGATGAAGATGTTCGCTTCCTTGGTGGACTCGAAGCACCACTCAATGACGGCGACTCTGTCACCATCCTCCCTGCTGTTGCAGGCGGCTCTGTAAATAGCTTCTAACTTTTATTTAATACATGGCTCGCTACGACTCACTCGCTGCATCAGTTGGCAATACGCCACTCATTTGTCTGCCACGACTTTCTCCTGCTCCCAATGTTCGACTTTGGGCGAAGATGGAAGATCGCAATCCAACAGGTTCGATTAAAGATCGTACTGCGATCTCAATGGTGGATGAGGCAGAGAAGAGCGGTCTTCTTAAGCCGGGTGCAACAATTCTTGAACCTACCTCAGGCAATACAGGCATCTCGCTTGCGATGGCTGCGAAGGTACGCGGCTATAAATTGATTTGCGTCATGCCAGAGAACACAAGCCCCGAGCGACGTCAGCTACTTGAGATGTGGGGCGCTCAGATAATTTCTTCACCTGCAGCGGGCGGTTCAAATGAGGCAGTACGCGTTGCAAAAGAAATTGCTGCAGCAAATCCTGATTATGTTTTCTTATATCAATATGGAAACCCTGCGAATTCACTCGCGCATTACAACGGCACTGGTCCAGAAATTCTCGCTGACCTTCCAACAATCACACACTTTGTTGCAGGTCTCGGCACAACGGGCACGTTGATGGGCGCAGGACGTTACCTTCGCGAACAGAAGCCAGATGTGCAGATCATTGCGGCAGAACCTCGCTACGGGGAACTCGTCTATGGATTGCGAAATATCGATGAGGGATTTGTTCCAGAGCTCTATGACGCATCAGTTTTAACTCGTCGTTTCTCAGTCGGTGCAGAAGATTCAGTTAAGCGAGTTCGGGAACTTCTTCATGTTGAAGGAATATTTGCTGGAATTTCAACGGGTGCGATTTTGCATGCAGCAATTGCTATTGGCAAAGAAGCGGTGCGTGATGGCCGCGATGCAGATATTGCATTCATCGTCTGTGATGGTGGTTGGAAATATCTCTCCACTGGCGTCTATGGCAACGATGTCGATGAGGCGACCGAGGGGCTAGACGGCACTCTCTGGGCCTAGGCTCGCGTACCATTAGGGCATGAGCCAAGCACCTATCGGAATCTTTGATTCTGGCGTTGGTGGCTTAACAGTTGCTCGAGCTATCTTGGATCAGCTTCCAAATGAATCAGTTCTTTACATCGGCGATACAGCGCGCGGCCCCTATGGACCGCGTCCATTGGCAGAGGTCCGTGACTTCTCCCTTGAGACCCTCGACTTTCTTGTAGAACAAGGTGTTAAAGCTCTTGTCATTGCATGCAATACAGCAAGTGCTGCAATGCTCCGCGATGCACGCGAGCGTTACTCAGTTCCAGTGATTGAGGTTATTCAGCCCGCGGTTCGTCGCGCAGTTGCTGCCACTCGCACAGGAAAAGTAGGAGTTATCGGTACACGCGCAACGATTGAGTCAAAGGCATACCTCGATGCATTTGCTGCAGCTCCACAATTGCAGATCACTTCAGTTGCATGCCCTCGGTTCGTTGAATTTGTGGAACGCGGCGAGACATCCGGTGAGGCAATTACAGAGGTCGCTCGCGAGTATTTAGCCCCAATGATTGCTGCAGATGTCGATACTTTGGTTCTTGGTTGTACGCACTACCCATTATTGACCGGTGTTATTTCCTACGTAATGGGCAATAGCGTTTCACTTGTTTCTAGCGCAGAAGAGACTGCAAAAGATTTGTATCGAGTTCTCGTTGAGGGCAACATGATGCGCGACCCTTCATCAGGTACTCCATCACATCGCTTCTTGGCGACAGGGGATGCGAAAGCATTCGAAGTTCTTGCTCGCAGGTTCTTAGGGCCAGAAGTCGGCTCAGTTCAACATCAAGACCTTTAATTTTCACCATCAATAACCCATCGAAAGAGGCAGCAATGGCACGCAATGACGGACGCTCAGTAGACCAACTCCGCGATATCAAAATTACTCGCGGCTGGCTCGACCATGCAGAAGGCTCTGTACTTGTTGAATTTGGCAAGACTCGCGTTCTCTGCGTTGCATCATTTACACCAGGAGTTCCACGTTGGCTAAAAGACAGTGGAACAGGGTGGGTTACATCTGAATATTCAATGCTTCCACGTGCAACACATACACGTTCTGACCGCGAGAGCGTAAAGGGAAAGCTTGGCGGACGTACGCAAGAAATTTCACGACTCATTGGTCGCTCACTTCGTGGCATCGTCGATATGAAAGAACTCGGTGAAAACACAATCGTGATCGACTGCGATGTTCTTCAGGCAGATGGCGGAACCCGCACAGCTGCAATTACTGGTGCATACGTTGCACTCGCAGATGCAATTTCATGGGCGCAGAAGCAGGGCCATGTAAAGGCATCTGCGAAGCCACTTGCAGATTCCGTTGCAGCAATCAGCGTTGGAATTATCGATGGCGTACCGATGCTTGATCTTTGCTACGAAGAAGATGTTCGTGCTGAGACTGATATGAATGTGGTCTGTGGTGGCGATGGTCGCTTTATTGAAGTTCAGGGAACGGCCGAAGGTGCACCTTTTGATCGCGCACTTCTAGATTCACTTCTAGACCTTGCAGTTGCTGGAACACAGACACTTACAGAACTTCAGAAAAAGGCTCTTAATTCGTGAGCCATAAGCTTCTCTTAGCTACACGCAATCAAGGAAAGATTGTCGAATTCCGTCGCATCCTAGATGCGATTGCACCAGGTGCCATCGAGCTTGTCGGTCTTGATCAATTTCCAGAGCTTCACGATGTTGATGAAACCGGTTCAACATTTGAAGAGAATGCACTTTTGAAAGCGCGCGAAATGTCAGAGGCGACAGGCCTTCCGGCAATCGCTGACGACAGTGGGCTTTGTGTCGATGCTCTTAATGGCGACCCAGGAATCTTCTCGGCTCGATGGGCTGGTGGTCATGGTGATGACAAGGTAAATCTCGAAAAGGTTCTCGGTCAATTAATCGATGTTCCTGATGAAAAGCGCACTGCCTACTTCATCTGCGTAGCCGCGCTCTATCTGCCAGATGGTCGCATCCACTGTGAGGAGGGCCGTTTTCACGGAACCATCCTTCACTCACCCGTAGGTGAGAACGGTTTTGGCTACGATCCGATTTTTCAACCTCAAGGTCTGACCATTTCCAGCGCTCAAATGAGCTCTGAAGAGAAGGATGCAGTGAGCCATCGCGGTAAAGCACTGCGCGCTATCGCACCTCACGTGATGAAAGCCCTGAATTCCCTAGGCTAAACTTTGGCCATGCGCAAAGGCTCGTCCTTTGGTCGCTACATCTTAAGGAGATAAACGTGGCAGTTAAGAAGAAGGCAACAGTCAAGAAGGCTGCAAAGAAGGCACCAGCTAAGAAAGCTGTAGCAAAGAAGTCTGCACCTAAGAAGGTTGCGAAGAAGTCTGTTGCTAAGAAGACAACAGCAAAGAAGGCAGCTCCTAAGAAGGTTGCAAAGAAGGCTGTCGCCAAGAAAGCTGTAGCGAAGAAGTCCACTGTAAAGAAGTCAACAACTAAGAAGGCAGTAGCGAAGAAGGTTGCTAAGAAGGCTCCTGCACGCAAGGTTGCTGCTTCAGCGGTTGTTGTTCCAGCAGTTCCTTCATCACGCGATCGCGTAAACGTTTCAACAACTCCTGTTGCTCCTGCAAAGCCAGTAGCTGCGCCATCAAAGCCATCTTCTGCCCCACGTCAGGGATCTTCAAAGAGCGTTTTGGTTGCAGTGCTTCTCGGAGTCGCAATCTTGACCGGCATCGTTGCTTCACAGCAATCAAAGTCAAAGTCAGATACAACTCCAGCTCCTGCTCCGACAGCTACTGCAACGGAGTCAGCATCACCTGAGGCTTCAGCAACTGCGACAGAGTCAGCATCACCAGCTGCAACAACGGATACAACAAACGCTGCAACAACAGGTGAGGCCCCATCACGCTTTATCGGTAACTGGAAAGATGCGCAGCACACTGTGCTTGTTCTTTCTTGGAAGGCTCCAGCAGGAGATGTCACTGGCTACAAGGTTGAGATCGCTCCTAACGGAACAGGGTGGACAGAAGTTTCACAGCTTCCAGCTACAACACTCAAGCTTGAACTTACAAAGACTTCAACGGATAAGTACACATCATTCCGAGTCTCAGCAATCTATGCAGATGGAACTCTTGGAGTTGCAAAGGCGTTTGGATTTGCTGGTCAGTTCGAATAAATCTTCACTAAGAAAGCCCCGGCCAATCGGTCGGGGCTTTCTTATTTCTCAACGCAACTCATTAAGGGAGATGTCTCGAAATGGCTTCAACGTAGATAGCAACACCCGTACCGACGAGGTGAACGCCATCAGGGGCGAAGTATTCGGGGTGGCCGTCAGAGATAGAGGCCCAGTCAACAATCTTGATGTTGGGATATGAAGAAGCGATTTCAGCTATAAGTGAGTTATTTGAATCTCGCCAAGGGCGAGGAACAGCAGTATTGACGGCAATTACAAGTGAGCGATCTTTAAGTGCTTCAAATATCTGTGTCACTTGATCGCGAGTAAGGGAATTGTTATTGCCGAGGTCGAGTACGACAGGACCGGAGGGTGCGCCGGCTTTGTCATGAAGAATCTCCGCCAATAGTTCTGGTGCTTGACGCCCAACGCGAGCGTTGACCAAAGAGACTGTATGGCTTTCGGCAAGAGCGACCTTGATGCCGAGAATAACCGAATCGCCAGTAAGCCAGATCCCATCATCGGAAATCGTGACAACAGTATTTCCGACCTCAATATTCTTAATGATTTCTCTGCGCTGCTCATTACCGATTCCAATTGCGCGAACGCTAATAACGGAAATAGTAATAACCAATAAAGAGAGAATCGCGATGGCGCGAGTTGTATGCGCCTTCTTCTCTTGAAGAGTTCGGTACTTCAACCCTTTGAGCCAATAACTTACGACGCCGCGGCGTACAGGGAGCTCGATATATCGAAGCGAGATATCTGCAAGAGCGAAGACGATCAAGATGCGAAGAACAATAAGCGCCCACGATTGGCCAGCCAAATCAACCTTAGGACGAGTTACTTGGAAGATCACCCAATGCCATAGATAAATTGCATATGAACGCTCGCCGATCCAGAGCAAGATCTTGTTCTGCAAGATTGGAGCAAAGCGTGAAGCAGGGTGCACAACTGAGGTGATGATGGCAGCAGCAAAGAGACCTGCTAACGGAAATGCAATTTTATATAGCGTTGGATCGCTCTCATTGATAAAGAGAAAAGCGCCAAGAATTCCTAAGAAACCAAAGACGCCGATTCCGTCGATAAAGTTTTGAGCGTTCTTAGATACTTCTGTCTTAAAGTTCTGAGGAATCCAACTGACTGCAAGTGCTGCACCAAGGAAGAGCCCGATGCTGTGGGTATCAGTTCCAAAGTAAACATGGCTCACCTTTGATGCGCTTGCCGCATCAAGTGAGAATGAAACCAGCATCAGAGCGATGCCTGATATCGCCGCGATCGCAAGAGAGACAATTGCAACTCTCTTCTTGCCGAAGAAGCGCAAGATAACGAGCAGGATCAGTGGCCAAATCAGATAGAACTGAGCCTCTACCGCCAAAGACCATGTGTGTTGCAATAGGGGAGGGCGACCAATTTCTTCAAAGTAATCAAGGTGATGGCCGACGAGCCACCAGTTCATTGAGCCGGTAAGCGCAAATGGCGTATCAGTGAGAAAGCGCTTGATCGTGTCAGGTGCCCACAGCCCCACTGCAATTGCCGTTGTGAGCAACATAAATCCAAGAGCGGGAAGTAAGCGTCGAGCGCGGGCAAGATAGAAGGCGCGGAGATCGAGTCCACCGCTGCGATCGATGGAATCGAGAAGTAGACGAGTGATGACGTAACCGGAAATAACGAAGAAGAGATCAACGCCGAGGAATCCACCTGGAATCCATTTGAAGCCGAGGTGATAAAAAATGACGGCCATCACTGCGATGGCGCGAAGTCCATCAATGGCAGGTATGTATTGGATACCGCGTTTGGTAGCCATGGAAATTACTTGCGCTTAGCTGCTGTTTTCTTAGTGGTGCTCTTCTTGGCTGTGCGCTTTGGCGCATCGAGAGCTGCATTGGCACGACGGCTTTCAACCTGAATTGGTTCTTTGCGGCGCACTGTTCCATCTTCATTAAGTGAGTCATTTACAACTGCCTGCATATTTGCAAGGCGTGCGAATGCACCATCAAGACGCTGACGTGATTGCCCGATTGCCTGCTCTGCTGCAATCAATGCTTGTGATTGAACGCGATAGAGGCGCTCTGACTCTGCAATAACTTCTGCAAGCCAGCGACGGTATTCAATAACTTCATTTGCTGCATCAGCAACAATGCGCTCACCTTCACGGCGCGCAGCAGATGCAACAGCAGCAGCCTCGCGTCGCTTTGTATCGATAATAGATTCAGCTTCACGAGTTGCCTCGTTAACGAGATCGGTAGCTTCTGCTTCTGCAGTAGAAATATATTTACGACCACGTGCTTCTGCGCCAGAGAGAATGCTGCGCGCCTTTGTCTCGGCACCTTCAAGAACATCCTTGGCATTACGTGTTGATTCATTGATTAAGCGTTCGGCAGTTGCAACTGATTTAGCTTCACGGGCTTGCGCTGACTTAATCATCATCATCGCAGTTTCAGTTGCGAGGATTGCAAACTCTTCTTTGCTGAGCGATGCGATGTCGCGACGCGAACGGAGATCGCTGAGCTGTGATTCGAGTTCGCGAATTCGGTCTACTGGGTTGCCAGATGGGGTGCGCTCGGATTCCTCGCGGAAGC
>JBJTMX010000094.1:0-9351 GCA_046070745.1 Candidatus Planktophila sp.
TGGAGCTCGGTCGTGCAGGTCTTCAGGTTGAGCGTTCACACCATGAGGTTGGAACTGCAGGACAGATGGAGATCAACTATAAGTTCACTGACATCCTTACTGCAGGCGATGAGCTAATGAAGTTTAAGTACATCATTCGCAACGTTGCATGGGAAGGCGGCAAGACAGCAACATTTATGCCAAAGCCACTCTTCGGAGATAACGGTTCAGGTATGCACGTTCACCAGTCACTTTGGAAAGATGGAAAGCCACTCTTCTTCGAAGCAGGCACATATGGCGATCTCTCAGATATGGCGCGTTGGTATATCGGTGGACTCTTGAAGCACGCACCATCACTTCTTGCATTCACTAACCCAACAGTTAACTCATACCGTCGTTTGGTTCCAGGCTACGAAGCTCCAGTAAACCTTGTTTACTCTGCTCGTAACCGTTCAGCATGTATCCGTATCCCAATTACAGGATCATCACCAAAGGCTAAGCGCGTTGAGTTCCGTTGCCCAGATCCATCATCTAACCCATACCTCGCATTTGCAGCAATGCTCATGGCTGGTATCGATGGAATCGTCAACAAGATCGAACCACCTGCACCAGTTGATAAGGATCTCTACGAACTCGAGGGTGAAGAAGCAGCAGCTATTCCTCAGGTTCCAGGTTCACTCGAGGCAGTTCTTAACTCACTCGAAAAGGATCACGAGTTCCTTACAAAGGGTGGTGTCTTCACAGAAGACCTCATCTCAACATGGATCGAGTGGAAGCGAAAGAACGAAGTTGATTACGTACGTCTACGTCCGCACCCAGCTGAGTTCGAGCTTTACTACGATATCTAAGATGAAAGTAAAAGAACCCCGTCGATTATTCGGCGGGGTTCTTTCTTTCCTGTAGATTGACGTTATGTCATTCACTTCCGACTACATCAAGAAACTCGAGCCAGAGCTTCGTTCGATCGGTGATCGAAAGCGCGCGATTGGCGCACAGGCATATATGAAAGATATCGCCCCTTTTATTGGTGTTGCCACACCTGAGCGTCGCGCATTGGTGAAGAAGATTGCCAAAGCTATACCTGCCCCAACGTCGGAAGAACTTGGTTTGACGGCACGTAAATTGTGGAAGTTGGATGAACGCGAATTTCAATATGCCGCAAATGACTTGATAGGTATTCATTGGAAAGTTGCAGACAAGAAGTTTCTCGCTGATCACGTAGAAGATTTAATAATTACTAAGTCCTGGTGGGACACAGTCGATGGTTTAGGCAGTGTTGCTGTCTCCCCCCTGACAGATAAATATGGCTGCGAAAAGTTGATTGCGTCATGGAACAAGTCAGAGAATATGTGGCTTAATCGCGCTGCAATCCAGCATCAACGTGGACGTCGATTTGAGACAGATGTAAAGCTTGTCCTTCAGTACTGCGATGATCATTCGGATTCGAAGGATTTCTTCATCGTAAAAGCTATCGGATGGGCGCTCCGAGATATATGCGCTATCAATCCAAGGGCGGTTCGGGAGTTCTTAAAAGAACATCCGGATTTAGGACGAGTTGCTGTCCGTGAGGCAGAACGAGGTCTAGGCAGACTTTAATTCAGGAGTTACAGTCCACGACTTTGTAACAATCTTGTGCATTACTGTTCCGTTAACGGCAAAGACTGCGGCGAGAATCCACCAACCAGAGATGCCCATTCCGATTACTAGCGCTGTTACAAGTGCTGGGCCAAGCGTTCCGCTAAGTCCCCATGAAAGCCCCCAGACCCCTTGATATTGGCCTTGATGATTTTCATCTGCGAGCCCAAATCCAATCGACCAAGATCCAGCTGAGCCAATGAGCTCGCCGACGATATGTGATGCCATGCCAAGTACAAGCATGATCGATGCGAGAACCGCACTTACACCGTGTGCATACGCGTAGAACAGACACGCTAATGAGATGAAGTATGAAGCTAGTCGGTAACTCTTTGCGCCACCGAAGAGTGTGGCGGAGCCCTTGCTTGCTGCTACTTGGAAGAGCATTACTGCAATGGTGTTCATCATCATGATGACCGAAACCCACCATCGAGGTGCATTGGTCTCGCGCACGACCCACAAAGGAATTGCAACAGATTGCAAGACAAAGTGAACGGACATAAATGCATTAGAGAGTGTTGCACCAAGGAAGACTTTGTCTTTCATGGCCGCGAAAGAGAATGGCTCACCGCGCACGACCGTTGGCTCAACAAACGGAAGCTTGAGGTACAGGGCGCCGGCAATAACGAATGTCACCGCATCACCGATAAGCAGAGCTTTGTAGATTGCAGGATCATTAAGAGCTAGGCCGATACCCGCAAAGAGTGTTCCAAGTGAAATTCCAAAATTGGTAACAGCGCGTTGGTAAGCGCGAAGCTTTACTCGCGACTCTTCTCCCCCAAGTTTTGCAATCGTCGCCATTCGCGTTGTTTGCGCTACGACTCCTAACATCCCCATCACAATGTGAATGAGAAGAAATGGCGCATATGAATGCACGAAGACGAGGCCAACCATCACAATTCCCTCGGTTGCAATAGCTGCTGCTGCAATGTCACGCGGACCAAAGCGATCAGCAATATGTCCTGCAGGAACGCTGAGGCTCATCGCCAATCCTCCGGCGATTGAAATTGCTAAGGCGACTTGAGCTGGCGAGAGGCCAACAATGGTGGTGAAATAGATGACGTCGACAGTCATAAAGAGGCCATTGCCGAAGGTATTGACCAGAGTCGAACCAGCCAGGAGCCTTAATTCACGCTCAGCCGGGATAACTTTCGCCGTTATTGCGCTTAACTTCCCGCTCATCTGACGAGTCTAACTTAAAGATTCACAGGAAGGGTTCAGGTTACATTCGCCAACGCCCCAGCCTAGTCCTCCATAGTCTGACAGGTAAGGAAAACCTCCAACGAAAAGGAAGTAGCACTCATGTCAATCATCTTCATCCTCCTAGGTGCAGTTGGCGCTACTTTATTTGTCGTCTCCAAGTTGGGACTCGATGTTCCGCCACAAGAACAGGCTCACCTCGATCTCATCCAAGGTGCACAGCTTCAAAGCTCTCGCGAGGAACTTTCTATCGCTGCCTAATCAATAAATAAGTCAGCGCCCGTCTGCATTATGCATGGCGGGCGTTACTCTTCTCCAATGCTCAACCATCTGCTGACCTTTGCGATCTTTCTCGTTATAGGTATAGAAATTCGAGAAGGGCTGTCACACGTAAAAGCGGCGATTCTTCCCACGCTTGCAGCCCTTGGTGGAATGGTTGCGCCAGCAAGTATTTTTCTTGCCATCTCGCCCGATAAGTCTGCGTGGGCGGTCGTTATGCCTACAGATGTTGCTCTTGCTATTGGCGCGTTAAGCCTTCTAGGTTCTCGAGTCAATCCAGCAGTCAAGCTCTTTCTTATGACTTTGGCTGTTGCCGATGACTTTTTCTCATTGTTAGCAATGGCTATTTTCTACAGTAACGATCTGGATATTTCTAGTGCCGCCTACACCTTAGGCGCAGCTGTTATTGGAGCGGTCTTTCCTATGCGAGCTCTTGCTCTTAAGTTCTTAGCGCCTCTAGTTACATTTATTGTCGTTCCGATTTATATTTGCATCAACTTACTATCGCACGTCAATTTTGAATCGATGGGATCATCGATTTCCATTTCTGTTGTCACCGCGCGAGTTATAGGAAAAGTCCTTGGGATTACTCTTACCTGTTTCTTGCTCGTGAAGTATTCCAAACTCGCGCTACCCAGCCAACTTGATTTAAAGGAAGTTGCTGGAATCGGACTTCTCTCGGGTATGGGAGCTACGGTTTCTCTAGTAATCGCAGAAATCGCCGTGCATAACCATGCCGCGCTCCAAGATATTCGATCTGGATTAGTCCTGGCGGCCTTGATTTCAGGATTATTAGGAACGTTATGGCTTAAGCGCTTTCCTGCTTCTCTATAGATTTCTTACAAAGCACCAAGTATCCGAAGAACCCAATAAACAGTGCGAATGCAACACCGAGGTTTGCGCCAGCCCATGCTCCCGTCTTGCCTCCAAAGATTCCGAGGAAGTATCCCTGCCATGACAGCCATGAAGCAAAAGGATTAGTGACAAAACCCCAACCAACAATTGAGCCTACGGCCATCAATGAAAGTGACTTCATATTCCACTGGCCATATCGACCGTGCTCGCTGAAGAGATCGTCTTGCGCGTATGACTTCTTACGCATCACGACATCGGAAACGAAGATGGCTGACCACGCTGCAATAGGAACACCGAGCGTGATGAGGAAGCCCTGGAATGGGAAGAAGAAATCATCGGCTACCCAGACGAGATAGATAGTGCCAGCGACCATAATGAGCGAGTCAATCGATGCTGCTACGTAGCGCTTTACCGGCAATCCAATTGAAATCAGTGTGAGCCCTGATGAGTACAAGTCGAGAATCGCGCCACCAACTAGACCAAGAATTGCAATGAAAGCAAATGGAATCAAGAACCATGTTGGGAGCAAAGTTGTCAGTGCTCCAATCGGATCCGCTGCAATTGCACCAAAGAGATCATCACTGCTACCAGCTAGTGCAGCACCATAAATCACCATGATGATCGGAACGATCGATGCACCGAACACTGTCCAACCGACGACTGCTTTACTTGAGACAGAACGTGGAAGATAGCGAGAGTAATCAGCTGCTGAATTTACCCAGCCAAGTCCAATACCTGTCGCACCGAAAATTAGCGCACCAATAAATCCTGCAACGCTCCCCTGCGGAATATCAAAGACTGCACTCCACTTCACTTCATCTAGAGTGAGAGCGATGTAAATAATCGTTGCAGCAACCGTGACCAGCGTGAGCCACTTCTGCAGACGCATAATGATTGCATGTCCGAGTACTCCACCGAAAACTGTGAATGCAATAGCGACTAAGAATCCTGCGATCATCGCTGAATTGCGATCAATGTGTCCCACGCGAATAAAGACTGTTCCCGTTGCAAGAGTTGCTAAAGAAACGAGAACAGTTTCCCAGCCGACGAAAATGAGATACGAGAGAAATCCAGGAACGATATTTCCTTTCACGCCGAAAGCGGCACGCGATAAGACCATCGTTGGTGCATTTGATTTCTTTCCGGCCAGTGAGCTAACTCCGACCAAACCGAATGAGAGAACGGTTCCAAGAATCGCTGCGATAGTCGCCTGCATAAAAGAGATCTTGAATCCCAAAAAGAAGGCGCCATAGGAAAGGGCAAGGAGTGAGACGTTGGCTCCACACCATGGCCAGAAAAGGGACTTAGCCTCTCCACCACGCTCGGATTCTGAGATGACATTGGTTCCATTGAGTTCTAATTGCATTTGCGAATCGTAGGCGATTTCAAAGGAAACGGCTCGATTGGTAAGGTTCGACTCAGGTCAAGAGCATCACACAATGCACCGGCAGTGTGATCGGCAACCCTCCTCTCGTGGCGGGGTGCCTTCCGTGTGAAGACCGGGCTATAGCAAGTCGCTATGGCAAGCGCGTACGAAAGGTTCACTATGTCTATTTCGCTTACAACGAAGAAGCTCACGGCTGCATCTCTTGCAGCTCTCATCGCAATCACATTGTCAGCATGCGGCTCTTCAAAGGCCGATGCCTGCCCACAAATCAAGGAAGGCGTTCTTACGATCGCAACTGACGAACCTGTCTACGGTCCTTGGTTTGATAACAACGAACCATCAAACGGTAAGGGATACGAAGCTGCTGTTGCATATGCAGTTGCTAAGGAGCTCGGTTATTCAGCGGATAAGGTCGAATGGGTACGCGTTCCATTTAACAATGTTGTCGCTCCAGGTTGCCGCAACTTCGACTTCGATATCAATGAATTCTCAATTACACCTGAGCGCGCAAAGGTTATTGATTTCTCAACTGGTTACTACGACGTCACACAGGCAGTGATCACTGTTGCAGGCTCAAAGATTGCCAACGCAAAGTCAATTGCTGACCTCAAGCGCGTAAAGCTTGGCGCACAGGTGGGAACAACGTCTTACGCGACAATCACAGATGTCATCAAGCCAACACAGGATGCAGCTGTCTTTGATACAAACGATGTTGCAAAGCAGGCACTTGCTAATGGCCAGATTGATGGACTTGTTGTCGATCTTCCAACTGCTTTCTACATCACAGCAGTCGATCTAGAAAATGGAAAGATTGTTGGTCAGTTCCCTGCAAAGAAGGGTGGCGAGCAGTTTGGTCTCGTACTTTCTAAAGGTAGTGTGCTCACTGCTGATGTTTCAAAGGCGGTCGACACACTTCGCGCAAACGGTACATTGGCAAAGATTGAAGACCAGTGGCTCGCTGCTGGCGCATCTGCTCCAGTACTGAAGTAATTTAGAACGATCGCGAGAAGCCCGATGACTTACTCACCTTCACCGTTGCAGCAGCAGCGCGAAGATGCGAAGCGTCGGGCTTCTCGCCGTTCTACCTCAATCGCCCTAATGAGCACAGTTATATTTGGTGCTCTTCTTACCGTTATTCTTGTGAATGCTCAGGGCTTCCAAGCTGTTCGCGAGTCCTTCTTTAACTGGCATTATGCCCAAAAAGCATTCCCTCGCATCTTTGATGGAATCCTGCTTAATCTTCGCGTGCTATTGATCGCCGAACTCTTCGTGCTGATCTTCGGTCTTGCAATCGCAATCGCTCGCACATCCTCATCACCAGTTCTCTATCCCTTGCGACTGGCTGCAACTATCTACACAGACATCTTCCGCGGTATGCCGCTTCTTCTAGTTCTCTTCCTCGTCGGTCTTGGCATTCCTGGGCTTCGACTCTCATATATACCGAACTCTGCAGTCTTCCTCGGAACAATCGCTTTGGTTCTTACCTATTCAGCTTATGTTGCAGAGGTAATTCGCGCAGGTATTGAAGGCGTTAATCCCACACAGCGACAGGCCGCACGCGCCCTCGGTTTAACTCATACTCAAACACTGCGACATGTTGTCCTGCCTCAAGCATTTCGAAATGTCACTCCCCCTCTTCTCAACGATTTGGTTTCATTACAGAAGGATTCTGGATTGATCTCTGTTCTCGGCGCAGTGGACGCGATTCGCGCTGCGGGTATCGAGACCGCTCAATCGTTTAATTTCACACCATATGTTGTAGCTGGTGGGCTATTTGTACTTCTCACCATTCCACTTACTCGCTATACCGATTGGCTTATCCGCAGACAAGATCGTGCGCAGAAGGCGCAAGGTGTCTTCTAATGAGTAACCTTCTTGAACTACGGAATATTCGAAAGTCTTTTGGTAATCATCTTGTTCTCGATGACATCTCACTTGATTTCCCACAGGGTTCTGCAACAGTCGTTATCGGCGCCAGCGGTTCAGGTAAATCGACGTTGATGCGCTGTATCAACCTACTGGAAGAACTCAGCGACGGACAGATACTCCTTGAAGGCGCTGATATCAGCACCTATGGAATCAATTTGGACTCAGTCAGAGGAAAGATTGGATCCGTCTTTCAAGCATTTAATCTCTTTCCACATCTGACTGTTTTGGAAAATATCACTCTCGCTCCACGGCTTGTACTTAAAAAGACAAAGGAAGAAGCAACTACTCAAGCTCTCTCACTCCTTGCCCGCTTCGGTTTGGCGGATAAAGCTGATGCCTATCCAAACTTACTCAGCGGTGGACAACAGCAGCGCGTGGCAATCCTTCGCGCTATCGCTACCCAACCAAAGGTTCTCTTGCTTGATGAGGTAACAAGCGCACTCGATCCAGTACTCATTGCAGAAGTTCTTTCGCTGATCGCAGAATTGAAGGCAGATGGAATCACGATGGTGATCTCAACTCATGAAATGGGCTTTGCAAAGAGAATCGCAGACTCAGTGGTATTCCTATCGAAAGGTCGCATCTGCGAAAGTGGGACTCCAGAAGAGATATTTGGAAATCCACGCACTTCAGAATTGAAGATTTTCTTAACCGCCTTGCATGATGCAGGACGCCTCTAGCTTCTCTTAGTCGAGGAAGAAGTCGAGCAAGAAATCCTTCGTACCAGGAACAACTGCGTCCTTATCGAGATTTGTAATCCCTTCACTCGCAAGAACTTCATCATCAACGTAGAAGTTTCCAGTTGATTCAGCCGCAGGGCGATTGAGAATAATGTAGGCCGCATCAGCGAGAATCTCTGGCGTACGACAAGCTGCTGTATCAATTCCGGGAATCATGGCAAGGGCAGCAGTATCGATCGCAGTGCGTGGCCAGAGCGCATTGACGCCGATTCCATCGCGCTTGAATTCATCTGCCATACCAAGGACGCACATAGACATTCCGTACTTCGCCATTGTGTATGCAACGTGGTTCTTAAACCACTTTGATTTCATAGAAAGAGGAGGCGCCAAATTAAGAATCTGCGGATTGCGACCATCTTTGCCTGATTGGCGAAGGTAAGGGATGGCTGCCTGGGATGTGAGGAATGTTCCACGTACGTTGACATCAAACATGAGGTCAAAGCGCTTTGCAGGAGTTACTTCTGTCTTCGTTAAGTTAATTGCACTGGCATTGTTAATCAAAATATCGATGCCACCGAATTCTTGTGCGGCCTGACGAATGGCAGATTCAATCTGCTCTTCGTCACGGATATCGCACTGTATCGGAAGGGCTGTGCCCCCTGCTGCGCGGATTTCTTCTGCTGCAGAGAAGATAGTTCCCGGTAATTTAGGATTGGGATCGGCTGTCTTTGCCGCGATTGCAATAGATGCTCCATCTTTTGCGGCACGTAAGGCGATTGCAAGACCGATACCGCGTGATCCTCCAGTAATGAAGATTCTCTTTCCGGCTAGTGACATCTACTTTCCCTTCTTAGACATAAACTTCATTGCGGCATCTGCAAACTCTTCTGATTCAAGCGCCATAGCAAATAGCTGGAACTCTGCCTTCATGACAGCTTCTACCGCATCGTGCTTACTTGCCTTCATCAACGCCTTGGTATTGATAATCGCAGTTGGTGGCTGCTGAGCAATCTTCTGCGCAATTGCAAGTGCTTCGCTCTCAGCATCCGTAGCGATCTCTGCAACAAGTCCAATCTCTTGGGCAAATTCTGCAGAGAATACTTCGCCAGTCATAAAGATCTTTGCAGCGCGTTGATAACCCACGAGCGCTGGGAAGAGCAGCGAAGAGCCAGCCTCTGGAACCAAACCGAGTGAGGTAAATGGCATCGAGAAAGCTGCTGTGTGTGAAGCGACCACGACATCACAATGAAGAAGCATCGTTGTTCCAACTCCGACAGCATTTCCCTTCACCGCTGCGATGAGAGGCTTTGGGAAGTTAAGGAGTGATCCAAGAAATGCAGCAACTGTCGAATCCTCTGTAGTCGGAGGGTTGTTCATGAAATCCATGATGTCGTTGCCAGCTGTGAA
>JBJTMX010000095.1:0-18788 GCA_046070745.1 Candidatus Planktophila sp.
CCGGAGTGAGGGCCACTTTTTATGCAGGTAATCACCTATTAATGGATTGGTGCCCCCGGTCGGACTCGAACCGACACTGGAAGGATTTTAAGTCCTCTGTCTCTGCCATTGGACTACGGGGGCCAATGCCCGCGAAGTCTACTATCAGTATTAATCCATCCTAATTCCCTGAAAATGTGGATATCTCGTGAGGAATTATTTAGTACAAATCAACGCCATTTATGTACAATCTTTCAATGAGCACCTTACCCATCTCTGAACTCCGCGCAGATATCGCTCGGGCTGTTGCCAGCACCAAGAAGTCACCAGTAGAGATTTCTAAGCACGGTGAGCCTGTCGCATTCCTTGTGAGCCCCTCAATGTACGAGAAGATGCTTGATGCAATGGAAGAGCTCGAAGACATTACCGACTTCGATAAGGCTATGGAGCGATCCGAGGAAGGCATCCCATGGGAGAAGGTAAAAAAGGAGCTTGGCTGGGAGTAGCAAATGTACGCTCTGGAATTTGAGCCAGAGGCTCTGAAATTTCTGAAGAAGATGAACTCTGCAGATATGAAGCGGATCCGTGCCGCCGTTGAACTTCTGCGCATCAATCCAATTCCACCAAAGGCGCTCAAACTTACAAACCGAAATGGTTACCGTGTTCGCGTAGGCAACTACCGAATTATTTACTCGTTTAAAAGCGATATTTTGGTGATTCGTGTTATCAAAATTGGACAGAGACAAAATTTCTATAAAAAGTAGCTAGGGGCTTTCGCGCTTTGGATCACGGAGTCGAGCATGGCCTCAGTCAGTTTGCCGGTGAAGGTGTTCTGTTGGCTTGGGTGATAAGAGCCTAGGACTCGTCTCTTTCTCCCATCGGGTCCTGCAAAGGTAAATTTTCCGCCATGTCCAAACTTTGGTTTCGGTGATGGCATTTCGCACCCAAGTTCCTTCAAGGTCCGGTAGATCGAATCCCAGGCTAGAGAGCCGAGCGCCAAAAATGTCTGAGCTGTTGGAAGTAGAAGAGAAATTTCATTCATGAAGAATGCGTTGCAAGTGACCTTCTCTTCAATAGACGGCTTGTTATCTGGTGGAGCACATCTGACTGCACAGAGAATGCGGGTGTTGATCAACTCTTGCCCATCTTTTGAAGATGTACTTGTTGGAATCTTTGCTAGGCCCGCTGTATAGAGTGCACGATAGAGCCAATCACCTGATGAATCCCCGGTGAAAACTCGTCCCGTTCTGTTAGCACCATGTGCACCGGGTGCTAGACCAAGAATCACTAACTTGGCATCGGCTGGACCAAAACCGGGTACTGGCTTGCCCCAATACTTTTCATTCTCATACGCTTTGCGTTTTGTTATTGCTACCTCTTCACGCCACTCAACTAAGCGTGGACATTGGCGACATTTCACAATCGCTTTATCAAGAAGTTCTAACTTCTTATACAAGCGACCAAGCCATTCCATCAAGAATGTCAGATTCTGATGCAACGAATTCTGCTGCTCCTGTTGCCTTCATGATCCGATCGAGCACGAGTGATCCTGCGCCAATAACATCGACACGACCTGGGTGCATATACCCATGAGCTGCTCGTTGTTCGCGACTTTCACGAAGGAGTTCTGTAGATTTTTCATGTGCGCGATCTGCACTAATACGAGCTAGATGAATGGCATATCGATCGTATGCAGGGAGATCGAGAGCTGCTGCAGCGATAGTTGTTGCTGTTCCTGCGACCATGATGACTGTCTTTGCCTCAGTGATGGGCACTGACTTCGCCGCTTGGCGAATGTTTTCATCTATATCCTCGATGGCGGCTGCAATCTGACCTGGATCCGGTTGATCTCCTGTGAAGTGGCGTTCTGTCATGCGTACACAACCAATATTCATACTGCGTGCTGCCTCGACTGAATCTGTGCCGAAGACAAATTCGGTGGAGCCTCCCCCAATATCGATAACCAAGAAAGGACCCTGGGATTTATCAAAATCTTTGGTTGCGCCCGCGAAAGAGAGCGCTGCCTCTATTTCGCCAGCAATTACTTCAGGTTCGATTCCAAGTCGATCTTTCACACCATCGATAAAGAGATCTCGATTGGTTGCATCTCGAGTAGCGCTAGTTGCACAGAAACGAATCTTCTCAACACCACGTTTTGCAATCTCTGCTGCATAAAGATCGACTGCCGCCAAGGTGCGAGCAATGGCATCGGGATGAAAGGCACCGGTCTTATCAACGCCCTGTCCGAGTCGCACTACTTCCATCAAGCGAGTGATCTCGCGAAAGTTTCCACCATCGATATCTGCGATCAATAATCGAATTGAGTTGGTACCGCAATCAATTGCTGCTACTCGCATGGTTGGGACTTCCACCATTCAGGAAGCTTTGCCAGCGCTTCATCTCCTAGAGGATTTACACCAACGCCGGCAGAAAGCGAGTGCGCAACAAGGGAGTGGAGGCACTTCACACGGTCGGGCATTCCGCCTGCGGAAATATTCTCAACTTCAGGAACATTAACGCCTAGCGCGCTCCGTGAAGCAATGTAATCATCATGGGCTGCCGCGTATTCACCTGCTAGAACAGGATCTGTTGCAAGGCGTTCGTTCATCTCGCCCATCAAGCCAGTTGTTTCAAGAGTAGAAATTGCTGCTGTTAATCGTGGGCAGGTTGCGTAGTAAAAAGTAGGAAATGGTTCACCATTGCTTAAACGAGGTGGGGTTTCAACAACCGCTGGATTGCCGCATGGGCAACGATAAGAAATTGCATGCACATCGCGCGGAGTGCGTCCCAATTGACGCTCAATTGCATTTAGGTCTTCAGGCGTTGGAATTCGTGAATCCGAAGTGCCAAGCGTCTCAGAGCTTAAATCTTTGTCGGTCACTTCTTACCTGCCTCTGTAATCGATGCAATCATTCTTGTATACCAAGGCTGACCTTCTGGAAGATTCTCTACAACGTTGACTGTTCCTGCATTGGAATCTTGGGTGTCGTCGCCACCAGTGACGATGTATTGACGTTCGCCCGGCATCACAAAGTGAAGGCGTTCGCGAGCTTGAGATTTAATGTAATTCGGATCCTGCCACAGCGTTAACTCTTTGCGCGCCGCATCAAGTGCTGCATGATCGCTAGCAAGCTGTGATTGCAATGCGCTGATCTGAGCGCGCTGTGTGAAGTAATTCTTAATTGGTGGTGCTAGAAAAAGTGCGAGAGCAAAAAAGATTGCAGTAATGGCAAAGGTCCGGCCAGATCCCTGGTGGCGATTGAAATTCAAATTACGCGAACGGTAACTCTTCTTTCGTGCGCCACCAGAAGATCTGCGGACCATTGATAAGCCTTATATTCCTTATGCCTTGAAGCGTGGGAATGCCTGGCGGCCTGCGTAAACAGCACCGTCAGAGAGCTCTTCTTCAATGCGAAGGAGCTGGTTGTACTTAGCAACGCGCTCTGTACGTGAAGGAGCACCTGTCTTGATCTGACCGCAGTTTGTAGCAACTGCGAGGTCAGCAATTGTGGTGTCTTCAGTTTCACCCGAACGGTGCGACATCATGCTGCGGTAGTTTGCGCGGTGAGCAAGATCTACGGCATCTAGAGTCTCTGTCAAAGTACCGATTTGATTTACCTTTACGAGAAGAGCGTTAGCTGTATCTGTCTCGATTCCCTTTGCAAGACGAGTTGGGTTTGTAACGAATAAATCGTCTCCAACTATCTGAATCTTAGAACCAAGGGAGGCCGTCATTGACTTCCAGCCAGCCCAGTCTTCTTCGTTCAACGGATCTTCGATTGACACGATTGGGTATGAGGCAACCAAATCAGCGTAGTACGCAATCATTTCATCAGATGAAAGCGTCTTGCCTTCGAACTTGTACTTACCTGCATCGTGGAATTCTGTTGCAGCGACGTCCATCGCAAGTGCGATATCTGTTCCTGGCTTAAAGCCTGCTGCTGTGATTGCTTCGATGATCAGATCGAGTGCTGCACGGTTTGAATCTAGGTTTGGTGCGAATCCACCCTCGTCGCCAACTGATGTTGCAAGTCCGCGCTTCTTAAGAACTGCCTTAAGTGCGTGGTAAATCTCTGCGCCCCACTGAAGTGATTCGCGGAATGTTGGTGCACCAATTGGGGCAATCATGAACTCTTGAACATCAACGTTGGTATCAGCGTGTGCACCACCGTTGAGAATGTTCATCATTGGTACTGGAAGTACGTGTGCATTTGGTCCACCGACATAGCGGAACAAAGAAAGGTCTGCAGAATCTGCAGAAGCCTTAGCAACCGCAAGAGAAACACCAAGGATTGCATTTGCACCAAGGCGTGACTTATTCGGAGTGCCATCAAGCGTGATCATCTCTGAGTCAACGAGGCGCTGATCCTGTGCGTCGAATCCTTCAATCGCTGGTGCGATCTCGTCGTTAACGAACGCGACTGCCTTTAGAACACCTTTTCCAAGGTAACGCTTCTTATCTTCATCGCGAAGTTCTGAAGCTTCGAATGCACCTGTTGATGCACCACTAGGAACAGCGGCGCGAGCCTGTGTGCCATCTTCGAGCTGAACTTCAACCTCAACGGTTGGATTTCCGCGTGAATCGAGAATTTCGCGAGCGTAGATTGTGTCGATGATTGCCACTAGGTGTCTCCTTCGAGATAAAAGCCTGATTGCTTCGAATATATAAAAGGTCTTGTCATTAAGCGCTCAACGTTGAGCGACCTATGGGAAATCTTACCGTGAGTATTAAGGCTGGCTCGTGCGGGTCAGCTGCTCGATCATTGTGCGGGCTTGGGTGCGCAGGGCTAATTCAGGGTCGATTTCATGCTGATATGCCCAGGCAATGATAGATGCCAGCGCCTTTCCGACTGACTCTTCAGTAGCAAGTTCCGATGTTGAATGAGCCGGAATATCGAGCACTGCTCCATATTTATCGGCGCGGTAAATCAACTTAGAAACCAGTGGGAGCGCGGGCTGCGACATCGCGACTCCATCGAGAGGTGAGGTGCGCCCCTTCTCTTTCGCTTTAATCGCTTCCCAATTCTCAATGATTTCATCAGTGCCACTTACTTCAAGTCCTGCAAAGACGTGCGGGTGGCGCGAAATTAATTTGTCGGCGATTGCGCCTGCAACATCATCAATGGAAAAAGGATCAGTCGGATGATCCTGGGCAACGCGTGAATGGAAATAAACCTGCAATAAAACATCACCGAGTTCTTCACGCATTCCAGCGCGATCATTGGTTTCGATTGCATCGATGAATTCATAGGACTCTTCAAGTAGGTATTTGATGAGTGATTCGTGAGTTTGTTCGGCATCCCATGCGCATCCGCCTGGAGAACGCAGTCGATCCATTACCTCTACAAGACGTAGAAGCTCGGAACCGAATACTGCGTCAGACATTAGTTAGTTGCTGATGGAGATGTAACTGCGTCTCCAGCGGCATCAACAGGAACGATGTCACCGTTGGTGTTATCCCAAGTTCCGTAACGTGGATTGATAGAAATTTTGAGTTCAACCGCCTTCGCCTTTACAAGCTCTGATAGTCGAGCACTGATATCGGCATCTGCGATTCCTGATGCCTTAAGTGCGGCATTGATCTTGTCAGAGATGATGATCGCGCGAACGTATCGATCAAAGTTTGATGGAGCAATTTGTGCTGCAACAAGATTTTTTGCAAATGCTGCTTCTCCGCCGCTCTGAGCAATCATGTTAGAACGTGTTGTCGTAAGTTCAGAATTTGTCACACCAAGCTTGAGCTCTTTGGCGATCTCATCAAAGATAGTTGTGATGATGTAGAAGCGAAGCTGGCTGCGGTTAAGAGTTGCCCCTTCTTCGAGCTGCATCTGTGAGGTGTCGAATTCTTCGCGAGCCTTCACGAGTTCTGTCACTGTTGACTCAAATGAGGCCTGTGAGATTGTGATGTCGCCGAGAGTTGCAGCTGTATTGAGCTGGCCACATGCAGAAACGGTAGCGAGCGATAGAACAGCAATAAGGGCGAGGATCTTCTTCTTCACAACGAGCTCCAGTATCTAGTGCGGGCTTAAGCCTGCGTTAATTCGGTCAGCGCTTGGCGGGCAAACGCTAGGAGAGAAGTATCGCCTATTTCTGGCTCAGATTGTGCAGATGGGTTCCAAGCCGGAGCGCGTGGAATGGTGACCATCACAGTAGAAGTTTGCGGTTTATAGAGCGAAGACGGGAAGAGGCGGTTGAGTTTGAGCTGCTTCGACTCAGGCAAGATCAGAGGGGAAATTCTCACGTACTTCCCAGCAGCAACTACTTCTCGAATACCGAGTGACTTTGCATATGCGCGAAGCTCAGCAACTTCTAGAAGTGTCAGCGCTTCAGTAGGAAGTTCACCGAAGCGATCGACCATCTCTTCACGTATCGAGTTCACATCATCGCTATTGCGAACATCTGCAAGACGTCGATAAAGATCAAGTCGCAGACGCTCACCGGGGACATACTCCTCTGATAGGTGCGCATTGATAGGTAATTCAATTTTGCACTCATGGCTAATCTCTTCACCTTCAACGATTCCAGATTTGTAATCTTGAACAGCTTCACCGACCATGCGCATATATAAATCAAAGCCAACATCTGCAATATGGCCAGATTGTTCGCCACCTAGCAAATTACCAGCTCCACGGATTTCAAGATCTTTTAGTGCCACTCGCATACCCGCACCTAGGTCTGTATTCGTTGCGATTGTCTTGAGACGATCCAATGAAACTTCGCTGAGCGGTTTATCTGCAGGATATAAGAAGTATGCATAACCACGTTCGCGTCCCCGTCCAACACGGCCTCGCAATTGGTGTAACTGGGAGAGTCCAAAGTTCTCTGCATGCTCAACAATCAAAGTATTGGCATTAGGAATATCGAGGCCACTTTCAACAATGGTTGTGCAGACTAGGACATCAAAATCACGATTCCAGAAACCGAGGATGACATCTTCTAATTGGTTCTCGCTCATCTGACCGTGGGCAACTCGTACACGTGCTTCAGGAATCATCTCTTGGATACGAGAGGCACACTTATCAATGCTGTCGACGCGGTTGTGGAGGTAGAAGATTTGTCCATCACGAAGTAGTTCACGGTGAATCGCAGCCTTAATTTGCGCCTCATCTGATGGACCAACGTAGGTCAGAATCGGATGGCGTTCCTCAGGCGGAGTTGTAATGGTCGACATCTCGCGGATTCCGGTCACAGCCATCTCAAGTGTGCGTGGAATAGGCGTTGCAGACATGGCCAGCACATCCACGGTTGTACGCATCTTCTTCAGCGACTCTTTCTGTTCGACGCCAAAGCGCTGCTCTTCATCGACTATTACAAGGCCTAAATCCCTGAATACAACATCGTTGGAGAGCAATCGGTGCGTGCCCACGATGACATCAAGTGCGCCAGTTTCTAAATCTTTCAGAGTCTCTTTTACTTCTTTAGCCGAGTTGAAGCGAGAGATTCCTGCAACCTTTATTGGAAAACCTGTATATCGATCAGCGAAAGTCTTTGAATGCTGCTGCACCAATAAAGTCGTTGGCACAAGTACAGCAACCTGCTTTCCATCTTGCACTGCCTTAAATGCGGCACGTATTGCAATTTCAGTCTTTCCATAGCCCACGTCGCCACAAATGATGCGATCCATTGGATATGGTCGCTCCATATCGCGCTTTACATCTTCGATTGTTGAAAGTTGATCAGGGGTTTCTACATAGCTAAATGCATCTTCGAGTTCGCGTTGCCAAGGAGTGTCTGGTGAGAATGCAAAACCAGGTGCGCTTGTGCGAGCCGCATAAAGTCGGATGAGCTCTCCAGCAATCTGACGCACCGCTTTGCGCGCACGGCCCTTTGCCTTCTGCCAATCACCACTGCCAATGCGGTGCACTGCAGGAGCTTCTCCACCAACATACTTACTTACTTGCTCCAAGGTATCGGTCGGAACAAAAATGCGATCGCCAGGTTGACCGCGTTTTGCCGGCGCATATTCGATTACCAAATATTCGCGAGTCACTCCGCCAACAGTTCGCTGTACTAGCTCTACATAGCGACCAATTCCATGTTGTTCGTGCACAACGAAATCACCAGTCTTAAGTTCAAGTGGGTCGATCGCCTTCTTACGCTTTGTCGGCATTCGTGCAGCATCTTTTGATGTGACTTTACTGCCTGATAAATCGCGTTCGGTGATGAAGAGAAGTTCTGCATCCTCACTGGTAAAACCATGGGCAAGAGTGGATTGAAATACATGGATAGAGCCCTTGGTTGGACGCGCAGCCAAGGTGTTGCTTAGCTGCACGGGCAAGTCTGCGCCGCGGAAAATGCCCGCAAAGCGCTCTGCCATGCCATGACCTGTTGCTGCAAATAGCACTGTCTGACGTTGGTTAAGGCCATCGCTTAAGAGTTGAATCAAATGGTCGGTGTTATTGCGCATTGGTTCAATTGCAATGAAGTCGGTGAAGAATGCGCTGGCATCGAGATCTGTGCCAAAGCTGTTGAGCGCTTGATGCCCTAAACCATGGTGTGAAATTTCATCGAAGAGAGAATTCCAGTCGAGGTAGGTGACCTTTTCTACCGGCATCGGCGCTGCACCGCCCAAAGATGCATTCGACCACGATGCCTGTAAGAACTCTTCATTTGTTTCAATCAAATCAGCTGTCCGAGCCTTAGTGCGCTCTTCCTCGATAAAGATCACAGTGCTACGTGGGCTAATACGATCAAAGATTGTTGAGTGCTCATCTATAAGAAATGGGATCAGTGATTCCATTCCATCGACGCTAATTCCCTGCGATATTTTCTCTAATACTTCGAGCGCTGCTGGATAACGAGATTTGATTGCTTCAGCGCGTTCTTTGACTGCATCGGTAATTAATAACTCACGGCAAGGAATAATCGAAAGTTTTCCCTCAACAGGCTTAGTCGTTCGCTGATCTGAAATATCGAAGTAGCGTAGCTCTTCAATTTCATCACCAAAGAAATCAATACGAACAGGGTAATCAGAAAGGGGCAAGAAAACATCGACAATTCCACCGCGCACAGCAAACTCGCCACGCTTTTCTACTAAGTCGGTGCGCGTATATGAAAGCGCCGTAAAGTGCTGAATTAATTCGGTAAGTGAGACTTCATTGCCAAGTTCAATTGTGCGTAAAGGTTCGGTTGCAAGAGATGCGATAAATCTATGTATAACTGCACGAATAGGTGCAACAACAATGGGGTTAGCGTCTTTTGGCGTTGCAGCAAGTGCAGCTAGGGTCTGAACTCGTTTAGCTACAGTGTCGCTGCGTGGGCTGAGGCGCTCATGAGGGAGCGTTTCCCATGCAGGAAATTCATAGACCAGCGGATGCAAGTTTCGTAAATCTTCCGCCAGATCCTCGGCGCCTCGACTAGAGCTGGTTACTACTAAGACGGGCTTCTCTTGTGCGGTCAGCGCAATTAAGAACGGGTTGCTGGCAGCAGGTGCAATCACTCGATTGCTACCGAAGACATTGGTGCGAAGTGCGCTATCGGCAATCAGGTGTGCGAGAAGTCCATGCATCTTTTGCCTGCCTCTCGTCTCGATATTGCCCTAATAACGCGCCTATGCCCCACTTCAAAAAGAAGGGGGGCTTGTGAACTGTGCCAATACTAGCGAGGTATACCAGGTTTCGAATAATGAGATGTAGCGTCTCAAGAAGGCGCGATGAGGTGGGAGAATTACGCCGTGGCAGATACTCATGTGACATCAAGCATCATTGCAAGTGACGATGCTCTTTTGCGTAGCGATGTTCGTCGACTCGGTGACCTATTGGGTCAATCACTTGTTCGCCAAGAGGGTGCAGAGCTTCTCACTCTGGTTGAGGCAGTTCGTAAAGCTGTCCGCGACAGCGGCGAAGATGCACTTCTTGAAAAAATTACTGATGACCAAGCAGTTGATTTGGTACGTGCGTTTAGTACCTACTTCCACCTTGCAAATGTTGCAGAGCAGGTTCACCGCTCACGGGTTTTAGCGGAGGCTCGCCGAGATGGAAAGTCATGGCTGACACAAGCTGTCGACAAGATTATTGATGCGCAGAAGAATCCTGCTGTTGGTCATGAATTCACCCAACACGATATAGAAAAGTGGATCTCTGAACTTCAGGTGCGCCCAGTATTCACGGCTCACCCAACAGAAGCAGCACGTCGTTCAATTCTTGGAAAGCTTGCCGAGATTTCAAATCTACTTGATCTTCCAAAGAGCGTTTCACAGGATGAACGCCTTGCAGAGACGGTCGATCTCTTGTGGCAGACAGATGAACTTCGCCTTGATCGCCCGGAGCCTCTTGATGAAGCGATGAACGCGCTGTATTACCTCGACGATTTGGCTAAACACACAGTTCCTGAAGTACTCAATGACTTTGCTCGAGAATTAAAGCGCCTGAATATTGAACTGCCTGTGAACGCTCGTCCATTAACCTTTGGAACATGGATCGGTGGCGACCGCGATGGGAATCCAAATATCACTCCACAGGTAACTGAGGATGCTGTTGTCCTTCAGGTTGGCCACGCGATCCGAACAACTATTGCGGCGATGGATCGCTTGCGCCAGATGCTCTCTGTTTCAACCCGTATCGCGGGTGCAACTCCAGAGCTCAGCGCCTCAGTAGAAGAAGATTTAAAGCATATTCCTGAGTTTGAACCACGCTTCCTGCGCCTCAACGTCCAAGAGCCATACCGCTTAAAGGCAACAGCAATCGTGCACCGCTTGGCATTTACTCGTAACCGCCATGCAGTTGGCGGCCCGCACGTTCCTGGTCGCGATTACGCCAATACTGCAGAGCTCCTGAAAGACCTTAACTTGATGCGTGATTCGTTGTTCCAACATCGCGGTGAATTGATTGCTACCGGCCTTCTTGAGCGCACAATTCGCACCGTTGCTGCCTTTGGTCTCACCCATGCAACACTTGATGTTCGCGAGCACTCAGATGCACATCACAACGTCTTAAAGAACTTCTTTGGTGATGGCTATCTTGCAAAGTCACACGATGAGAAGTTTGAGATCCTCACAGGCGAGCTCGCCAACGGTATAAAGCGCAACGCGTCTTCACTTGCAGCAAATGATGCGAAGACTCTCAATACATTTGTAGCCATTTCAGATTTGATTGAACGTTTTGGTCCAGAAGTCATTGAAACTTATATCGTTTCAATGACAAAGGGTGCAGACGATTTGATTGCTGCGGCTCTTCTTGGAAAGTATGCGGGTCTCGTTGACCTCGATAAGAAGGTCGCAAAAATCGGTTTTGCACCCCTTCTTGAAACCGTTGCCGAGCTTCGCGCAGCTGGTGACATCCTTGAAAAACTTCTTTCAAATCCAACCTATCGCGCACTTGTGGAAGTCCGTGGAAATATCCAGGAAGTTATGCTTGGTTATTCGGATTCCAATAAGGATGCAGGTATTGCAACCAGCCAGTGGGAGATTCACCGCGCACAACGAAGTCTTCGTGATGTCGCTATGAAGTACGGTGTAAAGCTTCGTTTATTCCACGGTCGTGGCGGCTCTGTCGGTCGAGGTGGCGGACCAACGTATGAAGCTCTTGTCGCACTTCCATGGGGCTCGGTTGATGGCGAAATCAAGATGACTGAACAAGGTGAAGTTATCTCTGATAAGTACGCACTTCCTGCCCTGGCTCGCGAAAATGTTGAGCTCACACTTGCGGCATCCCTTGAGGCAACGATCCTCAACCGCGGTCCTCGCCAAAGTCCAGAAGATTTAGCTCAGTGGAACGAGTGCATGAACTTAGTGTCAGATAACTCTTTTGCGCGCTATCGCACACTGATTGACCACCCAGATCTTCCCGCATATTTCTATGCATCTACTCCCGTTGAGCAGCTAGGAAATCTCTTCCTTGGTTCGCGTCCATCTCGTCGCCCGGATGCATCAAGTGGACTTGATTCATTGCGAGCGATTCCGTGGGTATTTGGCTGGACACAATCACGTCAGATTGTTCCTGGCTGGTTTGGTGTCGGCAGCGGCCTCAAGGCAGCACGTGAAGCCGGCAAGAACGACATCTTGAAGAAGATGCTCTCTGAGTGGCACTTCTTCTCAACATTTATTAGCAATGTCGAGATGACTCTAGTTAAGACCGATTTGAAGACCGCTCGTCGTTATGTTGAAACTCTCGTGCCACAGGAATTGCAGCACTTCCTTGGAACTATCGAAGAAGAGTTTGCTTTAACTGTTGCGGAAATTCTCTTGCTAACAGGTAAGACGGCTCTACTGGGCGATCAGCCAGTACTTGCTCGAACTCTTGAAGTTCGCGATCAATATCTTGCACCACTTCACTCGCTACAGGTCAATCTCCTTAACCGCGTTCGCACTGCAGGAGATCAAGCTGAGCCAACTCTGGTTCGTGCCCTACTTCTTACTATTAATGGCGTTGCTACTGGCCTTCGTAATACAGGATGAGTTTCTGTTAAGAATTAAATTTACTTTGCGCTAAATCAAGACCGCGCTCAATGAGAAATTCAACCGAATCAGCTGCGCGATCTAAGAAGAGCGGAAGTTCTGCTTTTTCAATCTTGCTGAATTGCTTAAGTACGAAATCTGCTGGATCTTGTTGACCCATGGGGCGACCAATGCCAAGGCGAATTCGGAAATAGTTTGCGGTAAAGGCCGAAGTCATTGATTTCAAACCATTGTGGCCATTATCGCCACCGCCTTGCTTTAAGCGGATAGCAGCAAAATCAATATCGAGTTCATCGTGCAAAACAATAATCTTTGAAACTTCTACGCTATAGAACTGGGCTAATGCTTTGATAGGTCCGCCGGTCTCGTTCATATATCCATTGGATTTGGCGAGAATAACTGGGTGTGCATCGACTCCAACGCCAAGTTTGTAAGCTGCGATAGAGGTGCGGGATTTATGAGAAGAAAATTTTACGTTGTGACGCTTTGCTAGTTCATCTATAACCATCTGACCAACGTTATGACGGGTGGCAGCGAATTGATCGCCGGGATTACCGAGACCCACTACCAACCACGTCATAACGCGTCAGACTTCTTTAATTTATTCTGCTGCTGGAGCTGGTGCGTCTGTCGCTGCTGCTTCATCAGTTGCGCCAGATGCACGGCGCTCAGAAAGGTGAACAACTGTTGCAGTCGCATCAAGCACGAGTGTGACACCTGCAGGTAGTGTTACATCGGCTGCAACCTTAGATGTTCCTGCCTTCATGCCCTCAATGTTGAGAATAAGGAACTTAGGAATCGATGTTGCCTCTGCTTCAACTTCAAGTGTGTTGTGAACGTGCTCAAGGATTCCGTCTGGATCGTGCTTTCCTTCAGTGTGGATTGGAACCTGAATAGTTACCTTCTCACCGCGACGTACGAGGACGAGGTCGATGTGCTCAAGGTTCTGCTTAAGTGGATTCTTAACAACTGACTTTGGAAGAGTGAGCTCTGTCTTGCCATCGAATGTGATGTTGAGAAGAACGTTTGACTCTTTGAGTGCATTGCCAAGGTCGCGTGCGTTAAGTGTGATGTGAACTGGTTCTGCTCCGTGACCGTAAATCACTGCTGGAACCTGACCGTCACGTCGTGCGCGGCGTGATGCGCCCTTACCGAATTCGGTACGAAGGGTGCCGTTGATTGCTACTTCTGCCATGAAAAAACTCCTAGTTAGTAGTTCAAAGCCTTTGGCTATGAACCGGGGGCAATGTGCTCTGACGAGGAGTTGATGTCCTTGCCGTCGATAACGGTTTCCTTTATAAACATTAAGGAGAAACCCTCGCCAGAATGGTTGAAGTTTATGCCGGAGAGTGTGGTTCCACCAAATCCGAGCCTGAGCCAGAGTGCTGGGAGATCCAAACGAGCTAGCGGTTATTACTTCTTCTCGTCACATTCACCGAGCCAAGTGTGTTGGAGATTGAAAAGTAATTTGCTGCAGATGGAACAGCTTTGAAACCCAACTGGGTTATTCCAGTTGTGCTTGGCTTCCACGTACAAGAAACTGTAATAGGACCAGAACCGGATGTTAGTTTACTAATGCAGTTAGGAATTCGTTTTCCATTTGCGGTAAAGGTGACTTTACCTACCGCAGAGACGACAGCATTTATTGTTGCCGCGCTACCTTTTGTTGGCGTCCCAGTGATTGCATAAGAAAGAACGCGAGCATTTTCATCGACATCGGAAACAGTTGCGGTAACGGTATCGTAACCCGCATTGCCTGCACTATCTATCGCTTTTAAGACAACCTGATAACTATTATCAAGACCAACATCAGTCGGAATTTCAAAATTTGGTGGCGAGATAAATGATAGAGAAGCGCTTGAAGAATCAATTCTTGCAAGTGAAAATTTGGATTGATCCAAGCCTCCGAAAATTGATATTGTTGCAGATTCGCTTGATGTTATTGCTCCGACGCTCGTCGAATTCTCAGCCACTAAAAAAGTCTCGCTGTTGAGAAATGTTGGTGGAGTTGAATCTGTTACTCCTGTGTAAATTTTGAGTTGAAGCATAGAGGCAGTTGTACCGACGGAATCGTAATTAAAAGGACCTGCTCCATTCGATCCCTGATATCGATATTTAGACATTGTCCAGCCAGAACCAGTTGTATTCGCCTGTGATCCAGCGCTGCATGGATTGGAACTGACACTGCTGTAGTAGACCCAATAAAAATCACCTATTCCAACGGAAGCATTACCGGTAAAGCGAACAATTCCACCGACATAAGAAACATAATTGAAAGTTCCGAGTAGCTGACCAGGCGCTCCGCCCACCGAAGAATAGATTGCTAATTGAGTGTTACTTGCCCCTGTTGCATCAACAAAAGGAACTTCCATACTTGTAATGTTTTCAGCACTTGATGCATACATTCGATATGCCCAAGTTGTCGTTCCCGGTCCCCAGCCACTACAGGTAGTGGAGTTGCTGAATTTAAGTGTTTCTGCTGCATCTGCATTTGTAATTAAAAGGATATTTGCAACAAATGCAACACACATCACCAAAGATGTGAGGCGCCTCATTGGTGGCTCGCTTAGCTGTGGCCGTCGAAGAGGCTGGTAACTGAGCCATCTTCAAAGACTTCACGAATTGCACGCGCAAGTAGCGGTGCAATTGAGATAACTGTCAGCTTCTCGAACTTCTGATCATCACTCAACGGAAGTGAGTCGGTAACAACGACTTCAACAGCACGTGAATTCTTGAGGCGTTCAACCGCAGGGCCTGAGAAGACGGCGTGGGTTGCAGCAACGATGACATCGCGAGCTCCTGCTTCAAAGAGTGCGTCAACTGCCTTAGTAATTGTGCCTGCGGTATCGATCATGTCATCGATAACAACGCATGTACGGCCTTCGACTTCGCCGACAACTTTGCCCACGACTGCTTCGTTTGGAATAAGTGGGTCACGAGTTTTATGAATAAAAGCAATTGGGCATCCGCCAAGAAGTTCTGACCAACGTTCTGCAACTCGAACACGACCCGAATCTGGAGAGACGATAGTCAGTGAATTGCGGTCAACCTTGCTGCCAACATAGTCGGCAAGCATTGGAAGAGCGAAGAGGTGATCGACTGGACCATCGAAGAAGCCTTGAATCTGTGATGTATGAAGGTCAACGACCATCAGACGATCTGCTCCTGCGGTCTTAAAGAGATCTGCCATCAAGCGAGCTGTAATTGGCTCGCGACCGCGTGATTTCTTATCTTGACGTGCATAACCATAGAAAGGTGTAACAACTGTAATTCGCTTTGCTGATGCGCGCTTAAGGGCATCGACGATGATGAGCTGTTCCATGATTTGCTTATTGATTGGTGTTGCATGTGACTGAATTACGAATGCATCGCAACCACGAACTGATTCTTCGAAGCGAACAAAGATTTCGCCATTTGCGAAGTCATACGCTGATGTTGGTGTGAGTGGAATGCCAAGTTCTTCTGCGACTGCCTGGGACAACTCTGGGAATCCGCGGCCAGAAAATAGACGGAGTTTCTTCTCTGACGATAAACGGATTTCGCTCACGAGTATCAGCCTTCCTGGTCGTTGCTTGGAGCTGAAGCTGCTGCTTCAGCTGACTTGGTGCCTGGGCGCTTACGCAGGACCCAACCTATTACATTCCGTTGGCGGGCACGACCAACGCCGATGGCCCCGGCTGGGACATCTTCTGTTATGACAGAACCTGCTGCTGTGTAAGCGCCATCGCCAATAGTGACGGGTGCAACAAGCATGCTATCGCTGCCAATACGGACGTGATCGCCGACAGTTGTGTGGTGCTTCTCAACGCCGTCGTAGTTAACAAAGATGGTTGCTGCGCCGATATTGCTGCCCTCACCGATTGTGGCATCTCCAACGTATGAAAGGTGTGGGACCTTAGAACCTTCGCCGAGTTTTGCATTCTTCATCTCAACGAATGCACCTGCGCGAGTCTTGGCTGCAAGGTTGGTGCCAGGGCGAAGGTAGGTAAATGGACCAACTGATGCGTTCTCGCCAATTACAGCACCGCTCGCGTATGACTCTTTAACTTCTGCGCCATTGGCGACAGTGCAGTCAACAAGTGTTGTACGTGGCCCGATAACTGCGCCAGTACCGATTGTTGAGTCGCCACTGATTGCGGTGCCAGGCAGAAGAACGACATCTTGAGAAACAGTAGAAGTTGCATCGACCCATGTTGTTGTTGGGTCCACAATGGTGACGCCGCTGCGCATTAATTTTTCATTGATGCGATCACGCAAAAGCGCTGCAGCTTCTGCAAATTGAACGCGGTCATTAACACCAAGAGTTTCAGTGAAATCATCGATGCAGACTGCAGCAATCTTTCCGCCTTCATTGCGAAGAATTTCAATAACATCAGTCAGATAGAGCTCGCCTTGTGCATTGTCATTGCGAAGCTTGCCAATTGCGCCTGCAAGCTTGACTGCATCAAAGGCGTACACGCCTGAGTTAATTTCTTCGATTGCCTTTTCGAACTCATCCGCATCTTTCTCTTCAATGATGCGAAGAAGTGAGCCATCGTCACCGCGAATGATGCGGCCGTATCCTGTCGGCTCTGGGTGCTCAGCTGTCAGAACTGATGCAGCAAAGCCACCTGCGTGGTGATCTGCTAATAGTGATGCAAGTGAATCTGACCTAAGCATTGGCGTATCGCCAGCCAAGATCAAAATTGTGCCGGCAGGAGTTAAGTCAGCGAGCGCCAACTGCGCTGCATGGCCGGTTCCACCGCGATGTTCTTGAAAGACCGTTGTTGCCTGTGGTGCGATTTCAGCGATGTGAGCTTCAACTTTTTCGCGGCCAGAACCGACAACTACACGAAGATGTGCTGGTTCGAGGGCTTCACAAGCGGCAATTACGTGGCCGAGAAGTGAGCGGCCTGAGATTTCATGCAGCACCTTTGGTGTCTGCGATTTCATTCGAGTACCTTCGCCCGCAGCGAGAATGACTACGGTTTCTAGGCTCATGCGGTAAGTCTACCTTCTGATGGCTCCGCCACCAGGTATCGATCCTGGACCCTGGGCTTCAAAGGCCCATGTGCTAGCCACTACACAATGGCGGAACCTATATTCTCCCTTATCACCGCCTGACTTTCCAAACTGACAAGCCTTTTCCCACTAACCTAGCCCGTATGGAGAATCGTGATGAGGTAGACCGCCTTATCGCTGCATGGAAGCGCGAGCGACCAGATGTTGATCTCTCTCCCCTTGCAATCCTGAGCCGTATTACCCGTATCTCTCGCCACCTCGATTTGGCCCGCCGAGATGCATTTGCTGAGCTCGATACGTGGGGCTTCGATGTTCTTGCCGCTCTTCGTCGCGCAGGTGCTCCACATACATTGTCACCAAGTCAGTTGATGCAAGAGACGATGGTTTCAAGCGGCACCATGACTAACCGCCTTGATCGGCTTGAGGAATTGAAAGTCATTACACGCCAGCCCGATCCCAGTGATGGACGCGGTTCATTGGTTTCCTTGACTGCTTTAGGAATGAAGAAAGTGGATGAAGCCCTCGATCAATTGATTAAGAACGAGCGCACATTCCTTACAGATTTAAGTAAAGAAGAGCAATCACAATTGGCTGACTTATTAAGTCGCCTTGCAGCTAACTTCGACGTGGAACAGAACGACTAAATAATTCGGGCGCCATGCACGGGGCCGGTTGCACGTGCAACGCTTCCCACAACACCGCTTGCAGTAAGTGCGACTGCTAAATCAAGACCTGCCTCTTCGCTCTCAACTAAGAAAGCCACTGTCGGTCCAGAACCCGAAACGATTGCACCGAGCGCTCCGTAATCACGGCCTACTTCAAGAACAAGCGACAACGCAGGACGCAGCGAACACGCAGGTCCCTGAAGGTCATTGGTAAGTGCTGCACCAACCTGCGCAGCATCACCTGAAAGAAGGGCCTGCATTAATGAATCACTGACCTTTGGATCTGCAATTTCAAGTTCTGCACGCATGCGATCGCACTCGGTGTAGACCGCAGGAGTTGATAGACCAACGGAGGAAAGTGCAAAGACCCAGTGATAGAGACCTCGTGAAAGCGCTGCTGTTAACTGATCTCCGCGCCCTGTGCCGACTGCAGTGCCGCCCATAATCATGAATGGAACGTCGCTACCAAGTTGGCTTCCAAGTTCCAATAACTCTTCACGTGTTGCCTCTAATTTGTAGAGTGCATCCATCGCAACAAGAGTTGCTGCAGCATCGGCAGATCCGCCTGCCATTCCACCTGCAACGGGGATTGATTTCTTGACTTCAATATGAACGTCGACATCGATATCGAACTTTTCACCGATGAGCTGCGCAGCTTTGACTGCAAGATTTGAACTATCCTCTGGAACGCCGTGGGTTTGATCGCCGGTGACGGCAATCGTGACACCACTACCTTCATGAGACTTTGT
>JBJTMX010000096.1:0-14587 GCA_046070745.1 Candidatus Planktophila sp.
GGCATAGATACACAGTAATTGGCGGGGGAGTCTCGTTCACGACATACCTTCCATCCTTAACGGCGGCCTCTGCTCACATCAATCAAGCAGCTGCGCAGGCCTTAAAAATCCCTCATTAATACTGTTTTATACGGGCAATCCTTCAACTACTAGTTGAGAGTTTTCACGATTGTTACCTGCCCCACCTCGATTTAACGGGTGGCATTTAGTGATTCTTACGCCTAAAAGATAGGCTGGGGCACACAACCTTCAGACGCTTACCTAGTGCGAGAAGGATCCACAGTTCATATTTTCCTTGGAGGAAACCTTGAAGAAGACAACAAAGCTTGTTGCGGCATTCGCTGCTGCAACACTTGCATTCGGAATTGCACCAGCTGCAACCGCTGCAAACGCAACAAAGGCATGTCTTGCACTCGATACAGGCGGCGTTGACGACAAGTCATTTAACGCTTCAGCGTGGGCAGGCGCACAGGCAGCTGCAACAGCTAACAAGGCTGTAACAGTGAAGTACCTTGCAGCAACATCAGATGCGGACTACGCACCAAATATCAAGAAGCTCGTTGACGAGAAGTGCGACATCATCATCGGTGTTGGCTTCCTTATCAACACAGCTATTGTGAATGCTGCAAAGGCAAACCCAACAATTCACTTCGCAATTGTTGATCAGGATGGCGAAGACCACGGTGCAGATGGATCTGTCTACCCAGGTAAGAAGCTCTCAAATCTTAAGCCACTTCAGTTCGCAACAAACGAGTCTGCATTCCAGGCTGGTTATGTAGCAGCTGGTGTCTCAAAGACCGCTAAGGTCGCAACATACGGTGGACTTAACATTCCACCTGTCACTATCTTCATGGATGGCTTTGCTAAGGGTGTCGCTTACTACAACAAGGTCAAGGGCAAGTCAGTTCAGGTTCTTGGTTGGGATACAGCAAAGGCTGACGGAACATTCGTTGGCGGTTTCTCTGATTCAGCAAAGGCACTTCAGATCTCAAAGAACTTTGAGCAACAGGGTGCAGATGTCATTTTCCCAGTAGCTGGTGGACTTGGCGGAGCAACAGCAGGAAACTCAATTGCTTCAAAGAAGTCAATTGTTATCTGGGTTGACTCAGATGGATACAAAGCTGCACCGCAGTACAAGAGCGTGCTTCTTACATCTGTCGTAAAGGCTGTTGATGTTTCCGTAAAGACAGTAATCGCAGATCAGGCGGCAGGTAAGTTTGTTTCAACAGGTTACGTAGGTAACTTGAAGAACAACGGAACATACCTTGCTTCATACCACAACCTCGTTTCAAAGGTCCCAGCTGATCTTCGTCTCGAAGTTGTAAAGCTTGGTGAAGCAATTCGCAAAGGTAAGGTTTCAGTTAAGTAATTGACTGATTACTCCTAACAAAACGGAGCTAGCGAATTCGCTAGCTCCGTTTTGCTTTGTATAAAGTAGTTATAAAGAGTAGATTTACGCACATGTCCCTAGAACTGCGCGGCATCACAAAGCGCTTTGGTGCACTCACTGCAAATGATTCCATCAACTTAAAAGTTGAATCAGGCGAAATTCACGCAATCCTTGGTGAAAATGGTGCCGGCAAATCAACGCTAATGAATATTGTCTACGGTTTGCTTTCTCCCGATGAAGGAACAATCTCTGTAGACGGGAAAGTCATCAATATCGATTCTCCGCTCGACGCCCTTGCGGCTGGAATCGGTATGGTTCACCAGCACTTCATGCTCATCCCTGTCTTCACTGTCGCAGAAAATATTGTTCTCGGACATGAAAAGGTTAAGGGGTTTGGATTCCTCGATCTGGAAACAGCACGCGCTGAAATTAAGCGGGTCTCCGCTGAATTTAATTTTGATGTGGACCCAGATGCGCTCGTTGAGGATTTACCTGTTGGAATCCAGCAGCGCGTAGAAATCATCCGTGCACTTATTTATGACGCAAAAGTTTTGATTCTCGATGAACCAACCGCAGTTCTGACTCCACAAGAGACTGATGAGCTTCTTCGCAATATGAAGAAGCTTCGTGACCAAGGCACGGCTATCGTCTTTATTACTCATAAACTTCGTGAAGTAAAGGAAGCCGCAGATAAGATCACCATTATTCGTCGTGGTGCGGTTGTGGGTACAGCTTCTCCTTCGGCAAGCCAAGAAGAGCTTGCATCTCTCATGGTCGGTCGCCCAGTTTCACTTGATGTTAACAAGAGCGCACCCAAGCTCGGTGATGTCATGCTTAAGGTTGAGCACCTTAATGTGCATGATCACACAGGTCGCGCACTCGTGAAGGACATCTCTTTTGAACTCCGCGCAGGTGAAGTTCTCGCAGTTGCGGGCGTTCAAGGCAACGGTCAATCTGAACTTGCAGAAGCTGTAGTTGGGCTGCAAGAGCATGTTGATGGTCGCATATCCGTTGATGGAGAAGAGATTCATAAAGGCAAAGTTCGCAATGCACTTCATGCAGGTATCGCATTCGTGCCTGAATCTCGAGAAGAAGATGGACTCATATCTTCCTTTAGCATTGAAGAAAACCTCATCCTCGATCTTCATGACCTTCCGCCATTTGCAAAGGGTCCAGTGATTTCGCAGAGCGCAGTTGCAGAGAACGCATCAAAGCGCGTCATTGAATTTGATATTCGTGCGCAATCTCCCAAGGATCCAGCATCGTCGCTCTCAGGGGGAAATAAGCAGAAAGTTGTACTTGCTCGAGAACTTTCACGCCCTGTAAAGCTTGTCGTTGCTTCTCAGCCGACGCGTGGCCTTGATGTCGGTTCCATTGAATTCGTACATGAACGAATCATCGCCGAGCGGGATTCTGGTCGCGGAGTACTTCTCTTCAGCACTGAACTCGATGAGGTTGTGGCTTTGGCAGACCGCATTGCCGTCATGTATCGGGGTGAAATTATTTCTATCGTTCCAGCTTCTACGTCTCGAGAAGAGCTAGGTCTATTGATGGCAGGTATTAAGAAGTGAGAAAATTCCTTAATAAATTAACTCTTCCGCTCCTTGCATTTGCCATGGCGCTCTTTGTCAGTGGTCTTCTCGTTGCTTTCTCTGACTCTGCTGTTCTAGCACTTAAAGCAAAGCCGCTATCAATGCTAGCCAAGGCGCTCTCAACTGCAGGTAACGCTTACTGGTCTCTTTTCAGAGGTTCAATTTTCGATTCACAGCTCACTGATGCTGGTTTCTTGCATGGTTTCTATCCGCTGTCAGAGACAATCGTTGCCGCTACTCCACTTATTCTCACTGGTCTATCTGTTGCTCTCGCATTTAAAGCTGGTCTCTTTAATATCGGTGCGCAAGGACAATTTATTGCAGGTGCAATTGGAGCTAGCTACATCGGTTTCCACTTCCAAATGCCCGTCATTATTCACACAATTGCAGCACTTGCAGCAGCGATTATCTGTGCAGGGATTTATGGTGGCTTTGTTGGTCTTCTTAAGGCGCGAACCGGTGCTCACGAGGTAATCGTTACCATCATGCTCAACTATGTAGCGGGATATTTCCTGCTCTGGCTGCTCAGCACAAAGGCATTCTTACGGCCAGGTCGCCAAGATCCATTGGCTCCTGAGGTAAAAATGTCAGCCCGTCTGCCACATCTTTTTGGATCTGAACTCCGCGCAAATCTCGGTTTTATCATCGCTCTCGCTGCAGCAGCGGGGGTGTGGTGGCTACTCAACCGCAGCACGTGGGGATTTAAATATCGTGCGGTCGGAGCAAACGCAGCAGCATCTAAAACTGCTGGTATCTCAGTGGGTCGTTCAACAACGACTGTCATGTTCATTGCCGGCTCACTTGCTGGAATTGGTGGGGCACTTCAAATTCTCGGTTCAGAGCCAGCGATGACCGCTGGTGTTGGTGGATCATTTGGTTTTGATGCAATCACCGTTGCACTTCTCGGACGCGGAACGCCAATCGGCACGGTATTTGCAGCGCTCCTCTTCGGCGCACTTCGCGCAGGCGGACTCACAATGCAGGCGAGCACAGAGACTCCGCTTGATCTCGTTCTTGTTATTCAGGCGCTCGTTGTTCTCTTTATCGCAGCACCTGCCTTAATTAAGGCAATCTTCCGATTGAAGAACGTTGATGCCGGACAAGCGGTAGCTTCGAAGGGATGGAACGGCTAATGACAATGTTAGAAACTCGCACCCTTTCAGCTCCAGAGCGACGTCGCCGTCGCGGAATCATCACAATGGGCGCACTTGCTCTCTTCGCGCTCGGCTTCTTCGCGCTCCTTCCCAAGGAAGGCCAACCAGTCACATATAGCTTTGTTCTCGGCAATGAGTGGATCCTCATTAAAGAGTGGATCGTTAATTCCAAGAGTGGGGCTCTTGGTTTTTCTATTTCTTCTCTCGTCGCTGTACTTCTGGCCGCAATTCAATTCAAGCGTGGAAAGACAGTTCGATTGGCGAGTGGCTTATTCACAACATCTTTCCTCATGTCATTCCTCTGTTGGTCAGCTGCTGGAAAGTTCATTCCATTTACTGGCTTACTTCAAGGTGCGCTTTTGCTCTCAGTTCCATTGATTTTCGGTGCGATGGCCGGAGTTCTCTCTGAGCGTTCCGGCGTTATCAATATTGCAATTGAAGGCCAGCTACTTGCTGGTGCTTTTGCATCAGGAGTCTTAGCGTCACTCTTCCACAATAACTGGATTGGCTTGGCTTTTGCTCCAGTTGCAGGTGCGCTTATTTCGTTGCTTCTTGCAATCTTTGCAATCAAGTACGGAATCGATCAGGTAGTCCTTGGATTTGTTCTCAACGTTCTTGTCATTGGACTGACTAACTTCCTTTATAAGAAATTGCTTATTCCGTATCAGAGCGAATGGAACGCAGCGATTGCTTTTAATCCAATAGAGATTCCATTACTTTCAAAGATTCCGGTACTTGGTCCGATTTTCTTTAGTCAGTCCATCATCGTCTACCTGATGTATGTAGTTGTTACTGTCATTCACGTAGCTCTCTTTAAGAGCAAGTGGGGACTTCGTACTCGCTCTGTTGGTGAGCATCCAACTGCTGCTGAATCAGTCGGTATCGATGTAAACAAGATTCGATTCAAGAATGTCATCATCGCGGGCGCAATTGCCGGACTTGGTGGGGCATTCTTCACACTTGGCGCGGTGGGTTCATTTAGTAAAGAGATGACCGCTGGTAAGGGATTTATCGCACTCGCGGCTCTCATCTTCGGTCGCTGGTCTCCGCTCGGTGCAGTAGCTGCTGCTCTCATCTTTGGTTTTGCTGATAACTTGCAGGGTCTGCTTACTATTACCGGTACACCCATCCCATCTGAGTTCATGTTGATGGCGCCTTACATTGCAACCATCATCGCTGTCTCTGGTTTCGTCGGAAAGGTTCGAGCTCCGGCGGCTGATGGTATTGCCTATAAGCGTGGAGGCGGTTCCCACTAATGGAGATAGATTGGCAACTCTTACGCAATGAAGCGCTGGCAGCGATGAAGAAGGCATACGCGCCGTATTCACAGTTTCCAGTCGGAGTTGCCGCCCTGGTAGATGATGGTCGCATCGTCACAGGATGCAATGTTGAAAACGCTAGCTATGGCCTGACTCTCTGTGCTGAGTGCGGTTTAGTTTCATCACTTATTGCAACGGGCGGTGGACGTCTTATTGCATTTGCATGCGTAGATATCTCTGGAAATGCGCTCATGCCGTGTGGTCGCTGTCGCCAATTGTTGCAGGAGCATGGTGGATCAAAGTTGCAGTTAATGACAGATGAAGGCGTAAAGACGCTCAATGATTTACTACCGTGGGCTTTTGGGCCTGAAGAAATCGAGACGAGACTCTCATGATTGAACCATTTGCAGCCGTTGAAGTAATTGCTGCCAAGCGAGATAAGCATGAGCTAACGGATCCACAAATCGATTGGGTCATCGATGCATACACTCGTGGTGTTGTTGCTGACGAGCAGATGTCAGCTCTGGCTATGGCAATCCTTCTCAATGGAATGAACTCTCGAGAAATTTCTCGCTGGACAAATGCAATGATCAATACAGGCGAGCGAATGAATTGGTCAGCGCTCGATCGTCCAACAGCAGATAAGCATTCAACTGGTGGCGTTGGAGACAAGATCACTCTTCCACTCGCCCCTCTGGTTGCAGCGTGCGGGGGAGCAGTTCCTCAACTTTCAGGTCGCGGTCTCGGACATACCGGTGGAACTCTCGACAAGATGGAGTCCATTCCTGGGTGGCGCGCATCTCTTTCAAACGATGAGATGTTGCAGGTTCTTAAAGACACTGGCGCAGTTATCTGCGCAGCGGGAGCAGGATTGGCTCCAGCGGATAAGAAGTTGTACGCACTCCGCGATGTGACTGCAACAGTTGAAGCGATTCCACTTATCGCATCATCGATTATGAGTAAGAAGATTGCAGAAGGAACATCCGCACTTGTGCTCGATGTAAAGACCGGCTCTGGCGCATTTATGTCTGATCCAAAGAAGGCTTCTGAACTTGCTCACACAATGGTGCAGTTAGGCGTTGATGCAGGCGTGAAGATGCGCGCACTCGTCACTGCGATGGATGTCCCTCTTGGCCTTACCGCTGGAAATGCGCTTGAAGTGCGTGAATCTGTAGAAGTTCTCGCAGGTGGAGGACCGGCAGATGTTGTTGAGCTCACCATTCTTCTCGCTCGCGAAATGATTGAAGCAGCAGGCATTGTTGGAAAAGATCCTGCAGATGCTTTGAAGGATGGAAGCGCGATGGATCACTGGCGCCGCATGGTTGCAGCGCAGGGTGGAAATCCTGATGCAGTACTTCCAGTTGCTCGCGAAAAGCATGTTGTAAAAGCTGCTAATAGCGGAATTATCACCACGATGGATGCAATGAAGGTCGGAGTATCTGCATGGCGTTTGGGTGCTGGCCGTTCCAAGCAGGGCGAAAAAGTACAGGCAGGTGCTGGTATCGAGATGCATGCAAAGCCAGGTGATTACATTGCTGCAGGTGCTCCGCTCTTTACTCTCCATACAGATGAACCTGCTCGATTTGAACGCGCACTAGAAATTCTTGATGGCGCAGTTGTCATTATTGAAAATGGAACAGTCAACAGACTTCCATTGGTTCTTGAAAGGATTGAAGGATGAGCGTTGTGAATCCAGATCTATTGAAGAAGCCGACCGAGGCACAAGTTAAGAAGTTACCTAAGGCTCTTCTGCATGATCACCTCGATGGTGGTTTACGCCCAGCGACAATCATTGAAATTGCTCAAGAGATCGGCCACGAGCTTCCAACATATGATGCAACAGAACTCGCTGAGTGGTTCCGAGCATCATGTGATTCAGGTTCACTTGTTCTCTACTTAGAGACTTTCGCACACACTGTTGCTGTCATGCAGCGCCGCCAA
Organism: Candidatus Planktophila sp.; assembly: GCA_046070745.1. Taxonomy (GTDB): domain Bacteria; phylum Actinomycetota; class Actinomycetes; order Nanopelagicales; family Nanopelagicaceae; genus Planktophila. The sequence goes on from JBJTMX010000096.1 coordinate 7,337, forward strand.
GATGTTGTCCGAGTTGCACGCGAATGTGCTGTGGATCTTGCACGTGATGGTGTTGTCTATGCTGAAGTTCGCATGGCTCCAGAGTTGCTCACCGAAAAAGGAATGACTCTTACCGATGCAATCGAAGCAATCCTTGAGGGATTCCGCGCAGGTGAGGCAGAGGCAAAGTCTGAGGGAAATACCATCCGCATCTTTTCTCTCCTCTGTGGAATGCGCCAGAATGCGCGCTCACAAGAGGTAGCAGAGCTCGCCATTAAGTACCGCGATAAGGGCGTTGTTGGCTTCGATATCGCAGGTCCTGAAGATGGCTTTCCGCCTAGCGATCAGCTCGACACTTTTGAATACCTTCGCAAAGAGAATGCTCACTTCACCATCCATGCGGGTGAGGCATACGGCCTCCCTTCCATTTGGGAAGCTATCCAGATTTGTGGTGCAGAGCGTCTGGGTCACGGTGTTCGCATCGCCGATGACATCGATTTCAATCACACACCAGCGCGCCTTGGTCGTTTAGCGTCGTATGTTCGCGATCGACGTATTCCGCTTGAGATGTGTCCATCCTCAAATATTCAAACAGGTGTTGCTGCATCGTTTGCTGAGCACCCATTGGCAAAACTTTCTAAGCTCCGCTTCCGTGTCACTATCAATACAGATAATCGCCTAATGTCTGCAACATCGATGTCACGTGAGATGAATGAGATGGTTAAGGCATGTGATTGGACCTTCCAAGATTTGCAGCGCGTCACAATCAATGCACTGAAAAGCGCCTTCATTCCATTTGAAGAGCGCCTTGAGATCATCGAAGAGATTGTGAAGCCAGGCTACGCATCTATTGCAGGCGAATGATGAATTCATCTCTACAGATTCTGATCGTGCTCCTGGTTGCTTCACTTTCCCTTTATTCCGTTCGCAGCCTTCGCGCCATTGGGAGCAAAGTGACTGAGGTACTGGTTCAAGGGCGCGCGCTCGAGAAGAAGATTGCTTCATCTGAGAAGAAGTTGCATGCAGATTCGGGTGCGGTTCTTGCAAAACTAAATCTATTAAATCTGCAGATCCCAGGAATGGCAGAGAAGGATTTCAATTTCATCCTTTCACTGACAAGCCATCCAGCTCGCTTTGATGCACTCGCTCTCGCTCTACCAGAGTTGAAGAAGCAGGTTCTCCAACCAACTGAGATCATTCTTAATATTGCTCATCAAGACCTGAATGAGCTGCCTCAATCAGTTCTCGATTTGGCTGCATCTGGGTACATTGTTATTAATGAGTGCGCAGACCTTGGCCCGGGCAAGAAGTTGATCCCTACACTCAAGCGCTACCCGGGTGTTCCGGTAATCGCCATTGATGACGATTTACTTCTAACACCTGATTTAACCTTGCAGCTGATGCTCGAGCACCATCTCTATCCAGGCTCGATTATCGCCTCACGTGTACACAGAGTCACCTACGCTCAGGATGGCCTTTTAGAGCCTTTCTCAGCGTGGGAGAAGGCCTCAGATAGCCTGCTTGGACCTTCCTTCGACCTAATGGCAACCAGCGGTGCCGGCACCCTCTTCCCAGCAGGAGCCCTCCACGACGATGCGCTGGATGAGGCGCGCTACTGCGAACTCGCCTTCCATACAGATGATTTGTGGTGGTACTTCCAGGGACGTCGCAATGGAACGCCGGTGCGCAGACTCCCTGGCCATCGCGCCCTTGAGTTTATTCCTGAGACTCAAGAAGTCGGTCTCTGGCAGACAGGCAATAAAGATCGTAACGATGTTAACTTCGCAAAGTTGTTTAAAGAAATTGGAGTCCATGATGGCAACTAGTAAATACACACTTCGACAGGTCGCAAAGACAATAGATTACGCGCTCTTGCGTCCAGATATGTCACGCGATGAAGTGCGTGAAGGATGCCTAGTTGCACTCAAGTACGACGTTGCATCTGTCTGCTGCAAGCCTGCCGATGTTGCATTCTGTGCAGACATTCTGCGCGGCAGTGATGTTCATGTTGGAACCGTTGTCGGCTTCCCACACGGAAACTCTGCAACCTCTGTAAAGGTCTTTGAGACTAAGCAAGTTGTTGCAGATGGTGCAACAGAGATCGATGTTGTCATGAACATCGGTTGGATGAAGTCAGGAATGTATGACGAAGTTCGAGAGGAATTGGCTGCAGTTGTTGTTGCGGCAGGCGGACATCAAGTCAAGGTAATTCTTGAAAATGCATACTTAACAAAAGAAGAAATAGTTAAGGCATGCCAACTCGTTGAAGCATCAGGTGCTGACTACGTGAAGACATCGACAGGTTTTGCTCCGACAGGTGCAATCCTTGAAGATGTGAAGTTGATGCGCGCATCAGTATCGGCAAAGATGGAGGTCAAGAGCGCAGGTGGCGTGAAGAACCTCGACATGCTTCTTGCATTTATGGATGCAGGAGTAAAGCGCAGTGGCGCTTCTGCGGCCGCTGCAATGCTCGATGAATTTAGAGAGCGCTTCGGCGCTTAGTTCGAGAGGAACTTCTTTAATGGCTCGCGCAAGTCGTTGAGCAGCTTCGCAGATTCCTCTGAACTCTTTGTAACAACCTCGATGTAGCACTTCAACTTCGCCTCCGTGCCTGATGGGCGAACAATGATGCGGATGCCCCCGGCTAGCCAAATACGCAGGCCATCAGTAGGTGGCAGGCCATCAGTAGGTGCAGCCAGATCGTCAATGGATTCAACTTTTCGTCCAGCAATCTCTGTTGGGGGATTAGTGCGGAGACCTGCAAGAAGTCGAGTAATTGCAGTCATATCTGAGACTCGAATTGAAATTTGTTCAGTGCCGTGGAAGCCGTGGCGCTCCCAAATATCATCGAGCAAGTTAGCAAGTGTTAAACCGTCGCGCTTGAGATCCATTGCGATTTGAGTCAAGAAGAGAGCGGCAGAGACGCCATCCTTATCGTTAACTGTCTCTGAATCAACAGCATAGCCAATTGCTTCTTCATAACCGTAGGCAAGATCTTCAATCTTGGCGAGCCACTTAAATCCAGTGAGTACCTCTTTAAAATCTACGCCGTAATGCTCAGCAATCTTGCGAAGAGCAGAAGATGAAACAATCGAATTACCCATAGTGCCCGCAGGTTTGGTACGCGCAATCCATTCACCAAAAATGACGCCGAGTTCATCTCCACGGAGCATGCGCCATCCGACCTTAGGATCATTAATGGCTGCTGCACAGCGATCTGCATCAGGGTCATTTGCGATAACAAGGTCTGCGCCAAAGTCACGAGCCTTAGTGAGAGCTAAATCAATTGCACCTGGTTCTTCAGGATTTGGAAATGCAACAGTTGGGAAGTCTGGATCTGGGGTGCATTGCTCATCCACCAAAATCAGAGTTGCAAAACCAGCGTGATTAAAGACGCGCTGAACAACTTCTGTTCCAACACCATGCATAGCGGTGTAAACAACTTTGATGTCGCCAGGGCGTGGGGCTAATTTAATTGTTCGCTGGGTGTACTCAGTGATTACTTCTTCGCCAAGTACCTTCCACTTATCGCCGCGGGGGAGTGAGGCAAGTGATGTAACCGCAGCGATATCTGCTGCAATAAATCCATCTGTGGGGTTAATGATTTGTGAGGATGCGTACTCAATGCCATCTGCCTTAGGTCCGATATAAACCTTGTACCCATTATCTTGTGGCGGATTGTGGCTAGCAGTCACCATGATTCCAATATCGGCCTTCAATGATGATGTTGCATAGGCCAGAACTGGTGTTGGAAGCGGTCGGGGAAGGATGTATACATCCATACCCGCACCACTGAGAATTTCAGCAGATTCCTGAGTGTAATCCTCAGATCCATGACGAGCATCGCGACCAATGACAACTTTCTTCATCCCACGTTGCTTCATATATGTTGCAAGTCCTGCAGCTGTTCGACCAACAACGGCGCGGTTCATACATGATGGACCTGCACCAATAGGTCCGCGAAGCCCCGCGGTTCCGAATTGGAGGAATCCGTTGAAGAGGGGCCTGAGGGCAGCTTCGTCACCGGCATCGAGAAGAGATTGAAGGTGTGCGGCAGTAACGGGATCTGGATCATCTGCAATCCATGCTTTCACTTCTTCAATAAGCGCTGCGTTCATAGCAACAGATTACTCGCGTTACACGAGTTTAGGAATTGTGTTCTTGAGAAGTTCGCCCATACGACTTGCCGCAGCTTTACCTGCAGCGATTACTTCCTCATGGTTGAGCTTTTCGCCAGTCATGCCGGCTGCTGCGTTAGAAACGAGAGAGATTCCAAGAACTTCAGCGCCCATTGCATGCGCCGCGATTGCCTCGGGAACAGTAGACATTCCAACAAGATCCGCACCCATTGTGCGCATCATCAAAATTTCTGCAGGTGTTTCATAGGTTGGTCCGCGCCAGTGAACGTAGACACCTTCTTGAAGTGAAGTATCTTGGCTCTTAACAATTTCACGGATGCGCTTGCTGTAGAGATCTGTAAGGTCAACAAATGTTGCACCTGATAGCGGTGACTGTGCAGTGAGTGAGATGTGGTCGCGAATCAATACTGGTTCGCCTACCTTGTAACCTGCGTTGATTCCGCCACAAGCATTGGTAAGCACAACAATTTGCATCCAGCTTTCACAGCTGTACGAACACCGTGAACAACAGGTTCCATACCCTTGCCTTCATACAAATGTGTACGACCAAGGAATACGAGAGCGCGGATTAACTTACCTTCGTGCTCAATGACATATGAACGAACTTTGCCTGAGTGACCCTCAACTGCTGGTGCTTCAAATCCTGTTAACTCATGCGCATCGCATTCATAAGCAGGTGTTCCGAGTGCATCACATGCTGTAACCCAGCCAGAGCCCATAACAAGTGCTACATCGTGAGATGCAACCCCTGTGCGAGATGCGATTTCAGATGCAGCTTGTGCGGCTGCGGCCATTGGGTCTTGGTAGAGAAGTTCGGTTGAGGTCATGCCTCAATAATCTCACAGAGAACGGTGCCGCTGGAGACAGTCTCGCCTACAACTGCCTTCAGGTTTTTAATCACACCGCTCTTGTGAGCATTCAGTGGTTGCTCCATCTTCATCGCTTCAAGAACAATGATGAGGTCACCAGCAACAACAGCCTGGCCTTCTTCCACTGCAATCTTGACAACTGTTCCCTGCATTGGGCTGGCAAGGCCATCACCAGACGCACCTGTTGCAGATGCCTGCTTTGCGCGGTGGCGCTTCACAACTGGTTCTGGTGCATGAACAAGGATTTCAAATCGCTTTCCATTGACCTCAGCTACCAGCTTTTCTGATGCTGCCTTAGTCTGTGACTCAAGAGCATCTGCGGCAAATGCAGGAATCTCATTGACGAATTCATTCTCAATGTAACTTGTATAAACCTTGAAAGTGTCTGTGAAATGTGGATCTTCAAGGATTGCTCGGTGGAATGGAAGCGCTGTTGCAAGTCCTTGCACATCGAATTCAGCAAGTGCGCGTCGAGAACGCTGGATAGCTTCTTCGCGAGTAGCACCAGTAACAATCAACTTTGCCAGAAGTGAATCGAAGTTTCCACCGATGACATCTCCCTTACGGAAACCTGCATCGACGCGAACACCAGGACCAGTTGGAATCTGCCATTCTGTGATGCGACCAGGTGCTGGCAAGAATGAGCGGCCCGGATCTTCACCGTTGATGCGGAATTCAATGGAGTGTCCGCGAATAACAGGATCATCAAAGCCGAGTGCTTCTCCCATTGCGATGCGGAACTGCTGGCGAACAAGGTCGATACCCGTGACCTCTTCAGATACTGGGTGCTCTACCTGCAGGCGAGTATTTACTTCCAAGAAAGAGATTGTTCCATCGAGACCAACAAGGAACTCACATGTGCCTGCGCCCACATATCCAGCTTCTTTCATGATCGCCTTAGAGGAGCGGTAGAGCTCTGCATTCTGCTCATCAGTAAGGAATGGTGCTGGCGCCTCTTCTACCAACTTCTGGTGGCGGCGCTGCAATGAGCAGTCGCGAGTAGATACAACTACTGCGTTGCCAAACTTATCTGCTAGAACTTGAGTCTCGACGTGGCGAGGCTTATCGAGGTATCGCTCTACGAAACATTCACCGCGACCGAACCCGGCAATTGCTTCACGAACAGCTGATGCATAGAGCTCAGGAATCTCCTCAAGCGTGCGAGCGACCTTGAGTCCGCGTCCACCGCCACCAAAGGCAGCTTTGATTGCAACCGGTAGTCCGTGCTCTTTTGCGAAAGCAACAACTTCTTCAGCTGTTTCAACAGGATCTTTTGTTCCCGCAACAAGCGGCGCCCCAGCAGCGGAAGCGATGCGACGAGCGGAAACTTTGTCACCGAGTGCGCTAATTGCTGCAGGTGATGGGCCGATCCAAATAAGGCCAGCATCGATTACGGCTTGCGCAAAATCTGCATTCTCTGAAAGGAACCCGTATCCCGGGTGCACCGCATCTGCGCCAGCTGTCTTAGCGACGGCGATAATCTTTGGAATATTGAGGTAAGTATCTTTTGCAACTGTTCCATCGAGTGAGTAGGCAAAGTCTGCGCTCCTAACGTGGAGAGCGTCGCGATCTTCTTCAGAGTACATCGCAACAGATTCAAGTCCATGATCTTTACATGCGCGGATAACGCGCAGGGCGATTTCACCTCGGTTAGCTATAAGAACGCGCTTCATTGCATCTCCTTTACCTGAGGCCAAGAATATCCAAGTTGCTTCATCGCTTTAAGTAGGAAAGGCATCGAAATCCCTACAACATTTGTGTAATCACCCTCAATAACGGGGACAAATGGCGAACCGAAGCCATCGAGGGTGAATCCACCTGCAACATGGAGAGGCTCACCCGAGGCAACGTAATCAGCGATTTCTTCATCAGTCATATCAGTGAAGGTGACCTTTGTTGTAACGCGATCTGCAATTTCAATTCCTTGAGCTGTATCAATAATGCAGTGGCCGGTATGAAGTAATCCTGTCCGACCACTTATTTTCTTGGCACGATCTATTGCAACCTCCGGCGTTCCTGGCTTTCCAAATGAAACACCATCAACATCGAAAGTTGAATCACAACCAATAATGATTGCTGGGTAATCAATGCGCTCACGAACTGTATGGGCCTTAGAGACAGCAAGAGCGATCACCATATCTTCGGGTGTCATTGCGTTGAAGAAATCAGTTTCCTCATCAACATGGCTGACGATAATTGTTGGCTTCAGGCCGGCACCCTCAAGAAGACGCTTACGAGAAGATGATTGTGATGCAAGAACGATG
>JBJTMX010000097.1:0-11708 GCA_046070745.1 Candidatus Planktophila sp.
CTGACATTGATACTGCAACCTTTGCAAGTTCACGAGTGTCCTTGAAGATTGTTGAGTACTGGTCGCCCTTGATCATTGCCTTTACAGAAAGAACTTCTGCATCCTGGCCTGTGATGATTGGCATTGTCTTTGTTGTGTAACCACCGTCTGTAAGAGCTGCGATGATTCCGCGGCTAAGTCCGTCGTATGGTGAAAGAACGCCATTGACCTTAGCTGATGCGTATGAAGAAACAAGGATGTCTTCCATGCGCTTCTGTGCAACTGCACCGTCCCAACGAAGTGTTGCGACCTTTGTGAATGCTGTCTGACCTGACTTAACAGTAATTACCTTGCTCTTGATGAGTGGGTTAAGTACTGACATTGCTCCGTTGAAGAAGAATGTTGCGTTGTTGTCATCTGGTGAACCAGCGAAGAGCTCAACGTTGAATGGGCCCTTAGCCTTTGGTCCGTCAGCCTTTGTTGAAGCTTCTGACTTGTAAACACCAAGACCAACGAGAAGTGATGTTGCCTGCTGTACGCCAACCTTGAAGTTGTCGAATGTTGCGTAGTAGTCAACGTTTGCTGACTTACGGATCAAACGGTCGTAAGCAATAACTGGAACCTTCTTGCTCTTTGCCTTTGCAAGAACGTCTGTGAGCTGCTCGCCATCGATTGAAGCGATGATGAGTGCCTTAGCGCCCTTTGTAAGCATTGCTTCGAGCTGTGAAACCTGTGTTGGGATGTCATCTTCTGCGTACTGAAGATCTACTGTGTAGCCATCCTTCTCAAGCTGAGCCTTGATGCTATTTCCATCAGAGATCCAACGTGTTGAAGACTGTGTTGGCATTGCAACACCGATAAGGCCCTTAGATGCTGCCTGTGCAGGCGCTGCAACCATAAGACCTGTTACTGCCATTGCTGCTGCAGCAACGACAGTTGTTAGCTTCTTAATCAATTGTGTTCCTTTCCTAGGATGAACGAAAATGAGTTCTCAAAGTGAGCGCTCACATTTCTAGTGGGAAATCTACCTACTTTCGCCTATTTTCCATAGACGTTTTGATAACGATTGAATAAAGATTCAATCGCAGCCTGTGGAATCGGAACCGGGGTGCCGAGTTGGCGGGCGATAAAGGCTGACTTTGCGTTGTCTTCGCACATCACAGCGGCTTTGACCGCCGCTTTGCCACTGGGGCCAATGGTGAAGACACCATGATTTTGCATCAAAACCGCTGGCGAGCGATGGCCGGTAAGTGTCTCAACAATGCCACGCCCAATTGAATCATCACCGATGATGGCAAATGGACCGACCGGGATCGGACCTCCAAATTCATCTGCAATCGCGGTAAGGATGCATGGAATCTCCTGACCTACTGCGGCCCAGGCGCATGCGTAATTGCTATGTGTATGAACAACTCCATTTACTTCAGGCATATTTCGATAGACATATGCATGCGCGGCAGTGTCACTCGATGGTGAGAGTGAACCTTGCACAAGATTTCCATCGAGATCGCATACAACCATTGACTCCGCTGTTAATTCGTCATAGCTAACTCCGGAGGGTTTAATTGCAAAGAGATCAGGTGATCCGTCGTCAAATGTGATTCGCTGAGAAACGTTACCCCCTGTCCAGACAACTAATTCATAGCGAACTAGCTCTTGGTGCAGATCAACAAGAATTTCTTGGGTCTTTCTTATGAGCTCTTCTCTCGTTGCCATGCCTATCCCTCTCGCTTTAATTGCTTAAGACGTTTCATAACATTATTTGCTCCGCGCCCAAAGTAATCGTGTAGTTCCACATATTCACGATAGAGCTTGTCGTATTGCAGTGCCCGCTCTTCATTGGGTAGGTAAACATGTTTATTTACTTTGCCCATTGCTTCTGCTGCAGCGTTCACATTTGGGTACTCCCCTGCTGCAACCGCTGCGTGAATTGCAGAACCTAGCGCCGGGCCTTGATCGGTATCAATTGTTGAAATCGGAAGTCGTGTGACATCAGAATAGAGCTGCATGAGAAACTTATTCTTTAGTAAGCCACCGGCAACGATAAATTCTCGCACCGGTACTCCTGAGGCAGCGAATGTATCTACAATCACCCGCGTTCCATAGGCAGTTGATTCAAGTAGTGCGCGGTAGATCTGTTCCGCAGTTGTCGTGAGAGTAAGGCCCAGCACTGTTCCGCTGAGCTCATGATCAACAAGAACTGAGCGATTTCCACTGTGCCAATCGAGGGCAACTAGGCCGTGCGCACCTACAGCTTCATTCGCTGCGAGGTCGGTCAAATACTGATGAATTGAAGTGTCAGCAGCACTTGCTTGATCAAAGTAACGCTGTGGAACTTGGTTATTCACGTACCACGCAAAAATATCGCCGACCCCGGACTGACCTGCTTCATATCCATAGAGTCCACTTACGATTCCGCCATCAACTACGCCGCACATTCCAGGAACTTCAGTAATGGCATCGTGATTCATTACGTGACAGGTTGACGTTCCCATGATGGCAACCATCTGTCCTGGCTCGGTTGCTTTTGCCGCCGGTGCAGTTACGTGTGCATCCACATTGCCAACTGCAACCGCAATACCTGCAGGCAGACCTGTCCAGGCGGCGGCTTGCGCCGTCAATGGTCCCGCATTGTCGCCGAGTTCACCGATTGTGTGCGAAATTTTTTCTTCGAAATCTGAGAAGTGCGGATTAAGTGCTGCAAAATATTCGCGTGACGGGTACTTGCCATCTTGGAGATTGCCCTTGTATCCAGCGGTACACGCATTGCGTAGGTAAGTTCCACACAGCTGCCAAATAATCCAATCGGCGGCTTCAACAAACTTCCACATCTTCTTATATACATCTGGTGCTTCTTCGAGAATCTGAAGACCCTTTGCAAGTTCCCACTCTGAAGAAATCTGGCCCCCGTAGCGTGGAAGCCACGCTTCTTTACGTTCGCGCGCTAGTTGATTGATTCGATCGGCGTGAGGCTGTGCAGCGTGATGTTTCCAGAGCTTTACATACGCATGAGGATTGCTTTTATATTCATCAAGCTGAGAGAGGGGTGTTCCATCTTCTAGAACCGGGATCATTGTGCAGGCAGTGAAATCAGTTGCAATTCCCACTACCTGGGTGGCATCGATACCAGCTGCCTTTATCGCCTCAGGAACAGCGCGCTTTAACACTTCTACATAATCATTGGGATCTTGTAGAGCCCAATCAGGTCCGAGTGGGGCGCCTGTCGCATTGAGAACGCGATCCATTACGGCATTGGGATATTCGAAAACGGCCGATCCCAACTCAGCGCCATCGGCGACTCGGACTACAAGTGCACGACCAGAGAGTGTTCCGTAGTCGACTCCGATTACATATTTATCTGCCATCTTATTTCCCTGCCTTGAGTTGTCGAGTTGATTCACGAATGATTAATTGTGGAGGGAGAGTGAGCGAAGCACGGGATGTTGGTTCTTTTAACTGAATTAACATTCTCTCGATAGCAAGTTTTCCGAGCTCGTCAAAATCTTGGTGAACAGTTGTCAGTGCCGGCGAGAAATAGGCCGCTTCTGGAATATTGTCGAAACCCACGATGCTCATATCTCGAGGAACACGCACGTTTCTCTCTGAGAGAGCCTTCATGATTCCAAGAGCAAGGTGATCGTTAGATGAGAATATCGCCGTAGGAAATATTTTTCTCTCCACAATTTCTTTTCCTACTGCGTAACCGGTTTCAATCGACCAGTCTCCCTGAATAACATCGGGTTTTAACTTTGCAGAATGCATCGCTTCTTCATAACCTCTGCATCGTTGCTGTCCTTCGTAACCACCCAATGGACCCGTCACGTGCACAATATTTTTGTGCCCTAGATCAATCAGATGTTGAGTTGCAATCTTGCCACCCACAAAATTCTCGATATTAACCGCGTCAAATTTCTTACTTGGCTCTGTATCAACAATTACGATTGTTGCTGATGCCAATGATTTCTCAACTTCTTTAACAATCTGATTGGAGAGCGCAATCGTAATTACGCCATCGATATCGAGATTTCTTAGTTGTTCAATGGCCTCACCCCATGACTCTGGAGAATCTGGGGAGATAGAGATTGAGATGATCGAATAGCCTTCAAAACGTGCTTCACGCTCCATTGCATTAAGAATTGCCCACGGACCATAGAGCTCGGTTCCTGCAATCAATATTCCAATCATCTGACTTCGTGATGTAACTAGTTGCCGCGCAGCATGATTGGGACGGTACTTTAACTCCGAAATGGCGTTCTCTACTTTTTCACGAGTTGCTGGCTTCACGCTTGGATGGCTATTGAGCACACGTGAAACTGTCTGGTGTGACACTTTTGCAAGCTGTGCAACATCGTAGATATTTGCTTTACGCCCTGTCATAGTTGCAAAGTCAATCTTTTCAGGATTTCCAAAATTTCGTCACTCTTTGACTCAACATCATCCGTCAAAATCTCAAACTTGATGTGGATTGAATTTTCTGTTTTACCTTTCACAACTTTTCCAGTGAAGTTTCCGAAGTATTCAGAAATAAGTGAAACTTCTTTACCGAGAAGAAAAGAGGTGCACGTTGCTTGGCTTGCATTGGTAAAGAGCAACTTGCCGCCAGGACGAGAGTCAAAAGATTCAACATCAAAGAGCCAGAGAGATAATTTTTGTGAATCACTAATCAACGAGAACAGATCATCTCGACTCTTCGCACTCTGGATAGACTCATTGATTTGAAGGAGTTGAAATCCTGCAGGAATTTCTACCTTCTCCTGAAAGCCGACGAAAGTTACCTTTGCCATCGCTATTAATTCTTCAAATAGGTAAATGCGCCGACTGCAATGGCGAGCGCGAGAGCTGAGTGTGCGAGCATGAAAGTAAGATCAACGGAGTAGAAAAATGTCGCATCAACGATGGGGATGATCCACAGTAACGAGAGGAGGACTGTGAGCAGCCCTAGGATTGATTGAGCGCCAACTGCTTTCCACCCGATGAAGGCTGCGGAAATCAACACCAAGAGGCTCATTAATATTTTGTATCGGTGGTCGTGGGTGCCGAATGTTTCGGCTGCAATAAAGACCGCGAGGGCCATGCCGAAAAGACTGTTTTTTGCCGAGGCTTCATAGTGACCTAATAGCGTCCAGCCCTTGCCCACGAGAACCTCCATCGATGCCCTCTAAATGAGAGCGCTCACATGAGAGTATCACAGAGCACTTTCTCAACGGAAGGGTTATTTCTGGAAGTACAGTGGGCCCAGACGGGCTCGAACCGTCGACCCACGGATTAAAAGTCCGTTGCTCTACCGACTGAGCTATAGGCCCCACCGTTTACAGCACGCTGCAAACGTTGCGAATCTTACGCTATTTCTCCGGCAGCAAAAACCTAGAAAGTAGCGCCATCTATGACGAATCGGTACTTCACATCGCTGGCGACGGTGCGCTCATAAGCCTTGTTGATGTAATCAGCCTTAATAACTTCGACATCACTGAGGATCTGATGTTCGCCACAAAAATCCAGCATCTCTTGCATCTCAGGAATTCCACCAATCATGGAGCCAGCCATTGAGCGACGGGCACCGAGCAAGACCCCTGCATGCACTGAATATGGCTTTCCTGGAAGCCCGATTACCACAAGTGTTCCATCCTGCGCCAAAAGGTTGAGGTACTGATTGATATCAACCTCTGCGCTCACAGTGTTGAGAATGAGATCGAAACTTTTTGCATACCTCTTAAAGACTTCAGGATCTTTCGTTGATATGAAGTGATGAGCGCCCATCGCCTTTGCATCGCCTTCTTTTGCTGGTGAGTGCGAAAGGACTGTCACCTCTGCACCAAGGGCCACAGCAAACTTAACTCCCATATGTCCAAGTCCACCGAGACCCATAACTGCTACGCGCTTACCTGGACCAACCTTCCAGTGTTTGATTGGTGAATATAAAGTGATTCCTGCACAGAGCAGCGGTGCAACGCCATCTAGTGGCAAGTTCACCGGAACGTGAACTGCATAATTTTCATTAATCACAAAGCGGTTGCTATAGCCACCCATCGCAACGGTCTTTCCATCGCGCTCATATCCGTTGTAGGTGCCGGTCATTCCCTCTTCGCAGTATTGCTGAAGTCCTTTATTGCACTGCACGCATTTGCCACAGGAATCGATAAAGACACCTACTCCAATGTGATCGCCTACTTTAAATTTAGTTACCGATGCACCGACCGACTTAACGACTCCAGCAATCTCATGCCCAGGTACCATTGGAAAAATTGCAGGGCCCCACTCTTCACGTGCTTGATGGATATCTGAGTGACAGATACCCGAATACTTAATATCAATTTCTACATCGTGAGCGCCAACTTCACGGCGATTGAATTCGAATGGAACTAGATCTGAACCTGCTGAAAGCGCTGCATAACCTTTTGTATTCATGCGGGGAGATTAGCACCGGTCTGAACTGGGTTCATTTCGAGAATTGCCCATTCGTCATCAGTAAATAAGCGTGAACGGATTAGGAATCGCTTACCTTCTGGGGATTCGAGCGAAAATCCACCACCTCTTCCATCGACAACATCAATTGTGAGATGGGTATGTTTCCAATATTCAAATTGAGAAGCTGACATCCAGAACCCAATCGAATCCTGGATGTCAGCCACTTTTAAATCTCCCAGCTTTACATCAGCTCCGCCTACGCGAAACTCACCTGCCAGGTAACACATTGGAGAAGAACCATCACAGCAGCCACCGGATTGATGAAACATCAACGGCCCATGGATGCTGGTTAATCTACGTAGTAGCGCTTCGGCATCCTGCGTTAAATCAACTCGTGATGGAATCACCATTTCTTTAGCGTATAGGGACTTAGAAGAATCCAAGTTTGTTTGGGTTATAAGAAACAAGGAGGTTCTTAGTCTGCTGATAGTGATCGAGCATCATCTTATGAGTCTCGCGACCGATACCTGATGACTTATATCCACCAAAAGCAGCACCCGCAGGATAGGCGTGATAGCAGTTGGTCCAGACGCGACCAGCTTGAATCTCGCGACCAGCGCGGTAGGCAGTGTTCATATCACGTGACCAGACTCCAGCACCTAATCCATACAAGGTGTCATTAGCGATCTCCATTGCGTTGTCATATCCATCAAATGATGTAACAGAGACAACTGGGCCGAATATTTCTTCTTGAAAGATACGCATCTTGTTGTTGCCTTCAAAGATGGTTGGTGTTACGTAGTAACCACCGGAAAGTTCTCCGCCGAGGTCAGCGCGCTCTCCACCTGTGATCAGTTTTGCGCCTTCTTTCTTTCCAATATCGATATAGGAGAGAATCTTTTCAAGCTGGTCATTTGATGCTTGCGCACCAATCATCGTTGCAAGGTCCAATGGGTGGCCTTGAACAATTGCCTGAGTGCGCTTTGTGACATCACCAAGGAACTTGTCGTAGATCTTCTTATCGATCAGACCTCGTGAAGGACAGGTGCAAACCTCGCCCTGGTTAAGAGCAAAGAGCGTGAAGCCTTCCAGCGCCTTGTCATAAAACGCATCATTCTCAGCGGCAACATCTGCGAAGAAGATATTCGGTGACTTTCCTCCGAGTTCGAGAGTGACGGGAATGATGTTCTCTGATGCGTATTGCATAATCAAGCGACCGGTTGAGGTTTCGCCAGTAAATGCAATCTTTGCAATACGTGGTGAAGATGCAAGTGGCTTGCCTGCTTCAACTCCAAAGCCGTTAACGATATTGACCACACCTGCCGGCAATAAATCTGCGATGAGTTCCATTAAGAACATGATTGATGCTGGAGTCTGCTCAGCTGGCTTTAGAACAACGCAGTTACCAGCAGCAAGAGCTGGAGCAAGTTTCCATACCGCCATCAGAATTGGGAAGTTCCAAGGAATAATTTGACCGACTACTCCGAGTGGTTCGTGGAAGTGATATGCAACAGTATCTTCATCGAGTTCACCTAGTGAACCCTCTTGAGCGCGTATCGCTCCAGCAAAGTAGCGGAAGTGATCAATCGCTAATGGAATATCTGCATTGAGGGTTTCACGAATTGGTTTTCCGTTATCCCATGTTTCGGCTACAGCAATCGCTTCGAGGTTTGCTTCCATGCGATCGGCAATTTTATTGAGAATAATTGCTCGTGCAGTTGCAGATGTTTTACCCCATGCAGCTGCAGCTTTATGTGCTGCATCGAGGGCTTTATCGATATCCGCAGCATTTCCACGTGCGATTTCACAGAAAACTTTTCCAGTAACTGGTGTGACATTTTCAAAATACTGACCCGATTGTGGCTTTACGTACTCTCCGCCGATCCAATGGTCGTAACGTGCTTTAAAAGTTGCCTTGCTTCCTACTTCGCCAGGTGTAACGTAATCGGTCATGCGATGTCTCCTTTGACACTATGAGAACCGTCGCTCTCTGCGACTGAAGGTAGACCGGAGCCTTCAGCGCCAAAAGGGTTACGCAGCGGTAGTGTGTCAATATGTCCGAATTGCAGGGTTTCCGTGAGTGCTAGCCCCTCGTCGCTGCACGTTTTAATCGATCACGAATTGCGATGGCAATATCTTCGCCTTCGGGTTGAAAAACAATTACCTGATCGATTCCTTGTGCGTCAGCTTCGCGAAGTGCGCCATATAACTGTCGCGCAAAATCTTCATTATTAAGTGGAGAGGCCAATCGAATTACGCCCTCAGGAGTTGGGAAAGAGCTAAGTGCAATTAAGCCATCCCCTGGTCGTGGGTGACCATCGAGAACTACCTGTGCTGCGGGCGCATAATGATGTTCTAGGGCGCCACTTACTCGGATGATGTCATCTCGGTTAACTACTTTCACACCGGTAACAGCTTCAATCATTTCAATTGTGATCGCTCCTGGGCGCAGAATTCGGGGAGCTGCTGCTGTGCAATCAACAATGGTGGATTCGACACCAACAGCAGAAGGACCGCCATCTAGAATCAAATCTTCTCCATCCAGATATGCGCCTAGCTCTTCGTGAACTGCGATGGCCGTGGTTGGAGATACGTGACCGAATCGATTGGCACTTGGTGCAGCAACACCTTTGCCGCCGAGCTTTTTAAATGCCGCGAGAAATGCCAACGCAAGAGTGTGGTCAGGTACACGAAGACCAACAGTCTCTTGCCCGCCAGTAATGAAGTCTTGAGCGAGTGGGCTGCGCTTAAGCACGAGCGTCATTGGACCAGGCCAGAATGATCGAGCTAGATCGATTGCATAATCAGGAATCTCTTGCGCCCACTCGGCGATATCTTGTGCATCGGCTAAGTGCACAATGAGTGGGTGATCAGCGGGACGGCCTTTCACCTTATATATACGAGCTACAGCATCTGCGTTTGTGGCATCTGCCCCTAGTCCATAGACAGTTTCGGTAGGAATTGCGACCAATCGACCTGCCTGTAAATGTGCGGCGGCGGAGTTAAGGGCATCTGCTGTGCAGTGTGAGATGAATTGCCCTTGAGTCATAAGTGCAATTATCCCCTCTTTTTGCGAGAAGATAACCACATGGCAACGAAGGTATTTCAGATTATCGCCCGCATGAATGTAGGTGGTCCTGCTGTCATCGTTGCCGATTTAATGCGCGGCCTTGATGCTGCGAAATTTGAGCAGACTCTGATCACTGGCTACTGTGCCGATAACGAAGCCGATTACTTAGAGACGGTTGCCACTGATGTAAAGGCAACTCGTATCAATGGCCTTGGTCGTTCCATTTCACCGATGGCCGATCTCCGCGCTTTTCTCTCTTTGGTCGCAATGATCCGGCGCGAGCAGCCCGATGTGGTTCATACACATACTGCGAAGGCGGGTGTAATTGGTCGCCTAGCCACAATTCTTGCTGGCAGTGATGCAAAGCGTGTTCATACTTTTCATGGCCATTTGCTCCATGGATATTTCTCTGGCTGGAAGACACAGTTAGTTATTGCAATTGAAAAATTTCTTGCAACAAAAACGGATGCGTTGATTGCAGTTGGTAACCAGGTCAAGGATGACTTGCTTGCGGTGGGTATCGGTAAGCCTTCTCAGTACAAGGTTTTCTTTCCAGGACTTCCAACTCCTGAAGATTTCGATGCCACTATTGCACGTGCCGAACTTGGTCTTGATGCATCGAAGGTTTATTGCACATTCGTAGGTCGTTTAACTCAGATCAAACGTCCTGATCGTTTGCTCGATGTTGCATCAGCATGTGTTGCGCGCGAGTTAGATGTTCATTTCTTGGTTGCTGGTGAGGGCGAACTTTTCGAAACTTCGAAGGCGCGAGCAATTAAAGAAGAGCTACCAGTCACATTCCTTGGTTGGCGCAGCGATATCGATCGCCTCTTTGCAGCAAGCGATATTGCAATTTTGACGAGCGATAATGAAGGTATTCCGCTGACTTTGATTCAAGCTGCCTTTGCTGGGATTCCCATAGTTGCACCTCGTGTGGGTTCCATTGCAGACATTGTTATTGACGGTGAAACAGGTTTTCTCACATCAACACAGGCAGGTGCAATGGCAAGTGCACTGAGCGCCCTCGTTACCGATGAAGATCTTCGGTATGACTTGGGATCAATGGGCAAAGCGCATGCACATAAATATTTCTCGCTGCAAAAATCACTTGCAGATCATGCATCGCTCTATGAGTTTTCACAGACTCGATAAGCCATACTTGGGGTATGACATCCTCAACACTTAAAAAGTCACTTCTCCTTATCGCGCCAGTTGCACTTATTGCAGCCCTGGTCTCACCAGTATCTGCAAACGCAGCTGATGCGACTCGATATATAACTGTCAGCGCAGAGGGCACGGTCAAAGTTGCTCCCGATGCAGTTCGCCTTACGGCGACTGCGTCATCTGTGGCGCCAACTAATAAAGAGGCACTCGCGACAACGTCAACAAATGCCGCCGCTGTTCGCAAAGCGCTAGTTGCCGCTGGAATATCAATTAAAGATATTGCAACCCAGAACATCACCGTTTATCCAGAGTACAAGTACGACACTAATGGCGGATCAACGCTCGTTGGCTATCGCGGAACACAGCTCTTCTCGGTGGTAATCCGTGCCGCAGCAAATGCAGGTGCAGTTGTAGATGCAGTTGTTGCATCTGCCGGTGACTCAGTTCAGATTAACTCTGTCACCCCATTCTTACTCGATGCAGCAAAGGCAGCCGAATCTGCACGCGCTGTTGCAGTTAAGAATGCACGGGCTAAGGCAATTTCTTATGCAAAGCTCCTCGGAGTAAAGCTCGGCAAAGTCAACTACCTCTCTGAAAACGGCAGCCCATCCATTTCAGTTCCTGTTTTCGCTGCGGCCGCTAAGGCTGAAGATGCTTCTACAGTAGTCGATCTCGGTCAGCAGGATGTGACTGTCTCAATCACAGTTCAGTGGGCGCTCTAATTGCAAGACGGCTCTCAACGCTTACGAGGGGTTCTTCAATCTCTCGTAAGTGAGGGTGCGCTCACAGCGGAACAATCAGATGCTGTAAGCCAACGCTTTGAATCACTGGATGGCTCCGCATCGCGCAACTCTATTTATGCAGAGATTGCCGCGTATCTCGGCGGAGCTTTTATAGTTATCTCCACACTTTTTATTGCGGGCAAGTTCTGGTCTGATGCGCCTCGCGCATTGCAGACTTCGGTCGCAGCAATTCTTTCGATTGCCCTTTTAACGATCGCTCACTTTCTTGGTGCAGTCAATGCGATGCGCCTTCGCCTCACTGGTGTTCTCTCTATGGGCGCTGCAATTGCAGCCACAGGTGCTGCTGC
>JBJTMX010000098.1:0-29992 GCA_046070745.1 Candidatus Planktophila sp.
CTCAGATGGAATACGAAGGAACCCAATCAGCTTTGCAATCCACGCAATTGCTGCAATGGAAAGAATCCAAGAGCCATGTGTGTCGGGCCAGGTATAGAGAGCGAGAGCGAGTGCGCCATAGAAAGCAGCGAGAGTCCACAAAGAGATAGCAGTTGATTTGCGCTGGAAACCGATGCGCATCAATCGATGTGAAAGGTGATCGCGACCGCCCTGGAATGGCGAAATTCCACGATAGAGGCGCGATGTGACTGCGACTGTTGTATCCAAGATTGGAATAGCCATCAAGAGAACTGGGATTGCAATCGACTTATACGTTGGCACCACGCCTGGTGAGAGGCGAATTGTGAGCACAGAGATGATGATCCCTAGAAATAGTGAGCCTGCATCTCCCATATAGATTTTCGCTGGGTGGCGGTTCCAGATAAGAAAGCCCGCAGTTGCCCCTGCAGTCACCACTGCGAGGGCGCTGACAAGAACCTGCTGGCGGTCGTAGGCGATAAAGAAGAGGAAGAAGGTAATAACGGCAACTGTTCCCGCAGCTCCCCCATCGTGATTATCGAAAAAGTTAATTGAGTTACAGACTCCGACGATCCAGAAAGTTGTGATTGCGTAGTTAAGGAAAGTATTTGAGAAAGCAACGCCGCTTGTATCTGTTGCGATCAAAATTGCAGATACTGCAATACCTGTGATTGTTTGTGCAATCAAACGTGGCCATGGTTGCAATCCGCGCAAGTCATCCCAAAGACCCATGAGTGAAATTGCGATTGCGGGAACTAATACTGTGCTTGCAAGACGAAGAGTCGCCCAAGAAAAATCAACAGCAAGCATTGATCCATAAGAAGCTGCAATCACCCCGATTGCAATTGCGACTCCGCCTAAATACGGAACCGGTTCTTTCTGAACTTTGCGTTCTAGATTTGGTGCATCAACTGCATCGAAGTGCAGAGCAACTTTTCGAATCTGAGGAGTGATAGCACCGACGAGGATAAAGGTAAGAAATCCGAGCAGCGCGAATTGGGCTATTGAATAATTCATCGATAAAAATTAGCTATTGCTCTTAAAGTAATTAGAGCGAAGATCATCTACCTCTGATTTGCGGTAGCGACGATGTCCACCCAAAGTGCGAATCGAAGTCAGCTTGCCGGCCTTAGCCCAACGGGTGACAGTCTTAGGATCAACACCAAAGAGATCTGCTACTTCGCGAGGAGTGAGAAGGACTTCAGCTTCTGGAATGCGGTTCATCTGCGGTGGTCTCTCCTCTCTCGTGGCGGATATTGATAGTTGATTATCGATGTCCGAATTGCTCCGTTATGTCGGGAAGTATCGGGGAGAAAGGGGTCTCTTGGCAATATAACGAGGGAAGAATCTCGCCTTACATCGCAGATTCGATGGCCTGAACCGGGCGCCAACGGCTGACGAGGCGGTTATATCCCTCACCAGCGATTGCTCCATCATTTGCTGCAAGCCCGGCCAGACTAAAAATCACATCTTCAATGGAACCGTCATCTTCAATTCCAGCAAGGCCATCGCTTTTCAGAGTCTGATCCAAGTAGTGTGCCAGCCCTCCATAATCGAGCTCGACCATCGATTGCGGATGAAAGAGTTCAAGCCACTCAATCAGCTCTTCAATTTCTTGCTCGACAACGCCTTCTCCAAATGATTGAAGGACAATTTCATGCGAATTATTGCAACGCTCTAGTGCTTTGGAAATTGTTGTTCGTGCAACTGAATACGCAACACCATCGCGATATCCGCGTTCGCGTTCTTCAGGAATAAATAGTGCAAGCCAACGCGGCGGAACCATCCATGTCTCAGTAACGATGTGCGGCACGCGATCTTCAATTGTCTCCATGCCGGAAGTAATTACCTCTTCAAGTGCTGGAGAAATGAAAAATGGAATAACAGTTGATGGAAGTGAATCTTTAAATTCATCGAGCGCCGACCAACAACGAGATGCAGTTGACCACGGAGAGATATAACGAACACCATCGATATCAAGAATGTGAACACTATCGGGGCGAAGTGCTGGAGGTTCTGGTGCAATCAATCTGCGCAGAGCGAGCGCTTGTTCCTCTTCGCGAGTATCAACAGAGGAATCTAAATTTTCCCAGCGCAGACGATCGGCGGCAGGGAAAGCAGAGATTGGTTCGTAGATACGAAGTGAGGCAACGTACGGTGTAGAGCTCATATGAGCGAACGCTTAGGCGCGAGGAATGTAATTACCCTCAGCAAACGGATCATCATCATCACGTTCTGGCTGAAGGGGTGCATCGCTATGGAGCTCCTTGGCAAGACGTTCGATATCCATCTCTTGGGAGTTGTACTTCAAATCACGAGCGACTTTTGTCTGCTTTGCTTTTGCACGGCCGCGACCCATGGGCGAGACCTCCTCATCGGGAATATATGTGTGTTTCTAGGGGGGTAGGTTATCGCGCCCCACCCCCGCCTACCAAAGCGAAGGGCTTTAAGCCTCGCTTGCGACCTTAAATGAGCCTGTCTTAGCGCGATATCGCAGTGCGGCATAGCCAATTGCCTGCAGTACCAGGCTCAGAGACATCGTCGGGAGGCGGAATCGGTGGTCACCGATCGTGCCCATTCCAACAAGCCAAGAGATGACGACGGGGAGGAAGGTCAGCCATGCCAGCTGGCTATAGATGCCCTTATATGAGCGGAGCCAGAAGAAGCCGATAAAGAAGAGTGAAATCGTGGCGAGCATCCATGCCCAAGAGACGATCTTTCCGAATGTGCCATAGACGAGGTCATGGCCCTGCTGGCTACCGCGCGCGATATTAAGAAGTGGGTCGATCTTCAGCCATGGGTTACGAGCCATTGTGCCGTTTACGATTGGACCTGACCATGGTGACCAGTAGAAGAAGCCCTTATTGATGAAGAGTTTTACAGCCTTCACCGGATGGGTGGCATACCACTTCAGTACACACTTCACCTTGTCGTTATCGGTAACAGTTGTCGCAGGTGCAACGGGATCACATGGAACCTCAGGACCTTTTCGCTGATAGCCACCATCTGTTTCATCGCCGGCACCGATTGCCATTGTGACACCGAGGTTTGTTGAAATCACATTGCCATTTCCGGCAGCGTTGTTGCGTGCAATCAGTGCCACAGGTGCAATCGCCATGATTGCCATCACGCCGACAAGGATGAGTGCTTGGTGCTTGCGATTCTCATATGCAAGAGCCCAGACAATTGCGACAACGAAAGTTGTTAATACCCATCGTGGCTGCATAAATGATGCGAGTGCAAACCACCCACCGACAGGTGCAACACGTAACCAGAACTTGCGATCGACTGGATTGAGTTGCGACTTCACAATCAAACCGACAATCATCAACATACATGCAGCAATCGGGCTTTCATATCCAACTGCCATTGAGCTCAATGAAAGTGTTGGGTTCGCGGCGAGAAGAATTGAGATCCAAAAAAGATATGGCTTGAGCTTTGTATTGCGCAATTGGCGAATGAAGTAGTAGCTTGAAAATGCGTAGAAGATGCTCTGCACAAAGGAGAGAACCCACAAAATGTGCGTGATTGAAATCTTTGTCATCAACCAAATAAGAATCGGATAACCTGCTGGCCAATAACCAAGAAGGTGTTCCTTTGAAGCGAGGCCGTCCTTCAAAATTCCATCAACGCCGCCGAGATAATTTTCTCCGTCAGCTCCGAGCCATCCTCCTAGCGGAGTGTTGGCCATGATGATGAGCTTGATGACGAATGCAATTACTGGGATAGCGATGATCCAATAGCCAAGACGTTGGTCCTTCTTATTTTGAGCCGCTTTGCTCTGCTTTGACTTACTTGCCATCAGTACAACCCCGTGCTTCGTTTATCGGTAATGAGAGACCAAGTATGAGCGAGAAGCGCCCATTTCTGCTGCTTTTTCGACCTTTCCAGCGACCCATGCCTTCATGCCTCGCGCTGCAAGTGAGCGAATTATCAAGTCAGCAACTGAGGCATCAACGATGGCGCTCATGCCGATACCAACATTCCATGTGCGCTCGAGATCTTCTTGTGGGGTTCCGGCAATATCACCGAGGAACTTCATCTCCTGTGGCATTGACCATGTTGAACGATCGTAAATCGCAACAAGCCCATCAGGAATAACTCGTGCAGTGTTATCTGCAAGCCCTCCACCTGTGATGTGGCTAAAGGTGCGGATGTTTTGTTGTTGCGCCTTAATGAGTGCGAGGCAATCAAGTGAGTAGATCTCGGTTGGTGTCAGAAGGACCTCTCCAAGTGATTTGGTAAAGTCGTAGTTACGAGTGATATCCAATTCTTGTGTTGCAATAATGTGGCGCACAAGTGAGAAACCATTTGCGTGGATACCACTTGCCGGCATCGCGATAATGACATCGCCCTCTTTAACGCGATGAGCACCAAGCTGAAGGTCTGCATCAACAACACCAGTTGCAGCTCCTGCAATATCGAACTCATCTTCCTTCAGAAGTCCTGGGTGTTCAGCAGTTTCTCCGCCGACAAGTGCAGTGCCTGCCTTGATGCAGCCATTTGCGATTCCAGAGACAATTGCTGCAATTCGTTCTGGGATTACTTTTCCGACAGCGATGTAGTCAGTCATAAAGAGAGGCTCAGCGCCGCAGACGACAAGATCGTCTACAACCATTGCCACGAGATCTTCGCCAATGGTGTCGTAGATGCCCATTTGGCGAGCAATCTCAGTCTTAGTGCCGACTCCGTCAGTTGATGTTGCAAGGAGTGGCTGCTTCATACTCTTCATTGCTGACGCATCGAAGAGACCAGCAAAGCCACCGATTCCACCCATGACCTCAGGGCGTGATGCGCGCTTGACCGATGCCTTCATTAATTCAACTGCGCGATCTCCTGCATCGATATCGACGCCTGCATCTTTATAGGTAGCCATCTCTAACCTTCCACGATCTCTAAACGGGTCTTACCTTCAGATAAATCTGCTGGGATTTGAATTGGGTACTTACCTGAGAAACAGGCTGTACAGAGCTTATTTTCAGCCACTTTCGTCGCCTCGATGAGCCCTTCTTCAGATACAAAGCCGAGGGAATCCGCACCGATTGATGAGCGGATCTCTTCGATAGTCATTTCGGCACCAATGAGTTCAGCGCGCGTTGCAAAGTCAATGCCGTAGTAGCAAGGCCATTTCACAGGCGGAGATGAGATACGTACGTGAATTTCGAGTGCCCCTGCTTCACGGAGCATTTTCACAATTGCACGTTGAGTGTTACCGCGAACGATTGAGTCATCAACAACAACGATGCGCTTGCCCTCGATAATTTCGCGAAGTGGATTGAGCTTGAGTCGGATTCCTAATTGGCGAATTGTCTGTGAAGGTTGAATAAAGGTTCGACCTACATATGAATTCTTAACAAGGCCAAGACCAAATGGAATTCCTGATTGCTTTGCAAAACCAATAGCCGCTGGTGTTCCAGACTCAGGAACAGGAATAACTAAATCTGCATCCACAGGTGCCTCAATTGCGAGGCGACGACCGATATCACCGCGTACTGCATGGATACTCTGACCCGCAATCGTTGTATCTGGTCGAGCAAGGTAAACGTATTCAAATATGCAGCCCTTTGGATTTGGTGTTCCCCAGATATGTGAACGAACCCCATCTTCATCAATTGCAATAAACTCACCTGGTTCGATTTCACGAACAAAAGTTGCACCTACGATATCGAGAGCCGCAGTCTCTGATGCAACTGCCCAACCCTTATCTAACTTTCCAAGCACCAATGGGCGCACGCCATTAAGATCGCGTGCAGCATAGAGCGTGGTCTCATCCATGATGACGAGTGAGAAAGCACCTTGTAGCAGCGGAAGTACGGCGAGAATGTTCTCTTCAATTGTT
Source organism: Candidatus Planktophila sp. (assembly GCA_046070745.1). Taxonomy (GTDB): domain Bacteria; phylum Actinomycetota; class Actinomycetes; order Nanopelagicales; family Nanopelagicaceae; genus Planktophila. The sequence goes on from JBJTMX010000098.1 coordinate 5,858, forward strand.
TCGTGATCTTGCAGACCAATGAGTGCAGTCATGATTTCTGTATCGGTTGTTGCACCGCGACCAAGCTTGGGAGTTTCAGTTTCAAGTTCGCGTACTAATTCAAAGAGTTCACCTGTATTGGTGAGGTTTCCATTGTGGCCTAAAGCGATTGTTCCGTACTTGGTTGGGCGCAGAGTGGGCTGGGCATTAACCCATGTACTTGATCCTGTGGTGCTGTATCGACAGTGCCCAATAGCGATATCGCCCTTAAGAGATGAGAGATCGGATTCTGTAAAGACTTGCGAGACGAGTCCCATATCTTTAAAGATAACGATGCGTTCGCCATCAGATGTTGCGATACCGGCAGACTCTTGTCCGCGATGTTGCAGTGCATAAAGACCGTAGAAGGTTAACTTCGCGACTTCCTCGCTTGGTGCATATACACCGAAGACGCCACATGCATCTTGTGGCCCTTTATCATCATCAAGAACATTGTGATTGAGTAATCCATCTGGTCTACGTTTCATGAGTTCTCTCTCAGTGGTAGAAGGTGGCTTAGATCTGCTCGAACACCTGATGCGTTAATGAGACCTGCTTCATAAGCATCTGCCCATAATCGAGAACCATCAACTAATTGCAACCAAGTCTGCGCATCCATTTCAATCACATTTGCCGGAGTACCTCGTGTGTGCTTGGGGCCTTCGCCGCATTGCACTGCAGCATATGGAGGTACACGTACCTCAATAGCTTTGCCGGGGTACTTATCCGCAAGAAGTGCAAGCGTTGCTTTCACCTCTGAAAGGATCTTTGGATCGCGCATCGTTAATTATCCGAAGAGCTTCTTGAAGGTCTCGGTATGTGCTGCGCGAAGTTCGGATAATGAAATTGATGCATCGTTGATCACGAGCGCATCTCCCCCAGTTGTTCCCAGCTTTGCAACCGGGATCGAATGCTTTCCTGCAAGAGCTTCAAGTTCTGCAACCTTGCTTGGTTCAACAGCAACAACAACGCGACCAGGAGTCTCACTCAGGAGGGAATTACCCACGTTGTCCAGTGCAACAGTTGCACCGACGTTGTGGCGAAGAACCATTTCAATGAGCGAGATAGCAAGGCCACCTTGGCTCAAGTCATGTGCTGCAGTAAAGAGTGCGCTCTTATTTCCTGTAATGAGAAAATCAATCAATCGCATCTCGCGCTGGAGGTCAGCTATTGGAGCTGTTCCTCCACGGAGTCCATGGATGTATGCCCACTCGCTTCCTGAGAGGTTTTCGTCTGTTGTCCCTAGGAGGAAGAGCTCTAAACCAGCGTCTTTAAAGGACATTGGTGTGCGAGTGCGGACATCATCGATGACGCCCAAAACACCGATAACCGGAGTTGGGAGAATCGCTGTTGTGCCGGTCTGGTTGTAAAAGGAAACGTTTCCACCTGTGACAGGAAGTCCCATCTCAAGGCATCCATCTGCAAGACCGCGAACGGTTTCTGCAAATTGCCACATCACGCCTGGATCTTCAGGAGAACCAAAGTTGAGACAGTTAGTCACTGCAAGAGGTTTTGCTCCAGCTGTTGCAATATTGCGAGCAGCTTCTGCAAGAGCCAACTTCGCACCTTCGTAAGGATTGAGGTAAGACCAGTTTGCATTGGCATCTGTTGCAACTGCAACGCCAAGGTTGGTCTTCTCATCGATACGGACCATTCCAGAATCATCAGGTTGCGACTGAATTGTGTTGCCCTGGACATAGCGATCATATTGATCTGTAATCCAAGACTTATCAGCAAGGTTTGGAGTAGAAGCAACCTTCAGGATTGTTTCCTTTATTTCAGCCGCAGTTGATGGAAGTGGTGGGTTGATAACTTCCTTTGCAACCTGATCGATGTAATCAGGCTTTGCAAGCGGGCGGTTATAGACCGGACCATCGTGTGCCACTGTGCGTGGTGGAACATCGACAATAAGTTCGCCGTTAAAGGTAATCTCAAGATGAGTTCCATCGGTTACTTCACCAATGACAGTCGATGTCACATCCCACTTCTTACAGATTTCCAAGAAGCGATCAATTTTTGATGGCTCAACAATTGCACACATGCGCTCTTGTGATTCAGACATCAGAATTTCTTCTGGTGATAGTGAGGGATCACGCAAAGGAACTTTTTCTAGCTGCACCTTCATGCCACCTGAACCACCCGAAGCAAGCTCTGACGTTGCACAAGAAAGTCCAGCGCCACCGAGATCTTGAATACCGACTACGAGATCTTCAGCGAAGATTTCAAGAGAACACTCGATGAGAACCTTCTCTACAAATGGATCGCCGACTTGAACTGCAGGGCGCTTTGCAGGTCCCTTGGATTCAAAGGTTTCAGATGCGAGAACAGATACGCCGCCGATTCCGTCGCCACCTGTCTTTGCCCCGTATAAAACAACGAGATTTCCTGCTCCTGCAGCCTTTGCGAGCTTGATATCGCTGTGATTCATAACGCCAACACAGAGCGCATTCACTAGTGGGTTGCCGAGATATGTTTCATCAAAGACAACTTCGCCACCAATGTTTGGCAAACCTAAACAGTTTCCATATCCACCAACGCCAGAGACGATTCCTGGCAGTACACGACGAGTATCTGGAGCATCTGCTGGACCAAAGCGAAGTGGATCCATGACTGCAATCGGACGAGCACCCATTGTCAAAATGTCACGAACGATTCCGCCCACGCCAGTTGCGGCACCTTGATATGGCTCAATAAACGATGGGTGGTTATGTGATTCGATCTTAAACGTTACTGCGTAACCCTGACCGACATCAACAACACCTGCGTTCTCACCAATTCCAACGAGAAGTGCATCGCTCTTAACTGCCTTCTCACCAAATTGCTTGAGGTGAACTTTTGAAGATTTATATGAGCAGTGCTCAGACCACATAACAGAGTACATTGCGAGCTCTGATGATGTTGGACGACGACCGAGAATCTCTTTGATGCTCGCATACTCATCTGGCTTTAAGCCAAGTTCTGCAAATGGTTGTGGTGCATCTGGGTTTGCCTTTGCTGTTGCAACCGTATCGAGAGCCATATTTATTTCACCATCGCTTTCAAGACAGATGTAAAGAATCCAAGTCCATCCACTCCAGGACCAGTGAGAGCATCGATTGCGTGCTCTGGGTGTGGCATAAGTCCAACAATGTTTCCGCGCTCATTGGAAATTCCGGCAATTAAATTGCGAGAGCCGTTTGGATTTTCACCGACATAACGCGCAACGATGCGTCCTTCACCTTCAAGCATCTTCAAAGTTTCATCATCACACTGATATGAACCTTCACCATTTTTCAAAGGAATGACTATCTCTTGGTCCTTTGAATAGGAGTTAGTCCAAGCTGTTGAGTTGTTTTCAATGCGGATTGCTTGATCAGTGCAGAGAAAATGCAGGTGCTGATTGCGAGTCAGTGCGCCTGGAATGAGGTGAGCTTCAGCGAGAACCTGGAAGCCGTTACAGATTCCAAGGAGCGGCATTCCGCCCTTAGCTGCTGCAATCAGTGGCTCCATCACTGGTGAAAAGCGTGAAATTGCGCCGCAGCGAAGGTAATCACCGTATGAAAAGCCGCCTGGAAGGATGACTGCATCGACGTCCTTGAGGTCGGCATCATCGTGCCAAAGCTCAATTGCCTCACCTCCGGCATATCGGACTGCGCGGGCGGCATCTCGATCATCGAGGGTGCCGGGAAAGGTAACAACACCGATCTTCATATCGCTTACTTCTCCACTCGAACTGTGAAGTTTTCAATAACTGGATTGGAGAGCAACTTCTCTGCAGCAACTTCAACTTCAGCGAGCTGTGCGGCCGTTGGCTCACCATCGACTGTAATTTCAAAGCGCTTACCTTGACGAACATCAGTAGCGAATGTGAAGCCCAAACGAGGAAGTGCTGATGCAACAGCCTTACCTTGTGGGTCGAGGATCTCTGGTTTCAACATTACATCCACCACGATTGTTGCCATTTTTTCTCTCCTTCGTTTGCCTAGTTGTTAAAACTTTGTGCCTGTAATGCGTTCATATGCCTCTTCATATCGAGCAGCTGTCTTCTCGATAATCTCTTGAGGAAGCTCTGGTGGTGGTGACTTCTTATCCCAGCCACTGGATATCAACCAATCACGAACAAATTGCTTATCAAATGACGGTTGTGATTTTCCTGGCGTCCAACCCTCTGCTTCCCAGAAGCGTGAGGAATCTGGAGTTAAGACTTCATCGCCTAGAGTGATTGTGCCTTCAGAGCTCGCACCGAATTCAAATTTGGTATCAGCGAGAATAATTCCGCGACTGAAGGCGTATTCAGCAGCTGTGTCATACAACTTAAGAGTTGTCGCACGTAGGTCTTCAGCGATATCGCGGCCAACAACGTTCACTGCTGATTCAAAATCGATATTGATATCGTGATCGCCGACCTCAGCCTTTGTTGCTGGCGTAAAGATTGAAGCAGGAAGCTTCGATCCATCGAGCAAACCTTCAGGAAGAGCGTTGCCACAGACTGCGCGATTGTCGTTGTACTCAATGAGACCGCTACCAGTGAGGTAGCCACGAGCAACACATTCGATTTCATACATCTCAAGTGGTTGAACAATGACTGCGCGATCAACGACTGACGTTGGAACATCTTCGGTGATGATGTGGTGAGGAACGATATCGCCCAAGAGCTCGAACCAGAAGAGCGATAACTGCGTCAAAATAGCGCCCTTATTGGGGATTACAGAGGGCAGGACCCAATCGAAGGCAGAGATGCGATCGGATGCAACGAGAAGAATTTCTCCCTCATCGTTGCTGTAGAGATCGCGGACTTTGCCAGTGCGGATATGTGTCCATCCATCAATCGTTGGCGCAACAGGTGCGCCCGCTGCCCCAAATCCACTCATCGAATTGAACCTGGCTTATATGTCGCAGCTGTTGAAAACTTCTTTGTAATTGTTTCGATGCGAGCAACCACTCGTGAAACTTGTTCGCGAGCATCTCCTGTAAATTCAATTGGGTTACCAATTAGTGAATCGAGTTCTTCACGCTTAAATGGGATGCGATCATCGCTAGCAAGTGCATCGAGCAAATTATTTGCCTTGCCTTCACGCATGCCAAGTGCTGCAGCAACTGCATGGTCTTTGATGGCCTCATGCGCTACTTCGCGACCGACACCAGCTTTAACGGATGCCATGAGAATCTTTGTTGTTGCAAGGAATGGCAAGTAGCGGTCGAGCTCTGCATCGATGACTGCAGGGAATGCACCAAATTCATTGAGCACTGTCAGCATTGTTTCGAGTAAGCCATCCATTGCGTAAAAGCCATCTGCAATTGCAACGCGACGAACAACACTGCAAGAGACATCGCCCTCGTTCCATTGGTTACCAGCAAGCTCTGAAACCATCGATGCATATCCGCGCAAGATGACGGTAAGACCGTTGACGCGTTCGCATGAACGAGTGTTCATCTTGTGCGGCATCGCTGATGAACCAACTTGGCCCGCCTTGAAACCTTCAGTGACAAGCTCTGCGCCCGCCATTAGGCGAATTGATGTTGCAAGCGATGATGGTGACGCTGCAAGCTGCACGAGAGTTGTGAGAACTTCATAATCCAATGAACGTGGGTAAACCTGGCCAGTTGAATCGAGCACGCGTTCGAATCCAAGTTCTGCGGCAATTGATGCTTCAAGCTTCTGGTGAGATGAAGAGTCGCCAAGGAGATCGATCGAATCTTGTGCTGTGCCTACAGGGCCCTTAATTCCACGCATGGGATAACGGTTTTGGAGGCTCTCTAGGCGCTCGAATGCGTAGAGAAGTTCTTCGGTAGCTGATGCAAAACGCTTACCTAATGTTGTGATTTGTGCAGGAACGTTATGTGAGCGACCTGCGATTGGACGATCTGTGTAGAGAGCGGCCTTTGCGCCAAGTTGAGCAAGGAGTGCAACAACCTTGTCGCGAACAATATTAAGTCCATCGCGAATCTGAAGCGCTTCAATATTTTCAGTAAGGTCGCGAGAGGTCATGCCCGCATGGATTGCTTCATGGCCGGCGAGTGCGTTGAACTCTTCGATACGTGCCTTCACATCGTGGCGAGTTACCTTCTCGCGCGCATCAATCGAAGCAAGATCAACTTTGTTAATGACTTTTTCGTAATCTGCAATGACAGCAGCATCGATGGGGTGACCGAGTTGTGATTGTGCGCGCGCAACAGCAATCCACAACTGACGTTCTGCGATGATCTTCTGCTCTGGAGCAAAGACTGCTCGCATCTCGTTGGATGCATAACGGTTAGCCAATACGCTCATTGGTTATTTCCCCTTACTTGCTATGAGTGCGATATCTGAACGGTAATACGAGTTGTGGAGCGAAACTTGCGAGGCGGTTTCATATGCTTTCTCGCGAGCTTCAGATAGTGAACTACCAAGACCGGTAATAGTCAGGACACGACCGCCGCTTGAGAGCAATCGACCTTCTGATGACGATGTCCCTGCATGATAGATACGAGCAGATGAGTGTGAAGGAAGAGAAATTTCTCCACCTGTCTTCGGTCCTTCTGGGTACCCCTCGGATGCGACTACAACAGTGACTGCGCTTTCATTGCGCCAGGTCAAAACAGAATCATCGAGATTATCTGTTGCAGCGTTGTAGAGAAGAGTTGCGAGCGGTGTTTCAAGACGAGGAATTAAGACCTGTGTCTCTGGGTCCCCAAAGCGAGCATTGAATTCAATGACCTTAAGGCCCTTACTTGTAAGGGCAAGACCGGCATAGAGTAAGCCTACGAAAGGTGTTCCACGCGCTGCCATCTCTGCAATAACTGGTGCTAATACTTTCTCGTATGTTTCTTCAACGATTTCTTCAGGCGCCCATGGCAGCGGTGAGTACGCACCCATTCCGCCGGTGTTTGGTCCTTCATCGCCATCGTATGCGCGCTTGAAATCTTGCGCAGGTTCCATCGCCAAAATGTTTCGTCCATCTGAAATTCCAAAGAGAGAAATCTCTGGGCCATCTAAGTACTCTTCAATGACAACACGATCACATGCGAGTGCATGCTTCAGCGCAACATCACGATCGTTTGTTACGACAACGCCCTTACCTGCAGCAAGACCGTCATCTTTGACAACATACGGTGCACCAAATGCATCGAGAGCTTTCTCGATTTCTTCTTGTGTAGTACATGTAAAACTAATTGCGGTAGGAACACCTGCATCGCGCATAACGCCTTTTGCAAAATCCTTCGATCCTTCAAGTTGAGCTGCTGCTTTTGATGGACCAAATACAGGAATACCTATTGCGCGAATCGCGTCTGCGGCCCCATTCACGAGCGGAACTTCTGGCCCGATCACAACGAGATCCACAGCAAGTGATTGTGCAAGGGAAGCAAGGGCTGCGTTATCAGTGACTGCAACAGGATGAAGAGTTGCAACTTCAGCAATACCAGGGTTACCTGGAGCTGCGTGGAGTTCTGTGCAAGCAGAATCTGCTTGCAGTCCTAGTGCAAGGGCGTGTTCGCGACCGCCGCTTCCGACTAGGAGGATTTTCATGGCTTAGATGAAATCCTTCACGACGATTGTCTGGTCGCGCCCGGGACCTACGCCGATCGCGCTCATTGGTGCACCAGAGATTTTCTCCAAGAAAGAGATGTAATCCTGTGCATTCTTTGGCAAGTCAGCGATTGTGCGAGCACCAGATATATCTTCTTTCCAGCCTGGAAGATATTCGTAGATTGGCTTTGCATGGTGGAAATCTGTCTGTGAAGAAGGAAGTTCTTCAACGCGCTTTCCATCGATCTCGTAAGCCACACATACTGGAATTTGCTCCCAACCAGTAAGGACATCAAGCTTTGTTAGGAAGAAGTCTGTAAGGCCATTAACGCGCACTGCGTAACGAGCAATCGGAGCGTCATACCAACCGCAACGGCGTGCGCGACCAGTTGTTACTCCGACCTCGCCACCGATTGTGCGGAGCTTTTCGCCATCTTCATCGAAGAGCTCGGTTGGGAATGGGCCTGAGCCAACACGAGTTGTGTAGGCCTTTACGATTCCAATAACTTTTTCAATTTTTGTTGGACCAACACCAGAACCAGTACATGCGCCACCAGCAGTTGGGTTTGATGATGTTACGAATGGATAAGTTCCATGATCGACATCGAGAAGAGTTCCTTGTGAACCTTCGAGCAATACGCGCTTTCCAGCCTTAAGTGCTTCATCGAGAAGCAACACTGTGTCTGCAACATATGGACGCAAGATTTCTGCGTATTCGAGGTACTCAGCTAGAACATCATCTACTGAAATATCTTTACGGTTAAAGACCTTGATAAGAATCTGGTTCTTATCGCGCAGCGCGCCTTCAAGCTTCTGGCGAAGAATTGATGGGTCGAAGAGATCTTGAACGCGGATACCGATGCGGTTGATCTTGTCGGCATACGCTGGTCCGATTCCACGACCCGTTGTACCAATCTTCGACTTACCAAGGAAGCGTTCTGAAACCTTATCGATTGTGCGGTGATATGGAGTAATCAAGTGAGCATTAGTTGAGATAACTAACTTGCTGCAATCGATTCCGCGCTCTGTAAGTCCGTTGATCTCCTGCAACAAAACAGCTGGATCAATAACAACACCATTTGCAATTACTGGTACAACATTTGGTGAAAGGATTCCGGAAGGAAGAAGATGAAGTGCGTACTTCTGATCGCCGATAACAACAGTGTGTCCTGCGTTGTTGCCGCCCTGATAACGAACTACATAATCGACGCGATCACCGAGCAAGTCGGTAGCTTTACCCTTGCCCTCATCACCCCACTGTGCTCCCAGTAGAACTAATGCAGGCATAGATAAAGCCTTTCCGACTCGTAGGTTTTAACTAATTACTTAAGAAGTGATGTACCGGTTGAACGAAGATCTTCGCAAGCAAGTGCAACACGAGCTGCGATTCCTGCTTCTGCAGCCTTACCCCACGCACGTGGATCGTAAGCCTTCTTATTTCCGATTTCGCCATCGATCTTCAATACGCCGTCGTAGTTCTTCATGATGTGGTCAACGACTGGACGTGTAAATGCGTACTGAGTATCTGTATCGATGTTCATCTTTACAACACCGTAATCAAGTGAATCGCGGATCTCTGAGAGAAGTGAACCTGAACCACCGTGGAATACGAGATCCATTGGCTTGCTTCCTGCAGCCTGTCCAAGCTTTGCAGCAACTGCTTCCTGAAGATCCTTCAAGATTGCTGGGCTAAGAACAACGTTTCCTGGCTTGTAAACACCGTGAACGTTTCCGAATGTTGCAGCAACCATGTAGCGACCGTTCTCGCCGTTGCCGAGTGTTTCAAGTGTAAGAAGCGCATCTTCTGGTGTTGAGTAGAGCTTTGCATCGTGCTTAGCTTCGACGCCATCTTCTTCTCCACCGACAACGCCGATTTCAATTTCAAGAATTGTGTTAGCTGCAACTGACTTCGCGAGAAGTTCCTTTGCAATAACCATGTTCTCCTTCATGTCGACAGCTGAGCCGTCCCACATGTGTGAGTTAAATAGTGGAGCCTTGCCATCCTTGATGCGCTGTGCACCAATTTCAAGGAGTGGACGCATAAATGTGTCGAGCTTCTCCTTTGGGCAGTGATCTGTGTGAAGAGCAATATTGACGTTGTAATTCTTTGCAACAACGTGTGCAAACTCTGCGAGCGCTACTGCGCCAGCAACTTGATCTTTAACTGTTGAGCCAGATGCGTACTCTGCTCCACCCCAAGAGAACTGAATGATTCCATCTGATTGCGCTTCTGCGAATCCGCGAATTGCGCCGATGATTGTCTGTGATGAAGAAACGTTGATCGCTGGATATGCGAACTTGCCAGCTTTAGCTGCATCCAACATTGCTGCATAAACTTCAGGGGTTGCGATTGGCATGATGACTCCAATGGGTTAGATCTACAGTGTGTAAACCCTCAACCGAAAGGCGCCCTTGGCTTTGGTCTGGCTTACGGCTAATCCAACCACCTACCCCCGCGTAAGCGAAAATCGCCACCCCTGCGAGTCCAAAATGTGGCTTTTTTAGTGAAGAATGCGCTGAATTGCCGAGATCAGAGCCTGCAAAAGGGCTGGATTTGAGAGGAATTTAAGGAGGTAGCTGAGGAAGGATATGAGTGTCATGGGCCGATACTGGCCCTGAAATGAGCGCGAAAACGAGGTTTTTGAGGAGCTTGTGGATGAATCCGCTCGCCACAAACCTATCTATTGAGCGTAAAAACTCTTAGACTCACAGGTTATGGGCTCAGAAACGCTAGATAACCTCTCCTCTGAAAATCGCACCTTCGCACCAGGCCCGGAATTTGCCGCGCAAGCTAATGCGACCCCTGATCTCTACGCACAAGCTCGCTCTGAGGGTGTGGCCTTCTGGGAGCGCCAGGCCGAGGCGCTCATTTGGGAGCGCAAATGGGATACCGCGCTCAACTGGAACCCTCCTCACGCGAAATGGTTTGAAGGCGGAAAAATCAATGCCTCCGTCAATGCCCTCGATCGCCATGTTGCCGAAGGTCACGGCGGTCGAATCGCATTTCACTTTGAGGGCGAACCCGGTGATACCCGAACAATTTCTTACGCACAACTTCTTACCGATGTTTGTAAAGCCGCAAATGCTCTGACAGAGATGGGAATTACTGCAGGAGATCGTGTTGCAATTTATATGCCACTTATTCCAGAGGCAGCAGTTGCGATGTTGGCATGTGCGCGCATTGGAGCAATTCACTCTGTTGTCTTTGGTGGATTTTCTGCAGATGCACTTCTCTCTCGAATTCAAGATGCAGATGCAAAGTTAGTCATAACAGCAGATGGAGGTTTCCGTAAAGGCGCAGCATTTGCACTGAAGCCCGCTGTTGATGAGGCACTTAAGGGCGCAACAAATGTCAAGCAAGTTCTTGTTGTTAAGCGGACTGGTCAAGAGACTGCCTGGAACGCGGATCGCGATATTTGGTGGCATGATCTTGTTGATCGTCAGCACTCAACGCATACACCTGAATTTTTTGATTCAGAGCACCCGCTATTTATTTTGTATACATCTGGAACCACTGCAAAGCCAAAGGGAATTTTTCACACCACTGGTGGTTATCTGACACAGGTTGCATACTCTCATAAAGTTGTCTTTGATATTAAACCGAAGACAGATGTCTATTGGTGTACCGCCGATGTTGGTTGGATTACAGGCCACTCATATATGGTCTATGGACCACTCATCAACGGTGCCACGCAAGTAATGTACGAAGGAACTCCTGATACGCCGCATAAGGGTCGCATCTTTGAAATCATTGAAAAGTACGGCGTCACCATTTTGTATACAGCTCCAACGCTAATTCGCACTTGGATGAAGTGGGGCGAAGAATTTCCAAATCAATTTAATTTATCCACCCTTCGTCTTCTTGGTTCCGTTGGTGAACCTATTAACCCCGAGGCATGGATTTGGTATCGCCATGTTGTCGGTGGTGGGCGTTGTCCAATTGTTGATACATGGTGGCAGACCGAAACCGGTGCAATCATGATTTCACCACTACCTGGTGTGACTGCGACAAAACCAGGTTCTGCAATGCGTGCACTTCCAGGAATCAGTGCAAAAGTGGTTGATGACAATGGTGTTGAAGTCGGAGATGGCCACGGTGGTTATCTCATTCTCGATCAACCATGGCCATCGATGTTGCGCGGTGTCTGGGGCGAAGAAGAAAGATTTAAAGAAACGTATTGGTCTCGATTCGAAGGTATTTACTTCGCCGGCGATGGCGCCAAGTTAGATGATGATGGCGCAATTTGGTTACTCGGTCGCGTTGATGATGTCATGAACGTATCCGGTCACCGTATCTCAACCACTGAAGTTGAATCAGCACTCGTTTCACATGAAGCAGTTGCAGAAGCTGCCGTAGTTGGCGCAGCGGATGCGATGACAGGACAAGGAATTGTTGCCTTCGTTATATTGCGCGGAGGTGTCGAGCATGTTGAAGGCGAAGAACTTGTGAAAGAACTTCGCAACCATGTGGCCAAAGAAATTGGAGCTATTGCAAAACCTCGTCAGATCATGGTTGTCAACGAATTACCAAAGACTCGAAGCGGCAAGATTATGCGCCGTCTTCTCAAAGATGTTGCAGAAAATCGTGCGGTAGGTGATGCAACAACTCTTGCAGATCCCAACGTAATGAAGTTGATCTCTGAAGGCCTTAAGAGCTCCCAACCTGAAGATTAATAAGGGCGATGATGAGAGAGTAACTTCTCTGCCTCACGTCTTACCGCAGTAATTACTGATGGCGCATGCCTATCTATCTGTAGAAATACTCTGCTCTTAGCAATGTCATTTTGACCTGCTGTCCAAGGTGCCCACAACAAGATAGTTCCGATGATGTAAAAGAGCAACACATACTTACTTACCTCAAAAATGGCTCCTAATAGTGAGTCAATCCATCGAAGCGGTCCGCGTATTAAAGTGAATCGAAGGGTCTTTACAATCTGCGTACCCACCCAAGCAGCGGCATACGCTCCTGTAATGATTGCCGCAATGAGCCAACCGGTTTTGTTGTATTGCACAACAAAATACATAGCTGCGATTGCGCCTGCTATAAAAAATGTTGTACGAATAAGAGTACTTATCAGCCCATTTTTATAACCGGTAATGAAAGCGCCAAAGACAAATAGTGAGAAGAGAAGATCGAAAACCATTACCTGACTCCAAAATACTTAAATGCCAAGGTTCGTATTTCTGCTGCGGACTTCACAGGGCCGATCTTCTTATGCACTACTTTGCCTGTTGCATCTATAAACCAGGTGACAGGTACGCCCATTCCAAAATATTTACGTGTAGAGCCATCGTTGTCATAGAGGTTTGGCCACATGATTCCGTGGGTGCGGGCAAACATTCGTCCATCTTCAGGTCGCTTCTCTTCCACATCAACGCCAATGAGCTGAATCGAAGGGTCCATCGATTGGAAATACTCAACAAAATGTGGGATTTCTTCACGGCAAGGATCGCACCATGAACCCCAGACATTTACTATTGCTGGACCTTTAATGGCAGCGATATTGACGCCTTTGGAGCTATCGAGACAGTCAGGCGTAATAATCTCTTGAGCATTTTCAATAAGAGAAATGTGTTGACATGAAACTACTTCACCAGTGGCAAGGAGCTCCTCTTTGCCACATGAAGTAAGTGCAAGAAGCAGCAGAGCAACTACAGCGATCTCTCTTCTCATCGGAAGTCCTTATCTGTCTTTACTAATAGCGCTGCCTTTTTGGGATCCGTTTCTCCGATACCTGCAGATGGACATATTTTAGCGACGGGGCATGCGCCACAGGCCGGTTTGCGAGAGTGACAGATGCGACGACCATGCCAGATCATTCGTTGTGAAAGATTGGTCCACTCTTTCTGCGGAATTAACTCGCCGACTTCAAATTCCACTTTCACAGGGTCCATCGACTTCGTCCACTCGAATCGACGCGATAAGCGACCGAAGTGCGTATCAACCGTAATCCCAGGAATATCAAATGCATGGCCCAAGACAACATTTGCCGTTTTACGGCCAACACCTGGCAGAGTAATAAGTTCCTCAAGCGTGCCTGGAACTTCGCCACCGAAATTTTCAACAATCTTTCGACCAAGCCCCTGTAGATTTCGCGCCTTCGCATGGTAAAAACCTGCAGAGAAAATATATTCTTCGATCTCTGGCAGAGGAGCTTTTGCATAATCTTTAGCTTTCTTATATTTCTTAAAGAGAGCTGGGGTGATCTGATTGATGCGTTTATCTGTGCACTGTGCCGAAAGGACAACTGCAACCAATAACTGAAGAGCATTCTGAAAGTCTAATTCGCATCGAATTTCAGGATATGTCTTCGTCAAAATGCGATAAATAGCCCGTGCATTTTTCTGATTTTCCTTATCCGCGGGCACGGGTATAAAGTACCCGTGTGCCTCAAGATGATGAAGTTATACGTCGCGCCCCACTTTTTACTGCGCTCGATGATGCTGCTGCAGCCTCACTTCGCGCCTCAATGGACTCTGTAAAGATTTCAAAGGGGGGAATCCTCTTTAAAGAGGGCGATGAAGGCGAGCATGTTTATGTCATCGTCGATGGCAAGCTCAAGCTTGGTACATCAAGCGGTGATGGGCGTGAAAATCTTCTCTCAATCCTCGGACCTGGCGAAATGTTCGGCGAACTTTCCCTCTTCGATCCAGGACCACGCACATCGACTGCTACAGCAGTTACCGATGCAAAGCTTCTCTCACTCAGCCACGAAAAGTTGATTCCTTGGCTTCGTGATAATCCAGATGTTTCACTTCAGCTTCTTGCACGTTTGGCTCAGCGCCTTCGTCGAACCAATGAAGCAGTCGGTGATCTCGTATTTTCAGATGTTCCAGGTCGCGTTGCGAAGGCACTTATCGATCTCGGTACACGCTTTGGTAAGCAGACCGATGAAGGTCTCTTCGTTCACCACGACCTCACACAAGAAGAGCTTGCTCAGCTTGTTGGCGCATCACGCGAGACTGTTAACAAAGCTCTTGCAGACTTTGCCGGTCGTGGTTGGCTCCGTCTTGATGGTCGCGCTGTATTGATTACAGATGTAGAGCGCCTCGAAAAGCGCGGCAAATAGGATTTTTTTAACTACGCCAAGTACTTTTATTGTGCAAGAAACGTGTATTACTTTTTCATTTGCAGATAAGAATCTCTTCTAACCTTTCAACTAATCGGAATGTTCTTTCCGTTTATCTCAAAGGAATAAGAATGGAATTAATTCATACAAAGCCAAGAAAAATTGGTCAGGTTGCTGGACTCTTTGGAGCGGTCTTTGCAATAACGGTCAGCAATCCATTTCCTTCACAAGCTGGTGTAGTTAATGAAGCAAACGCATCTAGCGCAGTTGGAATTGTCGCTGGGGCTGCTGTTGGTGCGATTGCTGGTGGCGCCGTTGTGGGAAGTTTTGCTGGACCACCGGGTGCTGCCGCTGTTGGAGCAGCAGCTGGCGCGGGAGTTGTTGTATCCGCAATTACTTATACAGTTGTCACACAAGCGATTGCACATCCGCAAGCAGCTGCGCAAAGTGCACAGCTATTGAATCCGATAACCGCACCAATCTACGTTGTAACTCACCCAACTCAGGTAGTGAGTGGCGTCAAACAGGTCTGGAATTACTTTTTTGGTTAAGCAACTTCAACTGTAAGTTCAACCTCAACAGGTGAATTCAGTGGCAGTTCTGCAACGCCAATCGCGCTGCGGGCTGCCACTCCTGCATCTCCCCAAATATGCATAAACAACTCTGATGCGCCGTTAGCAACTGCTGGGTGAGAAACAAATCCAGCTGCACCGTTTACGTAACAAACGATACGAACAACTTTTAAAACTGAATCAACAGGTGCGACAAGTTCTACAGCGGCAAGTGCGTTAATGGCACAGATCTTTGCAAGCTCGTATGCATCTTCAACAGTTACATCTGCACCGACTTTGCCTTCACGAGCTATCTTGCCGTCAACGATTGGAAGTTGGCCGGCAGTGAAAACAATATTGCCGGTGCGAACTGCTGGAACATATGCAGCGAGTGGCTTGGTAGCAACGGGGAGAGTGAGACCTTTTTCGGCTAACTTTGCGCGGATATCTACTGACATTTACTTCACCTCTCGCTTCATGTAAGCGACGAGCTGCTCGCCGCCTGGTGCTGGCACTACTTGAACGAGTTCCCATCCATCTGAACCCCAGGTATCAAGAATCTGCTTTGTTGCATGTGACAACAAGGGAACAGTTGCGTATTCAAACTTCATTACTTTCCTCCAGCGAGAGTTGACTTCACGAGCGATGAAACGAGTGATCCATCAGCTTTTCCTGCAATAAGTGGCTTGATTGCGCCCATGACCTTGCCCATATCGGCAGGTCCTGCAGCATCAGTTGATGCAACTGCATCGGCAATAATCTTTTTGATCTCATCTTCGCTTAACTGAGCAGGAAGGTACTTCGCGATAACTTCGCCCTCTGCCTTTTCTTCAGCGGCCTTATCAACGCGGCCAGCCTTTGCAAATTCTTCATGTGCTTCTCGGCGCTTCTTCGCTTCGCGAGAGAGAACAGTGATGATCTCGTCATCGCTGAGTGTGCGCGCTTCTTTTCCGGCCACCTCTTCATTGGTGATTGCAGTAAGAACCATACGAATAGTTCCGGATACCAACTTGTCGCTGCTGCGGATGGCTGCAGTTAAATCTTCGTGGAGTTTCTCTTTTAATCCCATGGGATGAATTCTCTCATGCCCCTGTATCTTGTTCACCATGAGTTACGTGCTCCGAGAAGCTGAAATCCCTGTATTGCCGCAGGGCCATGCGCCCATCCGCATTCTTCATTTCTCTGACCTTCACCTGACCCCAAAGAGAAATACTGAGATTGCCGATATCAAGTCATGGGTGAAGTACTCCCCTGATCTAGTGATTAGTACAGGCGACTTTTTAGCAGATATGAAAGCTGTCCCAACTGTTCTCGATGCACTCGATGGCTTACTTGATACTCCTGGCCTCTTCGTCTTTGGATCTAATGATTACTACGCACCAAAACCAAAGAATCCACTGAAGTACTTGTTGCCAGATCACGGCAAGCGAGTTCATGGCGAAGACCTTCCGTGGCCGGAACTTGATGCGGGACTTCAATCGCGAGGCTGGATTAATCTCAATAAATCTCGCACCACGATAAAGATTAATGACACAGTTATTGAAGCTCGTGGAACCGATGATGCTCACCTTGAATTTGATGATTATTCATTGGTCGCAGGAGAAGCCGGAAAATGCGATCTCGCAATTGGAGTAACGCATGCGCCATATGTGAGAATTATTGAAGCGATGAGCAAGGACAAACTCGATGCAATCTTTGCCGGCCACACTCATGGCGGACAGATTCGTATGCCATGGCCTGGTGGCTCTAAAGCACTGACAACTAATTGCGACCTGCCTAACTGGCGCGCACGAGGATTAACTCAAGAGAAGAACGAGCCATACCTACATGTCTCAGCCGGGATGGGAACAAGTCCGTTCGCTCGCATTCGTGTAGCAAGTCCACCAGAAGTTTCTCTGGTGACACTTACTTCGTTGTTTTAATTCTTGCGAGCGAGAGCTTCGATATCAGCATCGACCATCAGATGAGCAAGCTCTTTCCAATGTGTCTTAGCCTTCCACCCAAATGCATTGGCTGCCTTTGATGGATCACCGATTAGTGCATCAACCTCTGTCGGACGGATGTACTTCTTATCTGTCTCAACGTGATCTTCCCAGTTAAGTCCTGCATGTGAGAAGGATGCTTCTACGAAGTCTTTGACTGTCGCACCAACACCTGTGGCAACAACGTAATCAGATGGCTTATCTTGCTGAAGCATGAGCCACATTGATTCGACGTACTCTTTTGCATAACCCCAGTCGCGGACTGCATCCATGTTGCCAAGGAAGAGCTTCTCCTGTTGTCCTGCCTTGATTGCTGCAACTGCGCGAGTGATCTTGCGGGTTACGAATGTTTCGCCGCGACGTGGAGATTCGTGATTAAAGAGAATTCCGTTAGTTGCGTGCATGCCATAGCCATCGCGATAGTTAACTGTGCACCAGTAAGCCATCAACTTTGCTGCGGCATATGGAGATTGTGGGCGAAAGACTGAAGTCTCATTCTGTGGTGGTGGAGTAGAACCAAAGAGCTCAGATGTTGATGCTTGATAGAAGCGAGTATCGATATCTGCGCTGCGGATAGCTTCAAGAAGGCCCACTGCGCCTACTGCATCGACCTGGCCTGTGTACTGAGGCATGGTGAAAGAAACCTGCACGTGTGACTGTGCGCCGAGGTTGTAAACCTCAGTTGGCTTAATCTCACGAATAAGGTTGGTAAGTCCAACTCCGTCAATCAAATCGCCGTAGTGCAAGAACAGCTGTGGGTTCTTTACATGTGGGTCCTGATAGATGTGATCGATACGAGATGTATTAAATGTTGAGGAACGACGAATCAGGCCGTGTACTTCATATCCCTTAGCAAGCAAGAACTCTGCGAGGTATGAACCATCTTGACCTGTGACACCCGTAATGAGGGCTACTTTTCTGCTCATCGTCGTACTTCTCCCTTTGCTGTTGCATCTTTATACCAAGCGATAGTTGATGCAATTCCATCGCGTAATGAAATCTGTGGTGCCCATCCAAGTGCTTTCGCCTTAGATACATCAAGAACCTTACGAGGTGTTCCATCTGGCTTTGATGAATCCCACGCGAGTTCGCCTTCAAATCCTGCAAGCTCTGCCACTAATTCGGCAAGCTCCTTAATTGTGAGGTCTTCACCAGTACCAATATTGATGTGCTCGGATGAGTTGTAGTTGTTACCGAGGTGCACAACAGCTCCTGCAAGATCATCAACGTGCAAGAACTCGCGCTTTGGTGAACCTGTTCCCCACAGTGTTTCGATTGGCGCCTTCTTCTCTGCTGCTTCAACGAAGCGACGGATAAATGCAGGCAATACATGCGAACCTTGTAGTTCGAAGTTGTCATTGATTCCATACAGGTTTGTTGGCATCAATGAAATCCATGTGCGGCCGTATTCCTTGCGGAAAGATTTAATTAACTCGATGCCTGCAATCTTTGCGACAGCGTATGCAGAGTTAGTCTCTTCAAGCGGGCCAGTAAGTAAATACTCTTCCTTAATTGGTTGTGCGCAATCACGTGGATAGATGCAACTAGAGCCAAGGAAGATGAACTTCTCAACATCGGCTGCGTGCGCTGCCTCCATGAGGTTGCTCTGGATGCGCACGTTATCTGCCAAGAATTCGACAGGAAACGAGTTATTGGCGCCGATTCCGCCGACCTTTGCCGCAGCATCAACGATCAGGGATGGCTTTACATCCTTGATGAAGTTGAAGGTTGCATCGCGATCGAGGAGATCGACAACTTTGCGGCTAACGGCAATGACCTCATTGCCCGCTGCCTCATAGGCGCGAACGATGGCAGAACCGGCTAAACCAGTTCCTCCTGCGACCACGATTGTCATGGGCGCGAGTCTACTTGCTGCTACTTAGTGAACTCGACAGCGAGAAGCTCAGCGATTTGCGCTGTGTTGAGTGCTGCACCCTTACGCAAGTTATCTCCGCAGACAAAGAGATCCAATGACATTGGATCATCGATGCTCTTACGAACTCGGCCCACCCATGTTGGGTCTGTGCCGACAACATCTGCTGGTGTTGGGAACTTGTGATTTTCTGGATCATCAACCAACTTCACGCCAGCTGCGTTTTCAGGAATATCTTGCGCAGCCTTACGTGAAGGCTCTTTCGCAAATGTTGCATGCACTGTCAATGAATGAGTTGTGATGACAGGTACGCGAACACATGTTGCTGAAACCTTAAGTCCTGGAAGACCAAGAATCTTTCGTGATTCATTGCGAACCTTGAGTTCTTCAGATGAGTAACCATCTTCCTTCAATGAACCTGCCCATGGGACAACATTCATCGCCAGAGGAGCAGGGAACGGACCGTTGTCCTTAATGAGTGCGCGAACGTCACCTGCTACATCTCCTGCGTTTGATCCAGCAACTGCTGAAATCTGTGCGCGGAGTGCGTCGATTCCTGCTTGGCCAGCACCGGATGCTGCCTGGTATGAAGAAACAACGAGTTCTTTGAGTTCGTACTCTTTATGAAGTGCACCCATTGCAACGATCATTGAAAGAGTTGTGCAATTTGGATTTGAGATAATTCCGCGTGGGCGGTTCATTACATCCTGTGGATTCACTTCAGGAACAACCAGTGGAACATCTGCATCCATGCGGAATGCACCAGAGTTATCAACGACAACTGCACCACGTGATGCCGCAACAGGTGCCCACTCTGCAGATACTTCATCTGGAACATCGAACATTGCGACATCGATGCCATCGAATGCCTCAGGAGAAAGTGCTACGACTGTAAGTTCTTCACCGCGGCAGATCAGCTTCTTACCTGCACTTCGCGCAGATGCGATCAAGCGGATTTCGCCCCAGACATCAGGACGCTCTGACAAGATGCCGAGCATGACGGTGCCGACAGCACCTGTTGCACCTACAACTGCAAGTGATGGCTTCTTACTCATCGTCCTGTACCTCCGTATACGACAGCCTCGTTCTGATCTGAATCAAGGCCAAAAGCAGTGTGTGCTGCGCGTGCTGCGCGTTCGAGATCGCCCTCACGGACGATGACAGAGATGCGGATTTCTGATGTTGAAATCATTTCGATGTTAACGCCAGCTTCTGCCATTGCAGCAAAGAATGTTGCTGTAACACCTGGGTGTGAACGCATTCCAGCGCCAACGAGTGAAAGCTTTCCGATTGTGTCGTCGTACTGAAGTGAAGAGAAACCAACTTCACCTTGAATCTTCTTAAGAACAGTTGTTGCTTCTGCGCCATCTGCCTTAGGAAGTGTGAATGAAATATCTGTAAGGCCGGTAGCAGCTGCAGAAACGTTCTGAACAATCATGTCGATGTTGAGATCGTTATCAGCAAGTGCCTGGAAGATTCGCGCAGCAACGCCTGTGCGATCTGGGACACCAACGATTGTTACCTTCGCCTCTGACTTGTCGTGTGCAACGCCAGCGATGATTGCTTGCTCCATGGTGCCTCCTTCTGGGTGGTTCTCAACTACCCATGTTCCTTCTAGTGGTGAAAATGATGAACGTACGTGGATTGGTAAGTTGTAACGACGTGCGTATTCGACGCAACGCAAGTGAAGAACCTTTGCACCCGCTGCTGCGAGTTCAAGCATCTCTTCATATGTAACTGTTGAAAGTTTGCGAGCAGCAGGAATGCTGCGTGGATCTGCAGAGAAGATTCCATCAACATCTGTATAAATTTCGCAGACATCTGCTTCAAGTGCGGCAGCGAGCGCGACAGCGGTTGTATCTGATCCGCCGCGACCCAGTGTTGTGATGTCATTTGTATCTTGCGAGATTCCTTGGAAGCCAGCAACGATTGCAATATTTCCTGACTCAATCGCTTCGCGAATACGGCCAGGGGTGACATCGATGATGCGAGCCTTGCCGTGAGTTGAATCAGTAATCACGCCAGCTTGTGAACCGGTAAATGATTGCGCCTCAAAACCAAGATTGTTAATTGCCATTGCGAGAAGAGCCATTGAGATTCGCTCGCCCGCAGTAAGCAACATATCGAGCTCGCGCCCTGGTGGAATTGGACTGACTTGGTTTGCAAGATCGATCAGCTCATCGGTGGTATCGCCCATGGCAGATACGACAACAACGACCTGATTTCCCGCCTTCTTCGTCGCCACAATGCGTGCAGCAACGCGCTTCATGCCCTCGGCATCAGCTACTGAAGAACCACCATATTTTTGAACTATGAGCGCCATGGCATAAGTCTGAACCCGTATTCAGATACACGCCAGCCGAATTTAGGATTTTCTCACTATATGAAACAGTGTTCAATCCATATATTGAGATAGTTCGATTTATAGGTTTGTACGGCCTTCGAATGCACGACCAAGGGTGACTTCATCGGCATATTCGAGGTCTCCACCAACGGGAAGACCTGATGCAAGACGTGAAACGTTGATGCCCATAGGCTTGATCAAACGAGCTAAGTAAGTAGCTGTTGCTTCGCCTTCAAGGTTGGGATCTGTCGCCAAAATGATTTCGGTGATTGTGGAATCAGAGAGGCGCTGCATCAACTCGCGAATGCGAAGCTGATCGGGACCGATGCCATCGATAGGGCTGATTGCTCCCCCAAGTACGTGGTACTTGCCGCGGAATTCGCGGGTGCGCTCGATTGCAATGACGTCCTTCGATTCTTCAACAACGCAGATCTTTGAAGGATCGCGACGTGGGTCGCGGCAGATGCGACATTGTTCTTCTTCAGAGACGTTGCCGCATTCACTGCAGAACTTCACACGATCTTTAACTGTGCGAACTGCTTCAACAAGTGAATCCGCGATTTCTGAATCTGATTGCAAGATATGAAATGCGATGCGCTGAGCAGACTTAGGTCCTATACCTGGAAGGCGACCAAGGGCATCTATCAGATCTTGAATCGCGCCTTCATACATTCCTGATGACATTAGTTGTGCTTCGTTTCGCTAATGACTGTTGCACCGAGTTCTGCTGCAAGAAGTGCTGCACCAGAAAGCTGTGTTGCATCGGTTGGAGATTCAGTTGTGCGCTGTGCGCGAGCCTCAGGAGTTGAAGAGGTATCGATACTTGGATCGACAGTTACCTCAATCTTGCGATCAAGGCCAACGATTTCAATAAAGGCATCACGCAGAATTGCATCAGATTCGCTGCGCAAGAATGAGTCACGTGCTCCAGCATTAACAATCCCGATTGTGATTGCCTTATCGTCAACACCGAGAATCTGTGCACTTGCACTAAGAAGTGACCATGTAAGGCGACGGCGCTTCTTGACGTTCTCAATTACTTCAGGCCACATGCGACGAAGGCCTGAAACATCAATCGAATCAATCTTCTTTACTGGCTCAGACTTTGTGACAGCTTCTGCAATCTTTACATCTTCCTTGGGCGCACGAATCGCCTCTGCTGTCACTTTGCTTACATAGTCAGCTGGATCTATTTCTTTAGCGGGAGAAGGTTGACTTAGTCGAGGTTCTGTCGGAACGACAGTGCTCGCGGGCTCTGCCTTCTTCGCCGCTGGAGTAGAGACTGTAGGAGCAATGTTTTCCACGCGCTCAAGGCGTTCGATGCGTGCAAGTAAACCTGCATCGCCATTGTCGCCGATAGGCAACAGGATGCGACCGCAGATGAGCTCAAGAATCAGACGTGGAGCAGTGGCCCCGCGCATCTGAGTTAAGCCTTCAGCTGCAATATCTGCAGCGCGAGAAAGTGAAGCCTGACCAATGTTCTGAGCCTGAACGCGCATGCGCTCGAGTTGATCATCAGGAAGTTCGCGCAGAATTCTGTTGGCATTGGTTGCTTGCAAAGCATCAACAATCATCAAGTCGCGTAGACGTTCGAGTAAATCTTGTGTAAAGCGACGTGGGTCGTGACCTGATTCGATAACCCGATCAACAGTCTGGAACAACGTTGCACCATCGCGAGCTGCAACTGCATCCATTGCATCATCAAGGAGTGCGCCATCTGTAAATCCAAGGAGCTGCACAGCGATTTCGTAACTGACGCCATCTTTTCCTGCTCCAGCTAATAACTGACCAAGTACAGAGAGCGCATCACGAACAGAGCCACCTGATGCCCGAACAACAAGTGGAATAACACCCTTTGCCACCTTGACACCTTCAGATGCGCAAACTTTTTCGAGGTGCGCAGCGAGTGTTCCAGGTGGAACTAAGCGGAATGGGTAGTGGTGCGTGCGAGAGCGAATTGTTGAAATCAACTTCTCTGGCTCTGTGGTTGCAAAGATAAAAATGACATGTGCTGGTGGCTCTTCTACAACTTTGAGAAGTGCATTGGCAGCACCTGTTCCCAACTGATGCGCTTCGTCAATGATGTAAATCTTGTACTTGCTTTGGACTGGAGCAAAGAAAGCTTTATCGCGAAGATCGCGCGCATCATCGACAAGACCGTGGGTCGCAGCATCAATTTCAATGACATCAAGTGATCCCGGACCATTTGCAACGAGATCTTTACATGATTGGCACTCGCCACATGGATTTGGTGTTGGGCCTTTCTCGCAGTTAAGCGAGCGCGCCATGATTCGCGCAGAAGATGTTTTGCCGCAACCACGTGGGCCGCTAAAGAGATAGGCGTGGTGAGTTTTTCCGGATTCGAGGGCATTAGAAAGTGGAACAGTCACATGTTCTTGTCCGATGACATCTGCAAATACAGAGGGACGATACTTTCGATATAACGCGAGGCTCATAGCCATACCCTTCGATAGCTTCGACTCAACTCACTTCAAGTTGGACGAAGGATCAATACTTTTCAATACCTATGCATTACCTATTAATAGGACCTCCGGTGCACCCAACAGAGCGCCCCTACCCTTGCTGTATTCCTACCCTGGGGGAGTTCAGAACGGTGTCGTCGCACCGGAGATCTGAGAGCAATCTTATGTGTCAGAACTGACTTCGCACACCGCTACCCTTAGCCAGTCCGGCTGGCGCGTGAGCGTGGCCAGGCGCGGGAGGATTCGCATAGCGGCCGAGTGCGCACGCTTGGAAAGCGTGTATAGGGAAACCTATCGAGGGTTCAAATCCCTCATCCTCCGCTCATAA
>JBJTMX010000099.1:0-13081 GCA_046070745.1 Candidatus Planktophila sp.
GGTGAGACGTGTAGTGCACCGAGATTGATTGCCTTCGACCATTCGCCGAGAGCTTGCGCCATCTCTTGTCCGCGCACTGATAAGCGCCATCCAGGTTGGCGACCGTAGAGAATCTTCTGAGGATTTTCGACCTCGCCATGACGAACCACATGCACAGTTGAACTCATGGCATAAGCATAAAGCGTCGCTGGAAGGCCTCATCCACCTATTAGCGGCTCATCAATGGTTAAGGTAGTGACATGGCGCTCACACCCACACGTGCAGCCTTCTTCGATGTAGATAACACCCTCGTTCGCGGGTCCACTCTCTACTTTCTTGGAAGAGGCATGTACCAACGTGGATATTTCACAAAGGCAGATATCTCTCGCTTTGTCGTCGCCAACCTACGTTTTCGAATGACTGGAACCGAGAAGCAAGAAGTCATCGATCGCTTCCAAAAAGCTGCAACAGATTTTGTTGGTGGTCATCAAGTGAGTGACATTCTCAAACTCGGTGAAGAAATTTATGATGAGTATGTTTCACCCAAACTTTGGGAGCGCACCTGCGAAATTGCTCGCGAACATTTAACACGAGGCGAAGATGTATGGTTGGTGACAGCTGCGCCTCAAGATATGGCGAACATCATTGCTCAACGACTTGGACTAACAGGTGCAATCGGAAGCAAAGTAATAATCAAGGATGGAATTTATACAGGCGAACTCGATGGCAAGTTATTACATGGAACAGAGAAAGCAGTTGCTATTCAGAAACTCGCAGAAGAGCGTGGATACAAATTAGAAGATTGCGCCTCATATTCAGATAGCCACAATGACATTCCTCTATTAACGGCAGTGGGGTACCCATCTGCAATTAATCCCGATGCGCTCCTTCGCATCAAGGCGCTTGCTGAAGGATGGCCGATCCACGACTTCCGTCGAGCGCGCTATCTCAATCGCTTGCTCGGCCCAGCTGTCAGCAGATTGGCTGCAGTTGCCACTCTGCTAGTTCCGCGCAAGCGTCGCTAAAACTTCAATTCGCCACTAGAGGCGCTGCCCCGCTAATGTAGGCAGGTTATGGAAATTCGCTCCTTCGCCGATTATCTGCGCTCACTCGATGATGCATCTCTACTCGCCCTTTTCGAAAGTCGTAGCGATCTCACGTCCCCTGTGCCCTCCGATATTGCAAGCCTTGCAGTGCGTGCATCTTCGATTCCAAGTTTGGTTCGCGCAGTTGATTCTCTCAACCGGTGGCAGTTGCAGGTACTCGAAGCTGCCGCTGTATTAGCTGAACCATTTTCCGAGAAAGAACTCTTGCAGCACACTGATAAATCAGCGAAGTTCGCTCTCACTGCATTGGTTGATCGTGCACTTATCTATATCGGCCACGATGGTTATCGTCTACCCAATAATGTGCGCGAAATATTAGGAAATGAGATCGCATCTCTTGGCACTCCTGCGCCTAAGAAAAT
Source organism: Candidatus Planktophila sp. (assembly GCA_046070745.1). Classification (GTDB taxonomy): domain Bacteria; phylum Actinomycetota; class Actinomycetes; order Nanopelagicales; family Nanopelagicaceae; genus Planktophila. The sequence continues at coordinate 1,448 of JBJTMX010000099.1, forward strand.
TAAGTTAAAAGATTTAGTAGATGCTCCCCCTGCCGCAAAGAAAGTTCTCGATGCAATGATCTGGGGTCCATCTCGCGGCGCTGTTGCTGACGTAACAAAACCTAATCCAGGATTGAAGTGGTTGATGGATCAAGGCTTTATCTCGCCAGTGAATCAGCAGACTGTTGTACTTCACCGTGAAGTAGCGCTGCATCTTCGTGGCAATAAAGTTCATAAAGAACTTCTTCAACAAGAACCCGCACTTACAGGTCGCACAGTTGATGCAAAGAACATTCAGCAAGCTTCAATTTCAAATATCACAACATTTTTGCGATGGACTGAGGAAGTTCTTAATTTCTGGGGACAACAACCTGCAATGGCTCTCAAGTCTGGTGGTCTTGGTGTTCGCGATCTCAAAGAAATAACGCAACATCTTGGCGTTGAAGTCGAATGTGTTTCATTTGTCATCGAAGTTGCTTATATCAGTGGACTTGTCACCATCGATCCCGATGATCGCATTTTGCCTACACATCATTTTGATATCTGGTTATCGCAACCTGCATCTGTGAAGTGGGAGAACCTTGTCTCAGCATGGTTAATAACATCCCGACTCAGTGGCCTCGGCACAGCGCCAATGGGTCCAGAACTCGATCGCAGCACAGCATCGATTATTCGTCGCAAAGTTCTTTCGCTTCTGGAAAGCGCTACACACCTTGCTCCGTCAGCAGAATCACTCCTAGCTGCAACGCAATGGAACCTTCCATATCGTCGCACAGGAGGCGTCCCTGCTGAATACGTTCAGTGGATTGCGCGTGAAGCAGAGTGGCTTGGAATCACTGGTCAGGGCGCGCTTTCTCCATATGGAAGTGCACTATTAACAGGCGCTGATCTTGATTCAATTGATCAAGACCTACCAAAGAGCGTTGACCACATACTTATTCAGAGCGATAACACCGCAATTGCTCCTGGCCCTCTCGAGCATGAAGTTGCACAAGAGTTAGATCTGATTGCAGATATTGAGTCCCGTGGTGCAGCGACTGTTTTTAGATTCAGTGAAGCATCACTTCGTCGTGGACTCGATCATGGTCGCACCGGAGATGAAATTCTCGCTTTCCTCAAGAAGACTTCAAAGACACCGGTACCGCAGCCACTTGAATATCTCATCGGCGACATCTCCAAGAAGCATGGCAGGTTGCGCGTTGGAAATGCTTCATCATTTATTCGCTGCGAAGATACAGCGCTTATCACGCAGATCATGAAGGATAAGAAAGTTGATGCTCTCGGGCTTCGCCGCATTGCACCTGAAGTTCTTATCTGTACCCACGATGCAGATGATGCAATGAACATCCTCCGCGCAGCTGGTTACCTTCCTGCCGCGGAAGATTCGCAAGGTCTGCTCCTCTCAGGTCCGCGTATTGCACGAGCACAGAGAAAAGCTCGCCCGCCTCGAATCGTCGGAGAATTCGATCGACCAGAACGTGCCGTTCTTGAAATTGCAGTCCGCACAATTCGCACTGGTGAAAAGTCGAGCGCCAAGCAGAGCACTCTTCGCGATATTTCTCAGGAAGCTCTTGGCTCACTACCTCGCACTACGGCGAATGAGACTCTCGAGCTCCTCACAAAGCACTTGCGTGATAATCCAAATAAGTCGCTCTCGATTGGCTATGCAGATAACAACGGGCTAGTTTCACATCGCATCATCGATCCACTGAAGATTTCCGCAGGTTCATTGATGGCAAAAGATCATGCAACAGGCGAAATATTGACCTTTAGAATTCCTAGAATCACAGGGGTGGCAACGTTATGACGAGCCAGAATCACGACGAATACGGCAGACTTACCCCCATGTTGGCAGCAATTGAAGCGCTGGTGAAGTGCGAATCTCCTAGTGAAGATATCGGTGCTTGTCGCAGTGTTGTTGCTCTTGCAAGCGACATTGCAACGCGAGTTCTTGGAACACCTGCTCAAATCAAAGAGATCGAAGGACGCCCTGTTTTCTGGTGGGGCAGCGAACGTCCAAAGGTTTTAGTTCTAGCTCATCTCGATACCGTCTGGCCAATCGGTTCTTTCTCACCACTCTGGAACATCGAAGGCGATGTAGTTCGAGGACCTGGCGTCTTTGATATGAAAGCTGGTTTTGTTCAGGCTCTCTACGCCCTTAAAGGTATTGAAGGAGATGTTGCACTCGTTGCAACAACGGATGAAGAAATCGGGAGCCATAAGTCTAAGGCGCTTATCCATGACCTCTCATCGACAGCGGATGCAGTCTTAATTCTTGAAGCTTCTCTTGATGGCAAGGTAAAGACGGGTCGCAAGGGAACTGCGATGTTCCAGATCTCTGTTTACGGGAAAGCAGCTCATGCTGGACTAGAACCAGAGAACGGAATCAATGCAACAACTGAAGTGGCGCACTTGATCCTGCAACTTGGTGCACTTGAAAGCGCTGAGCATGGAACAACAGTTGTTCCTACTCTTCTCTCTGCTGGGACAACAATCAATACCGTTCCAGAACTCGCACTCCTTGAGATCGATGCGCGTTCATTTTCACAAGATGACTTAAGTCGAGTCGATGCAGTAATCAAATCAATCGCGCCAACTCTCGAAGGTGCTCGCATTGAGGTAGCAGGTGGCCTTCATCGCCCACCAATGCAGCCTTCATCGTCTCAAGAACTTTACGAAATTGCCGAAAAGGTAGCTGGCACACTAGGTATGGCGCCTCTTGGTTCTGCCGAAGTTGGCGGCGCAAGCGATGGCAACTTTGCAGCAGCTGCTGGCGCTCGAGTACTTGATGGACTTGGCGCAGTTGGAGGCGGTGCACATGCCGCACACGAATGGGTCAGCCTTTCAAGTATTGAGCCACGTAGCGCTTTCTTGCACGCATTTATTAAAGAATTACTCGCATGAGCGACGGACCACTCATTGTTCAGAGCGATAAGACGCTCTTACTAGATATCGATCATCCCCTTTCAGTTGAGTGTCGCCGCGCAATTGCACCTTTTGCAGAGCTCGAACGCGCACCAGAACATATGCATACCTATCGCCTCACAAACTTAGGGCTCTGGAATGCACGCGCTGCTGGCCATGATGCAGAGATGGTTATTGACACTCTTATTAAATATTCGCGTTACGCAGTTCCACATGCGTTGCTTATCGATGTTGCAGAGCAGATGTCACGGTACGGCAGACTTCGACTTGAGGGAGATCCAGTTCATGGGCTAATTCTTGTAACTACGGATACTGCAGTTCTCGAAGAAGTTATTCGCGCTAAGAAGATTGCACCGCTTCTCGGTGTGCGCATCGATAATGAAACTATTGCTGTTCACCCAAGCCAACGTGGTGCTATCAAGCAATCACTTCTTCGCCTTGGTTGGCCAGCCGAAGATTTCGCAGGTTACGTTGATGGCGAAGCGCACCATATTGATTTGAAGCAAGATGGCTGGAAGATTCGTGAGTACCAAGAACATGCAGCTGATGGTTTCTGGCATGGTGGTTCTGGCGTTGTAGTTCTTCCTTGCGGTGCGGGAAAGACAATTGTTGGTGCAGCTGCGATGGCGCATGCAAAGGCGACAACTTTGATTCTCGTTACAAATACTGTCGCCGCACGCCAGTGGCGCGATGAACTACTTAAGCGCACATCTCTTACAGAGGCTGAAATAGGTGAATATTCAGGCTCAAAGAAGGAGATTCGCCCAGTCACAATCGCCACTTATCAAGTGATGACGAAGAAGAAGAATGGCGTCTACGCCCACCTAGATCTCTTCGATAGCCATGACTGGGGTCTGATTATTTATGACGAGGTGCACCTGCTTCCTGCGCCTATCTTCCGCTTTACCGCTGATATTCAATCTCGTCGTCGCCTTGGATTAACAGCAACCTTGGTTCGCGAAGATGGCATGGAGGGTGAGGTCTTCTCACTTATCGGCCCAAAGCGTTTCGATGTTCCATGGAAAGAGATTGAAGCGCAGGGATATATAGCACCTGCTGAATGTATAGAGGTTCGCGTAAATCTGACTGAGACCGAACGTCTTGCCTATGCAACTGCCGAGCCTGAAGAGCGCTATCGCTACTGCGCAACAACTCGCACAAAGCGCGATGTTGTTCAAGAGCTGGTGAAGTTGCACTCCAAGGAACAAATTCTTGTAATCGGTCAGTATCTGGATCAGCTCGATGATCTTGGCGACACTCTTGGTTGCCCAGTCATTCAAGGATCAACTCCACAAAAAGAACGCGAAGAATTGTTCCAAGCATTTCGTACTGGCGAGCTTTCATGTCTTGTAGTTTCAAAAGTTGCGAACTTCTCAATTGATCTGCCAGAAGCAACTATTGCGATTCAAGTATCTGGTGCATTTGGTTCACGACAGGAAGAAGCGCAACGACTTGGTCGCGTTCTTCGCCCTAAGGCCGATGGTCGCGGTGCAAAGTTCTATTCTGTTGTTTCTCGCGACACTATTGATCAAGACTTTGCGCAGAACCGTCAGCGCTTCTTAGCTGAGCAGGGCTACAGCTACACAATTATTGACGCTGACGATGTTTTTCAAGGGAAGATTTAAAGCGCACTGGATCCACCCTCCAGAAATCATGGTGCTCGCCACCAATATGAGTTACTGGTACTTGTTCTCCATATAACTTCTCAAGTTCTGGGTCTCCATCGATATAGATAATCTCTAATTCAAAATCGAGTTCAGGTCGCAGTCCTTCAAGAATATTCACAGCATCTTCGCAGAGATGACAGCCGTGGCGGGAGTAAACGGTGACCATATTTATATTCTCCCACCCTGATAACGTTGCCCGCTATGAGCAGCCTTATGAAGCGTATTACTCAAGGCGCACTCCCCCTCGCATTAGCAGCAGGCGCGCTCTTTCCAATCCATGCAGATGCGCTTTCACCCTTTCTTCAGCGTGAAGCGACGCAGTGGGGTTATATTTACGGTGGTCCCAATACAAAGGATGCCCAGAGCCCTCGTGACAAGGTTGGCCATATCGAGGCGAAATCAAAGTTCGTTGTTAATTACAAAAATTTTCCCGATTGGGCGAAGAAAGATTTCCAGTCAGCTGTCGATGTATGGGCTGCAAACTTTATTTCTTCCGTTCCCATCACAATTGATGCAACATGGGGACGTATCGGTTCTTTTGGCGTCTTAGGAAGCGCACGACCAGGCAGCTACTTCTCCGGATTTGATGGGTCTCCTGACTCAAGCCTTTGGTACCCATCTGCGCTTGCAAATGCACTTGCTGGAAAAGATCTGGACAATCATCAATCTGAAATTGTTATTCAAGTTAACTCCAATGCATCGTGGAACACGCGCAATGACGGTCTCTCGCATATCAATGAATATGATCTTGAATCAGTCTTTATCCATGAGATGGGCCATGGCCTCGGGTTCTTATCAACTGATTCTTACGATTCATTCTTCGGCTATGGAAGCATTGAACAGCCAACGCCCTTTGATGCATATGTCCAAGTAGAAGATGGGCGCCGACTTTCTGATCTTCCCTCTCCATCAATAGAACTTGGTAAGGCGCTGACAAGTAAGTTGGTCTGGTCAGGCTCTCTTGGCATTTCTGCAAATGGCGGAGAAAAACCGTTGATGTACACACCAAGCAAATATGAAGATGGCTCTTCTGTAAGTCACTTAGATGAAGAAACCTTCTCTAAGTCAGGACTGAATGCAGTCATGACCCCAAACCTCGATGCTGGTGAGATTTTCCATGAACCAGGTCCGTTGCTTCTTGCGATGATGGAAGATATGCGCCGCAAACCACCTGTAGGACTTGCTGTTGGTCTGCCACAAGCCGTACGTAATGTCACCGCACTTATCGGTGATTCATCTGCAATCATCACATTTGACCCACCAGCAAACGCACGCGCTGCGCAGATAAGCAGTTATAGCGTTCGTAATCTCAAGACCAATCAGGTGAGGTCAACAACTTCATCACCCATTACTTTTGGCGGACTCAAGAATGGCACGAGTTACACCTTCTCTGTTACCGCCTCGAACTCCAACGGGTCATCAGATCCAGTCACAACAAACGCCGTGGCTCCTCAGGCGGGTTGGGCAAAGACAATAATTGATGACAAAAGCGAAGTAACAACAGTTGCCAGCACCGAGATTAATAACCAACCCGCAGTTGCATATATCGATGAAACAAGTGGTGATCTTAAACTCGCTATCTGGAGCGGAAAAGTCTGGACGAAGCTGACCGTTGATGGCGCGGGTGGCTCAGCGGGAAGAACTCGCTCAGCGATTAAAGGCGCGCTATCAATCTGCACCAATGGATCAGGTAAGAACCAGGTTATACATATCTTCTACTCTGATCAGCAAGATGCTGACCTTCGATATGCGAGATATGACGGCAAGAAATTTTCCTATGAAATCGTTGATGGAAATGGAGCAGCCGTAAATAGCTACGAAGATCCTAACCGCGTACGCACTGGTTCTGATGTCAGCGTATCTAGTGCGTGTATCGCATCAGCTGGTGGCGTACAGGTGTTCTATCGTGATGAGAGTCAAGGAATTTTGCTTGGAGCTGTAAAGCCAACTACGGCAAAGTCATGGACATATGAGCTAGTCGATGGCGACCGCAAGAGCGACGGTCGAACTACTGGCGATGTTGCATTTCACTTGAAGGCAGCATTTAATGGAAAGAAGAGTTATGTTCTCTACGATTCTATTTTGACAATCAATCAGAAGAAGGATGCGACTACAGGTGAAATTCGAGTTGCGACCCGTACAAATCTTTCAAGCACTGGATGGAGCTATCAAACCCTAGATGCTGCTTCTCAAGTAAATCCTGTTAATGGTTATGACCTCGCTCTTGGTAAGAACCTCAATGGTGTATTCGCAACGTGGCTCAGCTCATCCCCAAGCTCGTTACCTAAAGCAAATAATGTGCGATGGAGTTACATCTCTGATCTTCCATTAATCGACAGTGCGACTGTTGATGCCTTTGGCATCCCATCGAAATATCTATCTACAGATTCTTCAATGATTGCGCTCAACTGCCAGGAGCGCCTCTGTGTTATTGATATAGCGAAGAAGAAAAAGGTTTCATTTGTTGCCACAAGCAACAACCCAGATGGAATAAGTTCCACCTGGGTTGTTGTTGATCATCAGAAGTACCTCGTAGCTGGAATTAAAGGCCAGCTGGTGGCACTTCGTCCGTAGCTACTATTACTTCGCGTTACGGCGCTGAATACGTGTCTTCTTCAGAAGCTTCTTATGCTTCTTCTTAGCCATACGCTTGCGACGCTTCTTGATAACGGAACCCATAAGTCACGCTCTTCCTAGTAGTAGTGCCCAGATCATTAATCGGGATTAATTCGATGGCAAAGGCTACCGCGATACAAGGGTAAAAATCGAAACGGTCCCATCCTCGGCCGAAGCCAGACCTTGTACCCCAAGAGCTGCTGAATACTGCAATGCCAGAGGCTTGACTAGGCCTGGCAGGGCGGTGACGGCCTTTACAACGCCTTTACTATCAAAGGTCAGGACCAAGAGCGATGGCTTTGCTGGTTTCCATTGTGATATCCCAGCGATTGCGCCACTGGTTGAAACTGCCAGATATGAATTGCCATTAGCTGTCAGCGAGAGTGACGGTCCACTACTCGGCACTCGATAGGACCATGTTGGGGTAAAGGTTGGTGAGAATTTTGTAATCGCCGTCTCAGTAACTGCGCTGACAATTACTGGTCCGCTAGTCAGGTGAGAGGAATCGCCAGATACCCAACTGCGAAGCGCTTTTATTGCTGAACTGCGTACAAGAGCTGTAATCACACCAGCCTTGGAAACCTTTATTAAAATACCATCGCGCTTACCGGCAACTTTTTTGCCCGCGAGTGTTTCCGAACTTGACCCGAATATTGAAGTAGATCCATCTGAACTGCGAGCAACAGCATTGAGTTCAGTATTAGCACTCCCAATAGTAAGGATCTTGCCGAAAACTCCTGCTGGTGAAAGAGTTGATAAGAATGGCTTAGAATCAGTAGTACCGATAATCGAAACACCTAGGTTATTTGCCGCTATGCCCGTAACAGTGGGAACAGAATTAAAGGCGGATTGAAAGGTGGCAAGTAGCTCACCTGACGGAGAAACTTTCCAGACCGCAAGATTTGTCATATCTGGGCGAAGATCATTAACGTTTTCAACAACAACGTTATCGGGGTTATCGATTCCCGTTACAGAGGTAGCGGTTTCAATCACCTTCGGCGGTGCGACCGCACCTGCTAGCCAGATAGTTCCGGCAGGGTCAACAGTGGCTGCCATGGCGATTTCATCGACTTGAGAATCAATAACTCGCTGCCAGATTTGATTTCGAGCTACATCTAACGCGGTTATTTGAATATCTGCAGTGAGTTGGTTGATGTTTTGAAATAGGACTGTGTTCTGACCGGAAAGCACTACCCCTTCGCTTCCGACAGGTGCGCTGAAGATCGACCCCAAGGTGGGGGTTATTGGCTTTGGCGCAGCACTTGCCTGTGGAGCAATAAGAATTACAGCAAGAGCGAGAGGAAGGAACCGCTTCATATTAAGCAAGTTCTTGTGAGCGCCGTGAAGCTGCTGCCATTGCATCGGCAACGATTGATTGAAGACCTGAGTTATTAAAAGATGCAAGGGCTGCTGCCGTTGTTCCATTAGGGCTGGTAACTTTTTCGCGAAGCGTCGTTGGTGAATCACCGGACTCAGCCAACATAGCTGCAGCTCCCACAATCGTTTGAATCGTTAGAGTCGTTGCGTCTTCGCGGGATAAGCCAAGTGCCACAGCTCCATCGACCATCGCCTCAACAAATGCAAAGAAGTAGGCAGGTCCTGATCCACTTGTTGCTGTAACTGAATCTTGAAGTGACTCAGGGACTTCAATTACCTTACCTGTTGCGTCGAGAAATTCTTTAACAAAGCTCTTCTGTGCTTCAGTGACTCCAACGCCCAATGAATATCCCGATGCGCCTTTACCTATAAGGGCTGGAGTATTTGGCATGACTCGAATAATTGGGTTGGCAGAACCAAGTCCGCCGGAAATCGATGCAATGGTTTTACCTGCTGCAAATGAAATGACAAGGCACTCGGGGGAAATATGCGTTGAGAGATCCGCAAGGGTTGCCTGCATATCTTGTGGCTTTACAACGAGAAGAAGGGTCTGGCTTGAAGAGGCGACCGTTGCCAAGTCCTTATGAACAATTGAATAACGCGCAGTTAGTTCTGCAGCTCGCTCATCGCGCTTTTCAGCAAAGGAAATTTCGGCGGGATTGATGCCGCTGCGAATAAGTGCTGCAATCAGCGCTTCACCCATTACACCCGCACCGATTACGCCAATGTGATTAGCCATGGCGTAAGAGTACGCGTAGGCTCTCGTCCTATGTCTGAGGTTAAAGCAGGTTTCGCACGTGACTGGATTGAGTTTTCGGATCCAAATAACGAAGAAGAAATCTTTAAGTGCGACCTCACCTGGCTCACATCTAATTGGTCATGTATCTATGGAGATGGCTGCAAAGGTGTCTTTGCCGATCGCCCCAATGATGGATGTTGCACAGAAGGTGCGATGTACTCGGATGCTGCCGATGAAGAGCGCACTCTGCGCGCTGCTGAATTCTTAACGCCAGATATGTGGCAGTTCTATAGCGAAGCTCGCCCAAAGAAGCCTGGTGGAAAACTTCGCATTACAGATACCGACGAGGATGACGAGCGCAAAACTCGCACTGTCGATGGCGCATGTATTTTCCTAAACCGTAAGGGTTACGAGGCTGATGGATTTACCGGTTCATTTGGTTGCGTACTTCACCACCTTGCGCAGAAGCGCGATATGCACTTTGTAGATACAAAGCCAGATGTTTGCTGGCAATTACCACTTCGTCGTAGCTATGAAACTCGCGAAGTCGGCGAACGCGAATACTCAATCACTGTTCTCGGTGAGTACGAGCGCTTGGCATGGGGCGATGGCGGAGAAGATTTCGATTGGTACTGCACAAGTAATACAGAAGCTCATGTCGGTAAGCAGCCTGTCTATATCTCAAATAAGGCTGAGCTTCAGAAGTTGATGGGTGACGATGCCTATACAATCTTGGCCGAGCACTGCGATCGCCGCATGGCAGGTATCCGTGAAGCGCAGTCAAAGTCGCTTCCACTCTATGTAATTCAGCACCCAGCAACTGTCGGAGCAAACAAGTAATCTACCTGCATGGCTAAAGTCGAAAAGGATCCATTCCGCTGCGTTGAGTGCGGATGGACATCCCAGAAATGGGTTGGTCGCTGCGGTGAATGCCAAGCATGGGGCACAGTCGAAGAACTCGGTGCACCAAAGAAGTTATCTCTTCAAGCAGGTCCAATCTCAGCTAAAGCCACTGCTATCGGCGATGTTGATTTATCTGCAGCACATGCACGTGCAACAGGTGTCTCAGAGCTCGATCGCGTTTTAGGCGGAGGGCTTGTTCCGGGGGCTGCAATCTTGCTCGCTGGTGAACCAGGCGTCGGAAAGTCAACGCTCTTGTTATCTGTTGCGGCGCAGACAGCAAATAAATCAATTCCCGTCTTGTATATCAGTGGTGAAGAGTCAGCGTCACAAGTTCGACTTCGCGCAGAACGCATCAAAGCAATTGACCCCAATTTGTTTTTAGCATCCGAGACAGATCTTGGTGCAGTGATCTCTCACATCGATACCGTGAAGCCAGAACTTCTTATTATCGACTCGATTCAAACTATTGGCTCATCAAATGTAGATGGTGCCCCTGGTGGAGTAACTCAAGTGCGTGAAGTTGCGGGTGCACTTATTCGTATCTGTAAAGATCGAGATATCACTCTGCTTCTAGTAGGACATGTGACGAAAGATGGATCTATCGCAGGTCCTCGTCTTCTCGAGCATATCGTTGACGTTGTCCTTCAGTTTGAGGGCGAGCGTCACTCACGCCTTCGCCTCATTCGTGCAATCAAGAATCGCTTTGGTGCAAGTGATGAAGTGGGTTGCTTTGACTTGAGTGATTCCGGAATCGAATCTGTCCTCGACCCAACTGGACTCTTCACCTCTCGTCACGCTGAACCTGTGCCAGGTACGTGCGTCACTGTTACTTTGGAAGGTCGCCGTCCACTTCTTGCAGAGATTCAGGCGCTCGTTAGCGCAGGTCGTGAAAACGATTTCGGTAACGCTCGTCGCGTGGTGAGCGGTCTCGATTCTGCCCGTACTTCAATGACTTTAGCCGTGCTTGAGCTCCGTGCACATGTACGCGTAGGCGGTCGAGATGTTTACGCAGCAACTGTTGGTGGAATGAAGATGACCGAGCCTGCTGCAGATTTAGCTTTGGCTCTCGCTGTCGCATCTGCGGCAAAAGGTTTAGCTCTTCCTGCTGACCTAGTTGCAATCGGTGAAGTTGGTCTTGCGGGTGAAATTCGTAAAGTCAGCGGTGTATCTCGTCGCTTAGCTGAGGCGCATCGCCTTGGATTCAAACGCGCACTTGTTCCAACAGGCTCGGATGTGAAAATTGCGGGCATGGAGATCGTTGAGGTCTCACGTCTTGACCAAGCAATCGCGCGAGTAAAGATCAACGCTGACTAATATGTATGAGAAAACCATCATCGCTTGGTTTAAAAAGAATAAGCGAGATCTTCCGTGGCGAAGGACTGATGCATGGGGCGTACTTGTCTCTGAAATCATGTTGCAGCAAACTCC
>JBJTMX010000100.1:0-7200 GCA_046070745.1 Candidatus Planktophila sp.
TCTGATGCCGCCTTTACTGATTCAAGATAGGTATTGAACTCTGCTTCAACTGGCGATCCTGCTACTAGCTCTGCAGCGAGTGCAGAGTCTGCTGCTACCACCATGAATGTTGCACCGTACAAAGTGTCGGGACGAGTTGTGTAAATCGTGACAGGGTCTTTGCGACCTTCGATTTCAAACTGAACATTGGCGCCTTGTGAGCGACCAATCCAGTTGCGCTGCATCTGAAGAACCTTCTCAGGCCACTTGCCCTCGAGTTGTTCCATATCATCGAGCAAACGATCCGCGTAATCTGTGATCTTGAAGTACCACTGATTTAATTTCTTCTTTGTAACAGCGCTATCACAACGCTCGCAGAGACCTGCAACTACCTGCTCGTTGGCAAGAACCGTCTGGCACCCTGGGCACCAGTTAACTGCTGAATCCTTGCGATACGCCAGCCCACGCTTGTGAAGTTCGATAAAGAGCCATTGGTTCCACTTGTAGTACTCAGGGTCGCATGTGTTGAATACACGATCCCAGTCGAAGGAACATGCATAGCGGCGCATCGATGACTTTTGCACTGCGATGTTCTCGTAGGTCCATTCGCGAGGATCTGCATTGCGCTTAATTGCTGCATTTTCTGCAGGAAGACCAAATGCATCCCACCCGATTGGGTGGAGAACGTTAAAACCTTTTTGAATCCAGTAACGAGCGATGACATCGCCAAGGGCATAAGCCTCCGCATGTCCCATATGCAGGTCACCCGATGGATAAGGGAACATATCGAGAACGTACTTCTTGGGGCGTGGGTCATCGGCGCGTCCAGATTTAAATGGTTCGAGTTGGTCCCAGATTGGAAGCCACTTCTCTTGGACGTAGGCAAAGTCGTATGCCGCGTGTTCCTGAGGTTCTGTGGTCATGCGTGAATCTTACCGTGTGGAGATAAGGGGAATCGAACCCCTAACCTCTTCCATGCCATGGAAGCGCGCTACCAATTGCGCCATATCCCCGTCGCTTAAACGATGTGTTGGAATATTACCGTATCGAATCTGGGACGACTGCTTCTCCGTCTTGGCCCAGCACAGTCTCTGGAATTGATCCCGCATTGTGTTCTGTGAGCAACCAACCTTTTGGTGAGTGCGATAAGACAGACCACGATGCATTGGAGAGACCACCAATTTTCGACCAGTACGGAATTGGAAGTTCCAGGTAGGAGCCAATAATGGCGCGAGCAGTTCCGCCATGGGTGGCAACGATAAGTGTCTGGCCATCTTTCCCGCTTAAGAAATCTTCGATCGCAGCTTGCGCGCGTGCACCGACCTCGCTTCGACGATCACCAATTCCACCTGCAGGATTGTCGCCACCGAGAGACCACTCCTTCAGATTGTCGTGATCAATCGCTCGAATCTCATCGCCTGTAAGGCCTTCCCAATTTCCGCAATTGGTTTCGCGAAGTCGAGCATCAACATGAATCGGAAGTCCGTTGATATCAGCGAGAGCTTGCGCAGTTTTCTGCGCACGAATTAAATCGCTGGAAATGATTGCAGTTGGCTTCATATCAACAACAAGTCGAGCAGCATGCTTGACTTGGTATTCACCCACTGAGTTCAAGGGAATATCGGTATGTCCTTGAAACTTATTCTGGACGTTCCAATCGGTTTGGCCGTGGCGCCACAAGATAATTGTGTTTGCCATTGTGATTACTCCCCAACAGCCTCTTCAGATGGTTCCTTAATATCTAATTCGATAGTTGGGCAGTCATTCCATAAACGATCGAGCATGTAGTAGCTACGAAGTGTTTTGCTCTGAATGTGAACCACGAGATCTGAGTAATCGAGGAGCGCCCACTCTTCACTGATTTCGCGGCGAAGTGGCTTATCTCCTGCAAGGCGCAACTTCTCTTCTACAAAGTCAGAGATAGCCGAAACTTGGCGAACATTCTGCGCTGTAACAATAAGGAATACCTCAGAGAGAACGGCTTGCTCCGAGAGATCGAGAGCGACCATCTCTGTTCCAAACTTATCGGCAGCAGCTTGTGCGGCAATCTGTGTATGGGCGATTGTGCTTGGGCTAGCTGACATAAAGGTTGTGCTCCTTGATATAGGCGGCGACAGATGGCGATAGCTGATCTGACTGGTGTAATCGTACTTGGGTTGCAGAGAGATCAATTGCATCGATATCACGCGCAAGATTGGCGATACTGCCTGGGCGCGCAATGACTTCGAGCGTCACCAACTTCATTAGCTCGTCGACTCGATGCCATTGATCTAGCTTTGCAGCGGCATCTGAACCAACAATGAGAACAATTTGATCATCAGGATAAGTGTGAGCAACTGCTTCAACGGTATCTATTGTGTAGCTAGGACCCATTCGCAGGATTTCAATGGGATTGACTTCAACTTTGCTGCGAATCACGGCCGGCAAATCGTTGATTGCCAACTGGCACATTGCGCGACGATCGGCGCCACTTGCAACTGGTGCATTTTCGCGAAGCCGCGGCTCGCCGGCAGGTATTACAAGGATCCGGTCGACAACACCACGATGTAGAAGTTGAATGATGACATGCAAGTGGCCGTTATGAATCGGATCAAATGTTCCGCCATAGAGGCCGAGTTTCAAGAGAGGCTCTTACTTGTCGAAGCGAAGTACGATGTAGAGCAGGAAGCTAAAGACGGCGAATGCTGTGATGCCGAATGCAACTGGTGGAATTGGAAGTTCACGAGTTGTTTCACTGAGAATAAACATGGTGGAAGGTTACTACTTACCTGCGAGAAGTTCTAAGAACTTCGCTTCATCGATGATTGTTACGCCTAATTCTTGAGCCTTGGCCAGCTTCGAACCAGGGTCGCTTCCTACGAGCACATAGTTGGTCTTCTTTGATACAGACGACGATGGCTTACCTCCATGGGCGGTGATTGCCTCGGCGATCGAATCGCGAGTGAAGTTCTCAAGTCCGCCTGTAACAACCAATGTAAGTCCGGCCAAAGTTTGTGGCTTTGCCTCACCCACAACGTTCTGCATGGCAACTCCTGCTGCAGCCCACTTCTTCACAATCGCTTGATGCCAATCGACGCTAAACCATTCAACAATGGATTCTGCGATTACTCCACCAACGCCATCGATATCTGCAAGTTCCTCAACGTTTGCTTGTGCAATTGCATCCATTGAACCCAAACGAGCAGCAAGTGCTTGTGCAGCAGTGGGACCAACGTGGCGAATCGAAAGAGCAACGATTGTGCGCCAGAGTGGACGAGTCTTTGCTTCCTCTAGTGCTGCCAACAACTTCTCAACGTTCTTACCTGGAGTTCCATCCTTCTTCGTAAAGAATGCAGACTTCAACAACTTATCCTCAGTCAGATCGAAGAGGTCGCCTTCATCTTCGATGATCTTGTCTGCAAGCATTGCAATCGCAGCTTCTAAACCAAGGACGTCAATATCAAGGGCAGCACGAGATCCGATATAGAAAATGCGCTCACGCAATTGCGCAGGACAACTACGTTGGTTGGTGCAACGAATATCTACATCGCCTTCAGTAATTGCCTTAAGCGCTGAACCGCATTCAGGGCAGTGAGTTGGCATAACAAACTTCTTCTCTTTACCTGTGCGGTTATCGAGCACTGGCCCGAGAACTTCAGGAATAACATCACCAGCTTTACGAATGATGACAGTGTCACCAATTAACACGCCCTTGCGCTCAATCTCTTCCTGATTGTGCAGAGTCGCATTGGTAACTGTTGAACCAGCAACTTTGACTGGCTCCATAAATGCAAATGGCGTGACGCGACCTGTACGGCCAACGCTCACCTTGATATCCAATAATTTTGTTGTGACCTCCTCGGGTGGGTACTTATAAGCAATTGCCCACTTAGGTGCACGAGATGTAAATCCAAGTTTGCGCTGCTCTGCAATCGAATCAACTTTGATAACAACGCCATCGATCTCATGTTCAACATCGTGGCGATGTTCGTTGTAGTACTCAATAAATTCATGAACTTCGGCACGAGTGCCACATACTTTAAAGCGAGCCGAGGTTGGTAAACCAAGCTTCTTAAGTTCGGCATAAGCATCTGATTGGTTCTTAAATGCAAGACCATCATTTGCTCCAACACCATGCACCACAACGCTCAATGGGCGGGAAGCTGTCACTCGCGGATCTTTCTGGCGAAGTGAACCTGCAGCCGAATTTCGTGGATTAGCAAAGAGCGCCTTACCTGCTTCTTCGAGCTCTTCGTTCAATTGATTAAAGGCTGCAACAGGGAAGAAGACTTCTCCGCGGACTTCAATCTGTGCGGGAACTTTCTTACCAGTGAGAGAATGTGGCAGGCCCATGATCGTTTTTACATTGAGTGTGACATCTTCACCCGTGACGCCATTTCCACGAGTCAGGCCGCGAACTAACTGACCATTTTCATAGAGAAGATTGATCGCAAGTCCATCGACCTTAAGCTCACATAAGTATTGTGGAGAAGGTGATTCTTTCTCTACGCGGTCAAACCAGGTATTGAGTTCATCTGCATCAAAGACGTTATCGAGGCTCATCATCTTTTCGATGTGATTGTGTTGGGCAAACGATGTTGCGAATCCCCCACCGACACCCAGTGATGGTGAATCTGGTTCTAGTAGTTCTGGGTGCTTCGCCTCAAGTGCGCCAAGCTCTTTGAGTAACTTGTCGAATTGTGCGTCAGTAATGGTTGGAGCATCAAGAACATAATACTTAAATTGATGGTCGCGAATCTCTTGAGTGAGTTCGGTGATGCGATGGCGTGCTTCGTTTGTCATGCAGTCTCGCAAATCGTTGCAGATGCCACCACGCGATCGCCATCGTAGATAACCATCGCTTGTCCTGTCGCCAAACCAAGGAGGGGTTCATCCAATTGTGCCGAAAGGAATTCACCATCAAATGAATATGAGGCTGGAAGCGGTGCACCATGTGCGCGTACTTGTACGAATCCGCGGTGTGATCCAGCTTCGATTGCTGGCCCGCAGATAATGGTGCGTTCGCCCTTCATAGAAGTCACGGCTAAATCTTCGCGCGGACCTACGACAACTGTGTTGGAGACTGGCTCAATCTTTAAAACAAAACGTGGTGAGCCATCAGCGGTAGGAACAGTCAGACCTAATCCTTTGCGCTGACCAATTGTGTATGTGTAGGCACCCTTATGTGTTCCGAGTTGCTTTCCATCTTGATCAACAATCGGGCCATCTTCGCTACCCATGCGATCGCGCAGCCATCCTGCGTTATCTCCAGATGGAACAAAGCAGATGTCATGGCTATCTGGCTTCTGTGCAACAGCTAGGCCACGGCGTTCTGCTTCGATGCGGATATCAACTTTTTCAGTATCGCCTAACGGAAATATCGCGCCATTAATTTGTTCGCGATTAAGAACAGCCAATACATATGACTGATCTTTCAGTGGATCAATTGCGCGATGTAGTGTCTTGCCTTCTGGAGTATCGAATGTGCGGGCGTAGTGGCCAGTAATTACGCCGTCAAAGCCCATATTCTTTGCGCGATCGAGAACAGCTGCAAATTTAATCTTCTCATTGCATCGAAGACATGGATTTGGTGTGCGCCCGGATTTGTACTCTGACATAAAGTTTTCAACGACGTTCTCGTGGAACTCTTCTGCCATATCCCAGATATAAAAAGGAATACCAATTACATCGGCTGCGCGGCGTGCATCGTGAGAATCTTCGATTGTGCAACAGCCACGTGCACCGCTGCGGTACTTCTGCGGATTAGATGAGAGTGCAAGGTGAACACCTATTACTTCATGGCCTTCTTCAACAGCGCGCGCTGCAGCTACTGCAGAATCTACTCCTCCTGACATCGCAGCAATAAGTCTCATCGCGCGCTCCGAGCTCTTGATACAACTTCTGGAAGCGCTGCAATGACAGAATCAATTTCTGATTGAGTGGTCGTTGAACCGAATGAAAAACGTAATGTAGACATCACTGCATCGTCATCAAGACCCATAGCCTCAAGCACATGGCTCGGGCGATGAACGCCTGCAGTGCATGCAGCGCCCGTCGAACATGAAATAGATTGACCATCGAGAAGTAGGAGCAGCGTTTCATTGAGAGCTCCTGGGATGGTGACACTTGAAATTCCAGGGAGGCGATCAGCGCCTGCGCCGTTGATTGTGGCATCGGGAATTACTCGCGTGATTGCACGTTCAAACGAATGTCGCAGTGCGGCAACATCATGCGATGAGTAGGTGCTCTTGGTAATCGCTGCAGCGAGTGCCACGATCGACGGAGCATTGACGGTTCCACTGCGGATTTCGCGTTCTTGTCCCCCGCCATGAATGAGCGCCGGAATATCGATGCCGCGATGCAATACAAGGATTCCGATTCCGATTGGTCCTCCGACTTTATGTCCGCTTAAGGAAGCTGCGAAGAGTCCGAGTTCCATAAAGTTAAATTCAACTTTATTCCACGATTGAATCGCATCAGTGTGCACTGGAATATCTCCAGCAATTTCAACAACATCGGCAACTGGCTGAATCACACCAGTTTCATTGTTGCTATGCATCACTGAAATAAGAGCAATCGAATCTCCGTGCTCATCAATGAGTAATTGCAAAGCATCCAATGAGATAACGCCATCTTCTGTGACAGGAATCGTGATGTGCTGCGCGCCTTCATGGGATGCCAACCACTGGGCTGGTTCTAGAACTGCTTGGTGTTCGATTGCACTTGTAATGATGACTGGACGAGACTTTTCAGAGTTGCGCTGCCAATAAATACCTTTGACTGCGATGTTATTTGCCTCTGTGCCTGAGCCAGTAAAGATAATTTCAGTTGCTGCGCATCCAATGCTCTTTGCAAGAACATCTCGCGCATCTTCGACATATTTGCGAACGGCGCGACCATCGGCATGAAGCGATGATGGGTTGCCAATAATTGCAAGAGCTGTGGAGAGCGCCTCAATTGCGGCAGGGTTCATCGGCGTAGTCGCCGCATGATCGAGGTAGATGCTCACAGAGAGCAGTCTAGATTGAAGAGCAGACTTAGGCCCTACGGGCCTTTACCCCTTCAGTTGCAGCAGGAAGGACGGCAAAGAGGTCGCCTACAACGCCGAAATCTGCGATTTCAAAGAGTGGCGCCTCTGGATCCTTATTGATGACAACGATGGTCTTTGAAGTCTGCATACCTGCGCGGTGCTGGATTGCACCAGATATGCCGCACGCAACATACAAAGCCGGGCTGACGGTC
>JBJTMX010000101.1:0-8463 GCA_046070745.1 Candidatus Planktophila sp.
GAACCGCATCAAGAACGACACCGCCCTCGTGGATACAGTGGTCTCTAAAAAGTCATCTGCATCACCAAAGGCCTCGCCTTCCAGCACAACAATCGATAAATTTAAGACACAAACAGCGGCCGTTAATCCCTGCGCTGCAAATAAATAAAGTAACTGCAATAGACTCGCGGGCATGAAGTTAAAGCTCTCAGTCATCGGTTGCGGCTACCTAGGCGCAACACACGCTGCATGTATGTCCTCACTCGGTTTCGATGTAGTTGGAATCGATACCGATCCTCACAAGGTTGAGCTCCTCTCAAAGGGTGAGCTTCCTTTCTACGAACCAGGTCTTGATACCTTGCTTGCAGAAGAGATGAAGACAGGTCGCCTCTCATTCACCACAGATTTCTCTGCTGTTGCCGATGCCGATGTTCACTTCATCTGCGTCGGTACTCCTCAGAGCAAGGATGGACTTGCTGCTGACCTCACATACGTCAAGGGATCAGTTGCAGCGATTGCACCTCACCTTAAGGAAGGCGCACTCGTTGTCGGTAAATCAACTGTTCCGGTTGGAACAGCGCAAGCACTTCGTGAATACTTAGCAGAGCACGCTCCCCAAGCAGACCTTGCATGGAACCCAGAGTTCCTCCGTGAAGGTTTTGCAGTTGAAGATACTTTGACACCTAACCGTCTCGTCGTTGGCGTTGCAAATGATCGCGCTGAAGAAATCCTTAAAGAGGTCTACGAGCCAGTTATTGCTCTTGGCACTCCGTGGATTCGCGCAGACCTTCCAACCGCAGAACTAGTTAAAGTTGCAGCGAACTCATTCCTTGCAACAAAGATTTCATTTATCAATGCGATGGCTGAAGTCTGCGAAGCAGCAGGCGGCGATGTCACTGTTCTTGCAAAGGCAATTGGCTACGACCCACGTATCGGTAACCGTTTCTTGCAGGCAGGTATCGGTTTCGGTGGAGGATGCCTTCCAAAAGATATTCGTGCATTTATGGCACGCGCACAAGAACTCGGCGCAGATCAGGCACTTGAGTTCCTACGCGAAATCGACAACATCAACCTTCGTGCACGTCAGCGCGTGATCGATGTTGTTCGTGCGGATCTTTCAGAAGATCTCACTCAGTACAAGATCGCTGTTCTTGGCGCGACATTTAAGCCAGATAGTGATGATGTGCGTGACTCCCCAGCGCTCGATATTGCAGCTCAGCTTTCTGCAGCTGGCGCACAGGTTGTTGTTCATGATCCAAAGGGCATTGAACCTGCACGTAAGCGCTTCCCTAACCTCGACTATGCAGAAAAGGTTGTCGATGCAGTGAAAGGCGCAGATGCAATCTTGCACTTGACTGAGTGGAAGGAATATCGCGAACTTGATCCATCTGTTATCGGTCAGCTCGTGAAGTCAAAATTTCTTATCGACGGTCGCAATATGCTCGATCGCAACCTCTGGCGCAACGCTGGCTGGCGCGTTCATGCACTGGGTCGTACTGACTAGATATTCTGTATCAACTATTGAATGAACACTCTTGTCGAATACTTAATTATCTTTTGTGTAAAGTTTTCTAAACTTGCGATAAAGTAGATTAAAAATAACTTGAACAACAAGAGCCACCAGAATTAAAATGTGACTTATCTTGTCAACTACATCTGTACCTACCCTATATTGAATGATTATCACAGTAGCAACAAAAACCACTAAAAATATGTGAAAGGGTTTTTGAATGCTTCTTATAAATTCATATGGATTTTTGTCATTCGACTTCATGTCGACGACCTTTCTGCTCTACGGAAAATAGTGAAAATTGTTGAGAAAAAATTGTTTGTACCTTTTCGAAGTATATAAGTTTCATAAAGTTTCGTCATCAAGAGCATTAATGTAACAAGAATAAGAATCACCACGACAGAGCTCGCAACTACTTCTACTCCTGTCAGTGCTCCGACGACATTTGCCGCTGGGATTACTAGTAAATTCAGGAGCGGAACATAAATCAACCAGTTTGAGATTGATGTTGACGATGAATTTATGATGTAAACACTTAAGTAGAGGGAAGATATCAAAATTAGACCCAGAGGTCCCTGCACTGCTCCCATATCCTCGGATCTAGAGACAAGAGCACTGATGCCTCCGTATACAAACGCATAGGTCGACAATGAAATTAAAACCCACAGAAAAAATACAAGGCTCTCAAGAATCGACAAACTGATTTGGAGAGTACTTCCATTCAAATAAGAGGAAACATAGAATGCTAATGCCGTAAGGGAAAACTGAACAAGTGCGAAAGTCATAACTCCTAACACTTTTCCATAAAAGAGTGATTTTATAGAAGTTGAATTCAAGATAACTTCTATTACCTTAGATGATTTCTCCTCAATAATTGACATTGATAAGAATCCGCTAGAGATGGAAATAAGAGAGTAGAGGAATATGATTAAGAGAGTGGCTGTATTCTTCTTATCTTCCTTATTTTTTTGAATTTCACTGCTAAGTATCTGAATTTTTGGCATTACCAAGGATGAATAATCGGCGTATTTCAAGCCTAGTGAACTTAGGTATTCATTTACTCGAATTTCTCGTAATGTTGCAACAATGAAATTTAGACCATTAGGATTTAAACTTTCTGATGCAATCACTGAAAATCCAGAATCCCTCGCGAAAATTAATACTTCCTGACTCTTTTCTAGGAACTTTCGATCAGCAGATATAATTTTCCTTTTGCTCAGTGAGATTTTGAAGCCTATTTCTCTAGCCTTCGGCGTAAGCAAGCCGTTAGTTATTAATTTATATCTGAGATTATTCCCCTCTACAACTGCCGAAATCTTTTCAATACCTCTATCACTCACCTGAAATGAATTGAACATCGGTGCCATAATCGCTAGGCAAAGAAAGAGAATTGAAGAAAACAAAACTGGTTTTGATTTCAATCTCACACTCATCTCACGCCGCGCAACGAGGTAAATGTCAGTCTTGTTCATTAATTACCTTTTCAAAATAGAAGTCTGTCAATGATTGGCCGTCCATACTTTGTAAATCATTATTTTTGATGAAACTCATTTCAATTTTTCCGTTACTAAGCACAATTGCTCTATCGCAAATGTATTTCACATGCCCCAATATGTGAGATGAAAAAAGTATCCCCGTGCCATTTTTCGCCATTTCTTGCAAGTACCGTGTGACTTGAACTGTGCCTCGGGGATCTAATCCGTTAAATGGTTCATCCAGTAATAGGTAATGGGGGTTATGCACAATTGTTGCAATGAGCTGAATTCTTTGCTGATTTCCCAGACTGAGATTTTTTAATTTTGAATGGTATAAGTCACCTATCTCAAAATCTTCAAGAAGCATTTTGATTCGCGCTTCAAGGCTCCGGCGAGATAGCCCCCTTAGTTCACCCAAGTACTTCAAATTCTCTTCCACGGTCTCATTCTGGAAAAGACCTCGCTCCTCCGGCATATATCCAAAATCTTTTTTCTGGACTGGAGCTTTCTCTCCAGAGTCATGCAAAATGTTGACTGAACCACTGCCTATTGCGGCGATCCCTAAAATACAACGCATTGTGGTCGTCTTCCCACTCCCATTGAGTCCGACAAAACCAACTATCTCTCCCCTTCTCAATTCCAGTGATAATCCATCGAGGACTTTCTTAGATCCATAACTCTTAGAAACATTTTCAAGGACTAGCATTAATTCTTTTAATCTCTCAAGGCTCTGCCATAGGTCATGGAGCCAAATCCCGCCACCAGGGTAGCTGTAACTAATGCAGCCGGAGTTGTCGCTGTAAAAATACCTACTACGGCTGTTACATAAAGGCCTGCTTCTATAATTTTCCAAAACATTTCATCTCCTAACTCTGTACGTTTTGATTAAACGTCGATAAAGGTAGGCAAATTTCAAAAAACTTTAAATCTGGCAATCCCTAATTGGAGTGTAAATTATCTAAATTTTCGGGAATGGCTCTGCTTAATCAGAAGTATGTGCACTACGACGGGCGCTCAATTGGGCGCCCTTTGCTTTTGCCTCTTCAGAGAGAGTTGCAAGCTGTTCTTCAATTTTCTTTGCAACAGTTGCATCTGATGAACCGATGATGCGAGCTGCGAGGATTCCAGCATTCTTTGCGTTATCGATGCCAACAGTTGCAACAGGGATTCCACCTGGCATCTGAACTATTGAAAGTAATGAATCCATGCCTTCAAGGTTTTTCAATGAAACAGGAACACCGATAACGGGAAGAGTTGTAAGGGAAGCGACCATTCCTGGAAGGTGAGCTGCTCCGCCTGCGCCAGCGATGATTACCTTGTATCCCTTTGATGCAGCAGTCTTTGCGAAATCAACCATCTCTTCTGGCATGCGGTGAGCTGAGACAACATCTGCTGTGTATGAAATTCCGAAGCCATCGAGAGCCTTTGCGGCTTCTTCCATTACAGGCCAATCAGAATCTGATCCCATGATGATTGCAACGTCACTCATCGATCACTCCGCTCATGTAGTCGCGTGCATGCTGCACCTCTTGGGCTAAGTGTAGGAGGTCATCACCACAGGCTGTGACGTGGCCAATCTTGCGTCCCTTGCGCACTTCCTTCTTATATTGATGGAAGTGCAGGCTTGGCGTGCGCGCCATGAGATGAAGGTAAGGGCGATACATATCTGTCTTATCTCCACCTAAGACATTGCCCATCACTGCGAACTTGTGGTTCATTGCAGGACTGCCAAGTGGAAGATCAAGAATTGCGCGAAGGTGTTGTTCGAATTGAGAAGTCACCGAACCTTCAATCGACCAATGGCCAGAATTGTGTGGGCGCATCGCAAGTTCGTTGATGTAGATGTTCTCGCCTTTAACAAACATCTCGACTGCCATCACGCCAACGACGCCAACTGTCTGTGCGATCTCCAAAGCGATTTTCTGTGCTTGCTCTGCCACCTGTGGTGAAATTTTCTGTGCCGGCGTGATGGTGAGTGTGCAGATTCCATCTTCTTGAACTGTTTCTACCGGTGCCCAGGAGGTGGCCTGACTATGTGCTGAACGAGCGACCATCACAGAAATTTCCACATCAAAGTCAATAAGTTCTTCGATGAGAAGTGGTGATGTGTGGCTAAGAATTTCCTGAAGTTCCACCTCTGTCTTGATTTTCCAAACGCCACGGCCGTCATAACCACCGCTGATTGCCTTTGCGATGACAGGAAATTCCGTGACGGCAGATGGTTCTGAAATAACTTGCGAAAGTGGAGCAGGAAATGCAGAAAGCTTCTGGCGCATCGCAGCTTTATCTTGTGAATATATAAAAGCCGAAGATGGCGGATAAACCTTGATGCCCTCAGCTTCTAAGCCTTTAATCACTGAGAGCGGAATCAGCTCATGTTCAAAGGTAACTACATCAACTTTCTTAGCGAACTCGAGAACCTGAGCAAGATTGGTGTAATCGCCAATCACATGGTTATTGATTTGTGCTGCAGAGTCTTTGGAGTCCGATGCGAACAAGAGTAAATCAACACCAAGAGCGGTGGCTGGAGAAATCATCATTCGAGCAAGCTGGCCAGCGCCAATAACGCCGACGGTTGGGAAGCGATCGCTCACCGGCTTATCGTAGATGAACTACATCCCCCACTGTTACTTCAGAGCCATCTTCAAGCAGGAGGCCCCCAGAATATGAGATATCAACTGAACGAGAATTGATTGTTTTACCGCCTGGGAGGGTGACTTCAACATCTTTTCCGATTGTGACAGATGCGCTGCGGTACTCAGCACGGAAACTCTTATCGTTCTCCCACATCTCGAGGTTTATTTCGAAGTGGTTGATAATTGCAGCGAGGATTACATTGCGATTTAGCTCTGCAAATCCTTCGATAGCAAGAGATGTTGCCGTATCAACAGGCAATTCCCCTTGAGTCATGCCAACATTGAGTCCGATTCCGAGCACAACTCCCTTGGCTGTTGCTTGCGCAATCATTCCGGCAAATTTTTTATCGCCAATTAATAAATCATTCGGCCACTTAATTCCTATAAGTGTCTGTGTATCAAGAGCATGAAGCGCTTCATGAACACTCAAGCCTGCGAGTAAAGTTAAGAATGACCACTCTTCTTTCTCAACTTTTGGTTCAATATAGATTGAAAATGTCAGCGCAGAATGCGGAGCCGCTTCAAATGAGCGATCTAAGCGACCGCGCCCGTTGCTTTGAAATTCACTCGCGAGAATCGTTTTCGGAATTGCTCCACCATTACTTGCAAGTTCGAATAAATCATCTTGAGTAGAGCCGGTGACTTCAACCACGCTTACCCGCCAGTACCGCGAGATTTCCTGCGATATAGCGTTCTTATCTAGTGGCGCTCTTGGCGCATCTGTACTCACGACTAGTACCTTAAGCGCATGAGCCACGATCTACATACCACCGCCGGAAAAATTGACGACCTCCGCGCTCGAATTGATGAAGCCGTCCATGCAGGATCTGCCCGCGCGGTTGAGAAGCAACATGCCAAGGGCAAGAAGACGGCGCGCGAACGCATCGAGATGCTCGTAGATCCAGATTCTTTTACCGAGATTGATGAGTTTGCACGACATCGCGCACATGGTTTTGGCATGGAAGATAACCGCCCTTACGGCGACGGAGTTGTTATTGGAACCGCAACAGTCGATGGTCGTCCTATTGCTTTGTACTCACAGGACTTCACAGTCTTTGGTGGCTCCCTTGGCGAAGTCCACGCGGAAAAGATCGTCAAGATTGCGGACTTCGCGCTTAAGTCAGGTATTCCTCTTATTGGTATCAATGATTCAGGTGGAGCTCGTATCCAAGAAGGTGTTGCCTCGCTCAACGGCTACGGCAAAATCTTCCGCCTTAACACTCGCTCATCTGGTGTTATCCCTCAAATTTCTTTGATCCTCGGCCCATGTGCCGGTGGGTCTGCCTATTCACCTGCTCTTACCGACTTCACAGTGATGGTGAAGGAGACTTCAAATATGTTCATCACCGGTCCTGATGTCATCAAGACTGTCACTGGTGAAGATGTTGGCATGGAAGAGCTCGGTGGAGCATTCACTCACAACACTAAATCTGGAAACGCTCATTACATGGCCGATTCAGAAGCAGATGCAATTGATTACGTGAAAGCGCTTCTGTCGTACCTTCCTTCCAACAATATGGACGGCTCTCCTGTCTTGCCTCCAACCGAAACTTTAGAGAAGAAGGCATCTGATACCGCACTCAACACCTTGATTCCAGATAGCCCTAATCAGCCATATGACATGAAGACACTGATTCAGGCGATTGTCGACGAAGGTGAATTCCTAGAAGTTCACTCGCTCTACGCGCAGAACATCGTCGTTGGCTTTGCACGTATCGAAGGTCAATCAGTTGGAATTATCGCAAACCAGCCATCGCAACTTGCTGGAACCCTTGATATCAATTCATCGGAAAAGGCAGCGCGCTTCCTGCGTTTCTGCGATGCATTCAATATTCCAATTCTTACTCTCGTCGATGTTCCAGGATTTATGCCAGGAACCGAACAAGAGTGGAACGGCATCATTCGCCGTGGCGCAAAGCTTCTTTATGCATATGCAGAGGCATCAGTGCCTCTGGTAACACTCATTACGCGCAAAGCATACGGTGGAGCATTTATCGTCATGGGCTCCAAGTACCTAGGTAGCGATATCAACTTCGCATGGCCAAGTGCTGAGATCGCAGTAATGGGCGCGCAAGGCGCGGTAAATATCTTGCACCGTAAGGAAATTTCAGAAGCATCCGATGTCGAAGCAACTCGCAAAGAACTCGTCGATGATTACACCGAGAAGTTTTCCAATCCATATCTTGCTGCAGAGCGCGGAACAATTGATAGCGTGATCGAACCAGAGGAATCGCGTCAGTACATCACTAAGGCGTTTCGCACGCTGAAGACTAAGCGTGACATCTTGCCTGCGCGTAAGCACGGAAACATTCCTCTATAAATGAAATTCTCCGTAGTATCAGGAAATCCAAGCGATGAAGAAATCGTTGCTCTTCATGCTGTCTTGGCCAACCGTAAACCAGTTGAACTCAAGCCAGTCATTAAGCGAAGCGTCTTTGGCCTGCCACAGTTGCGTCAGCCGCTTCCCCACCAAGTCACCTTTGGTGCACGAAAGTTTGAATAATGCCTCGCATCGTTCTTGCATCACAATCATCTTCTCGTAAGCGTCTTCTTGAGGGTGCCGGCCTGAAGCCAACAATTATCGTCAGCCATGTTGATGAGGAAACTGATTTCTTCAACGCAATGACACCCGAAGATATGGTGATTGCTCTCGCAGTGTCTAAGGCCCATACGGTTCGTGAGCAAATTGATTACCCAGCAATCATTATTGGTTGTGACTCAACATTCGATGTTGATGGTGTTTCATTTGGCAAGCCAGGGATACCTGAGGTTGCCATCGAGCGAGCAAAGAAAATCAGTGGTCGTACAGGTTTGCTTCACACCGGCCACTGCATTATTGATACAGCTCAAGGAATTGAAATTG
>JBJTMX010000102.1:0-7499 GCA_046070745.1 Candidatus Planktophila sp.
CTGCCTCACTCCTTCTCGCGCTCCTTCACACGGATTGCCACCTGCACGGGCGTGCCTGGGAAACCGAACTCTTCGCGCAAACGACGCTCAATAAAGCGACGATATGAAGCCTCAATCCAGCCAGATGAGAAGACAACGAACTTTGGAGGCGCGATTCCGGCTTGCGTTGCGTAGTAGACCTTTGGCTGCTTTCCACCGCGAACAGGAGGTGGAGTAGCGCCGATAAGTGCCCCGAGGAATGAGTTGAGTTTCGATGTCGGAACGCGCTTCTCCCATGATGAGAGTGCGGTGCGAAGAGCAGGCGCCAAACGATCGCGGTGCCAACCGGTCTTGGCTGCAACGTTCACACGCTGAACCCATTCGATGTGTCCAAGGTGGCGGTCGAGCTCTTTCTCCAGTTGATCGCGACGATCTTCATCAACGAGGTCCCACTTATTGAGTACGAGGACCATCGCCTTACCGGACTCTTCCACCATCGAGATGATTCGCAAATCTTGTTCGGTGATAGGAACAGATGCATCGAGAACGAGTGCAACACATTCAGAGCGCTCAAGCGCAGTCTGTGTGCGAAGCGTTGCGTAGTAATCAGTCCCGCTTGCTTGATTTGCACGCTTTTTGATTCCTGCAGTGTCAACGAAACGCCAAATTTGATCGCCTATTTCAATCAGCGAGTCAACTGGATCGCGAGTTGTGCCTGCAACGTCGTCCACGATAGAACGGTTTTCACCGGCGAGTGCATTGAGCAAACTTGATTTACCAACGTTAGGACGACCGATGAGTGCGATACGACGATAACCATCTTGAGTTTGTGCACGACCAACTTCAGGTAGTGAATTAACAATTGTGTCCAGCAAATCACCTGAACCGCGACCATGGAGACCAGAAACAAAGTGTGGTTCGCCAAGACCCAAGTTCCAGAGAGCATGCGCATCAGCTTCATCATGATCGCCATCGACTTTATTGGCGATCAAGATCGTTGGCTTCTTCGCCTTGCGAAGTTCTTGCACCATGACATCGTCTTCATCAAGTGCACCAACTTGTGCATCAACAACGAATGCAAGTATGTCTGCTTCTTCCATTGCAAGTTCGGCTCCAGCAGAGATTGCAACTGAAATTCCATCGGGCTTTGATTCCCATCCCCCGGTATCCATCACAATAAAGCGACGACCGCCCCACTCGCATTCATATTGAACGCGATCGCGAGTAACTCCAGGCGTATCTTCAACGATTGCTTCGCGGCGACCAATGAAACGGTTAATCAGCGTTGATTTACCTACGTTTGGTCGCCCCAGAATCGCGACTATCGGAAGGCCGAGAAGTGAGCGCTCTACAAGGAGTTCCCATACGCGCTCAATAGTTTCATTTAAATCTAATTCAGTGCTATCCACATGAACAGCATCCGATGCCATCGCCAATGGAGATGTTTTGCGAGAAGAATCAATTTCATCGCGAGACGTTAAAGAATCTGCAACAGTTGCTGTAGAGATAGATGCATCCGCAATTTCGCTTTCACGACGCGCTGTGCGTGCATCGATATCTGCCGTGAGATAAACCTTGAGAGCTGCGTCAGGACAAACAACTGTTCCGATATCGCGACCTTCTACAACAATTCCGCGTTCTGCTTTATCAATAATCGAACGTTGCAACCCTAAAAGCTCTGCACGAATTTCCGCATCAGCGGCAATTGCAGAAACTTTATTGGTGACATTAAGAGTTCTAATTTCCTCAGAGACATTTCGCTCTCCAAGGAAGATCTCAGGCTTCTTTGGATCTGCATGAAAAGTAATTCGGTTTGTAGCAAGGGCTGCGAGAATATCTTTTGCATCTTCACTCTTGATTTCAAGTGAAAGTAGCGCAACTGCGCGATAGAGGGCCCCGGTGTCGAGATAGTTCCATCCCGCACGGATCGCAATTCCTTTAGATGTAGATGACTTACCAGCTCCGCTTGGGCCATCAAGTGCAACAACAATCATGTCTAACCCAAACCTTTCAGTAGTAAATCGAAAATGCGATGTGCTTATTATCGCGTAATAAAGTTGAGAGCATCACCATTAGCGCGGTGAATGAGCGCTCCATCCTGCCTTAATTAAGTGTTCATATAACTTCGCTGCATCACTGGCAGAAAGTGCGAGAGTAATAAGTCCCGTGTATTGCTCTGGTGAGTGCTCGATTGCGAGATCTTCAACGTTGACTTGCGCTGCTGCACATTCATCAAAGAGCGCCGCAAGCTGTCCCGGCTTATCTTCAATAACAACTGGAAGGTAGGTGTAATTTCGAGCAGTTCCGCCATGCTTGCCAGGAATCATCGCTCGCCCACGATTGCCACTTCGGATAAATTCTTCACCTGCAGGAAGTGCGGTCAGTGAACTCTCAAGATCTTGGAGATTCTCAATTACTACTGCAAGCAATGGAGCTAGCGCTTGGCTATTGGCCGCGATGATTTCTCGCCAGAGAGTAGGGGAAGATGCTGCAATTCGAGTTGTATCGCGTAATCCCGCTCCTGCAAGATCGAGCCATTGTGCAGGAGCGCCTTCAAGAGTTGCAGCAAGAGCTGAGCTCATAATCTGTGGAAGGTGTGAAACGAGAGCTACGGCCTTATCGTGCTCTTCAACAGGCATATCAATCAGAGTTGCCCCGCAGAGCTCGATGAGATCGCGCCCAATCTGAAGAAGTTCCGGTGATACCCCGCGAGAGTCGACGATCCATGGGCGCGATTGGAAGAGATCAGCTCGGGCTGACTCTGCTCCCCCAACCTCGCGTCCTGCCATTGGATGGCTTGGCAAGAAGTGAGACTTTTCCATACCTGTTGATAAAACCTGTAGTAGAGGATTAACTTTTACAGAAGATATATCTATAAACCTCTGCTTGATAGATGAACTCAATTCAGACTTTATGACCTCTGTAATTGTTGAGATCGGAGATGCAATTACTGTGACATCTGATTGAGTCGAAGGTGGGATGGGTCCCATCAAATCTTGAGCGAGTTTCTGAGCGGCAGGATCTATATCAGCCATCGTTACCTCAACGCCCTGAGCGCGCAGAGCGAGGCCGATCGAGGTGCCAATCAGGCCTGAACCGATGATTCGAACGTGGGAAAGTGTCATGAAATTCGTGCCTATTGGGCGATATCTCGGCGAAGAGCCTTAGCTCCTCCAAGGTAGATATGGCTTATCTCACTGGCCGTAAGTTCGGTTTCAACAGTAGCCATGGCGCGAATAGTCAGTGGAAGTGCTCCTTGGACATCAATTTCTACTGCACAGAGCAGGGGTGTGGATTGAAAACCCACCTCACGGGCAGCTGCTGCGGGAAAGGCTGCGTTGAGATCCGGTGTCGCTGTTAGCAATACTGAGATGACATTCTCTACTGGAAGGGCGTTGGCGCGAAGGATCTCTGCCAGAAGTTCTTTCGTGCCAGCAGCAATAGCTTCGGCTGTATTAGCCTCAACTTGAGTAGCACCTCGGATTGCACGCACAGACATGGCCAAATCATACCCTCTCGACTCATTCTTCCTTATATGTTTTAAGTGTTTTATCTACAAATCAATTTCAATCTATTTCCTATACCTGCGACCACGTTTTGAGGCCCAACCGTAGTGGACCCTAAAGCAGCTCTCACGAAATATCGATAAATAGTTTTTATATTACTCATTTTGAGCGCATGATTATCGATAAAACTATTTTATTATCATCCGATTTTACAAGAATCGATAAAACGTTTTATAGGCGAATAGATAAGGTATCGATTTATTACTTTAGGTCTAAAGCCTTCTGGAGACTTAGCAATTCACCGTCATTGAGATCTCGCCATCGTCCTTCAAGAGTTTCACCCAGAGAAATTGGTCCAAACTTGGTACGGATTAGGCGGATGACCTCAATGCCAATCGCCTCCATAAGGCGGCGGATAATGTGATATCGACCTTCATGGATAGTGACCTCAAGCCAGGTTGGAGAGAGCTGCTTATAGTCCAAAACTCGTGCCATTCCATCTTCTAGCTCAACGCCGTTGCGAAGGGTCTTTTCAATGCCAGCGGGCAACTTTCCATCAAATTCGATGATGTAGGTCTTTTCAAGTCCGTAGCTTGGGTGGGTTGCGCGGAAGGTCAGATCTCCATCATTGGTGAGCAAAATCAGGCCTTCTGAATCTTTATCGAGGCGACCTACATGGAAGAGGCGTTCAGTACGTAAATCGATAAAGTCAGCAAGAGATGGACGTCCTTCTGGGTCATACATGGTAGACAAAACACCACGCGGTTTATGAAGGGCTAGATAAGTCTTAGTCAATTGTTGTGTAATTGTCTCACTATCGACTTCTACATGAACCTTCTCTGGGTCAAACTTTGCCCCAAGTTCTCGGATTTCGAGGCCATTGACCATGACGCGGCCAGAGATAATCAGATCATCCGCTCCCCTACGAGAGGTGACTCCTGCATCAGCGATGATTTTGTTGAGGCGTACTTCAGCCATTTGGCACTTCCATTCTGCGGCTATCCATTAACGACAGTCAGCGTAAAGCGGTCCGCGATTTCCGAACCGATGGAAGAACTATAACTTAAGGGTTAGTCAGTGAGCGAATCGAGAATCTCATCGAGGCCATCGATATCAGGCAGATGAGGTGCAAGAGGTGGCAGATCCTCAAGCTTGTTAAGGCCGAGGCGTTCGAGGAAGTAGCTGGTTGTCTTATATAAGATTGCGCCGGTCTCGTTCTCGATTCCGTACTCATCGACGAGGCCTCGGGTGATGAGAGTCTTCATAACCGCTTCAACGTTAACTCCGCGGATCGCTGAGACGCGGGCACGCGAGACAGGCTGACGGTAGGCAATGACGGCAAGGGTCTCGAGCGCTGCTTGGGTAAGGCGGTTCTGTTGACCATCGAGGACGAACTTTTCGACAACCGATGAGAACTCAGGTGAACTATAGAAGCGCCATCCCCCGTTGATAGCCTTGAGGGTAAATCCGCGCTCTTCATACGATGATGCAAGGCGCTCTAGAGCATCGACAACTTGATCCACCGTCACTTCAAGTACTGATGCAAGGGTCAGTTCTGTCACCGGCTCATCTACAACCATCAAGATCGCCTCGATGGAGCGCCCCAGGGTCGCTTCATCGTAGACATGCGAGAGCTGACCTTCAGTAGGCTCAGTAACAGCTTCAATCGCTTCAACTTCTATAGGGTTCTGATCACTCATCGTTGCCATCCTCAGCTTCTTCGCTTACGTCGGTGGAATTCTCAACTTCTACTTGAGGGTTTTCGCCCTCTAAACCCTCAACCTCGGCTTCAGGGTACTGCTCCTCTGCTGGGATATCGAACTCAGATGAGGCGAGAACTTCTCCCTCATCAGAGCCGACCCAGCTAATCTGGAGTTCACCAAGAGCCACAACTTGCTCAAAGCGGAGAGCGCCCTGGCGGTAGAGGTCTAGCAAGGCCAAGAATCGGGCTACTACAACGAGGGTTGAATCCGCCTCATGAATGAGGGATCTAAAGCTGACTGTGCGACCTTTTCGAAGAGCCTCAACAACCAGGCGCGACTCCTCTGCCACGCTCACAAGGGCGCTATGAAGGTGCTCAACGGCAACTACAGGAGCCACCTTAGGGGTCAAAACACGGTCTGCGATAGCGGCAAAGCGCTCAGGACCAACCCCGATAAGGACCTCAGGAAGGAGGTTAGAAAGGGCTGGATCGAGAGCCACAACGCGTGGGAATGACTTATCTGCAGCCTGGATAGCCTCATTGAAGTTAGCGGCGATCTCTTTAAAGGCGCGATATTGCAGGAGTCGGGCAAAGAGGATGTCGCGGGCTTCAAGGAGAGCGAGATCTTCCTCATCTTCAATCTCACCGCTCGGCAAGAGGCGAGCTGCCTTTAGGTCAAGCAGTGTCGCAGCAATCACGAGGAACTCGGTCGCCTGATCGAGGCGCCAGCCCTCACCGGAGGCCTCAAGGGCGCGGATAAAGGAGATGAACTCATCGGTGACCAGGCTTAAGGAGACCTCGGTGATATCGAGCTTATGCTTGGAAATCAGTTGGAGCAGGAGGTCAAAGGGGCCATCAAAGTTATCGAGGTGGACGCTAAAGCCGCCTGGCGCAGCTCCTTCTGTGGCGCTCGCGGTCGCTTCAACCACAGGCTCTTCGCCTGTAGGAACGGTTGTGTCGAGAATATCCACGCGCGAACCTTACTTGGTTTAGTTGCGACGATGCGCATATCGCCACTAGAGTCGCGCCAATTGAGAAAGAGGTTTGACGCTTGAACGCTAAATCGACATTTGAAGATGATGTAGTCACCGCAGCTGCGCTCTTCGGAGGAACGCCGCAGAACTTCCCTGTTCCAGCACCTATTACAGAGCATGGCCAGGCAAAGGTCATTTCAATCTTCAACCAGAAGGGTGGAGTTGGAAAGACCACGACCACAATCAGTCTTGGTGCAGCACTTGCAGAGCTCGGTCGTCGTGTATTGCTCGTCGACTTCGATCCACAAGGCGGTCTCTCACTCGGACTCGGCGTGAACGCCCACAAGTTGCCTCTTGAGAACACTGTTTATTACGCGCTTCTTGCACCAGATGCGAACATTGATGAGATCGTATTGAAGTCTTCCGTTGCCAACCTTGATTTCCTTCCTGCAAATAAGGACCTTGTTGGAATTGAAATGAAACTTTCTAGCGATATTTCAGGTCACCTGTATTTGAAGAAGGCACTTGCACCGCTTCGAAATGAGTACGACGTTATTTTGATCGATTGCCAGCCAACAATGGGGCGTCTTGCAATCAACGCTCTCGTTGCATCAGATGAGATTATCGTTCCTATGCAGTGCGAAAACTTTGCAATGCATGGCTTTATCGAACTTTCAGAGAACATTGGCAAAGTTCGTGAGGTATATAACCCTAATCTCAACCTCATTGGAATCGTTGCAACAATGTTCGAGAAGAAGACTTTGCATAACCGTGAAGTTATCTCTCGCATCATCGAAGGTCACCCTGGCGTTGTCTTTGACACTTTGATCTCTAAATCAATTCGCTTCTCTGAAGCAACTGTTGCTGGCGAGCCAATTACAGCTTATGCAACTTCATCAGCCGGTGCGCAGTCATATCGTCGACTTGCGCGAGAACTAATTTCACGAGGAGGCGCACGATGACACGTAGAGCTAGTTTGCCAGGAGCGGATGAACTCTTCCGCAATACAGTACCTGCACTCTCTGCAGTTCGCGAAGTTATCTCCGAACCAGTTGCCGCACCATCAGTTGCACCTGTAACTCAATCAGCACCTAAGGCGAAGAAAGGCGTGCGTTCAATTCCTCGTCGTCGCGTTACTCAAGCTGATAAGTCACCATCAGGTCGCGAACGTCACGATGAGAAAATTACCGTCTACCTCTCCCCTGATGAGCTCTTCGATCTCGATCAAGCGCGTCTCATGTTGCGTGGAGATTTAGGGCTTGCAGTAGATCGCGGTCGCATCGTTCGCGAATCAATCGCAGTAATTATCGCTGACCTTGAGTCAAAGGGAGAACAGAG
>JBJTMX010000103.1:0-13018 GCA_046070745.1 Candidatus Planktophila sp.
TGCGGCTCCAGAGCTCTGGTGCAAGTGTTGAATCCCAAATAACAACAGAGCCAAGTCCGGGATAGCGACCGTTTGGATCTGAAAGCGGAACAGTCAGCGTGCGAACGTTTCCTGAAGAGAGGTTGCGCATCTGCTTCGCAAGAGTAAGAAGGTCATTCTTATTGACGCCCTCATCCATCTTTACTGTAGAGATAGTTGCCTTAAAGAAGTTCGCTAACTTAATTGGGTTGAGCAAAGTTCCTGAAGATGTTGCCTTACGGATAATTCCAGAGACAAACTTCTGCTGGCGCTCCATACGACCGATATCGCCTCGGCCATCGAAGTCACGTGTGCGGACATACTTTAGAGATTCAACGCCATCGAGAACGTGTGTACCGGCATCCATGACGAGGTGACTCTTTGGATCGTTGATTGGAACATTAGAGCAAACTTCAATTCCGCCGAGAGCATCAACAACGCCAACAAATCCCGCAAAGCTAACTTCAACATAGTGATCAATTTGAAGTTGCGTCATACTTTCAATTGTTTCGATAAGTAGCGGTGCGCCACCAAATGCAAATGCCGAGTTGAGCTTTCCTGGATGTTCTGGAATCTGTCGCTTTCCATCGGTGCTTGTGTGTGCTGGAATATTGACGAGCGTGTCGCGAGGAAGTGAGACGATAAATGCTGAGTCGCGGTTCTTGGAAATATGAATCAGAAGCATTGTGTCTGAACGCTGCCCTGCAGCGACCTTTACTCCGCCAACGCGAAGTTTCTTAATCTGCTCCTTGGTAAGTCCCTCGCGGTTATCAGACCCAACAACGAGATAATTCAGTGCAGAGTTGACCTTCTCTGGGCGATTGCCGAGACCTGCAAAGACATCGATGCGCGAAATCTGGCCACTGATCTGACCGAGGCCCAGCCAAGTGATGGCAGAGATTGCCACTACTCCGACTGAGAGTGATGTAATAATTCGAATCGCGCGCGTTGATTTCACATGCGCAGGGTACTTGAACGATAGCGTTACGGGGTTATGGCGACACAGGAGAAGAACCAGTTAAGTGGCTCACCGCTGCCAATGGTTTCTGTAATCCTGCCAATTCTCAACGAAGAGCCTTATCTTCGCGATGCAGTGCACTCAATTCTCTCTCAGGATTATCACGGAAAATTTGAAGTTGTCCTTGCTGTCGGACCATCTCAAGATCGCACTCAAGAAATTGCAGATCAGTTACACGCCGAAGATTCACGAGTCATAGTTGTTGCAAATCCATCAGGGCGAACTGCCGCTGGCTTGAATGCAGCACTTGCTTCATCACGAGGATCAGTGATCGTTCGCGTGGATGGCCATGCTCAAATACCAAGCGACTACATTTCTGTTGCAGTTGATTTGCTTGCGACAACTGGCGCAGTCAATGTCGGCGGAATGATGGCGGCACAAGGTGTCACTACTTTTGAAATGGCAGTTGCAGGTGCAATGCGTAGCCCTCTTGGTGTGGGTGCATCGCGCTTTCATACCGGGGGAGTAGCCGGCGAAGTAGATACCGTTTATCTCGGTGTCTTCAAGAAAGATGCGCTCGTTGCTATCGGTGGATTTGATGAAAGATTTACTCGCGCGCAAGATTGGGAGCTCAACTTCCGACTTCGCGCCAATGGCGGAACTATCTACTTTGATCCACGTCTTGAAGTGACATATCGACCACGTTCGACTGTGGCAGCACTTGCAAAGCAGTACTTTGAATACGGTCGTTGGCGCCGAGTTGTATCGCGCAGACATAAAGGCACAATCAATTACCGCTATTTAGCTCCACCTGTAGCAGTCGCTGGATTTTTAACATCACTTCTGATGGGCGCATTGATTCACAACGTCTTCTATATTCCAGCCAGCATCTATCTTTTCTTTGTGGCAGCAGCTTCAATAAAGATCGCCGGCAGCATTGCTCAGTACCTATATTTATTGGCGATTATTCCCACGATGCACTTTGCATGGGGGATTGGCTTTATCACCTCGCCTAAGAGCATCGTTCCTTCATCTGATTAAGCGCGATACTGAGGTAATCTTCCCCATATGAGCCAGCCACAAGTTGTATACGAGCCATTTAAGGCTGGCCTCCCGCCGATGCGCACATATCTGCGCTCGCTCTGGCATCGTCGAGCATTTGTCTCAGAGTTTGCTCGCTCAGAACTCCGCGAACAGAACTTTGGCTCAGTCTTCGGTCAGCTCTGGCTAGTCCTTAACCCGCTCCTGCTATCAGGTGTCTACTTCTTGCTTATCTACGTAATCGGCGGAACAAGCGATGCAACTCGCTTTGGTCACCTCACTGCAACGCTCTTCCTCTTTTATTTAATTGCAAATAGTTTGACCGGTGGCGTAAAGGCAATCACTTCGGGCCAGCGACTGATTCTTAATACTTCATTTCCACGAATCATGCTGCCAATATCTGCAGTAGTAGTTGCAATCTTTAGATTTATTCCAACGCTCATTGTGGCCTTTGCTATCCACGCAATCCTTGGACTTCCATATTCATGGCAGATGCTCTGGGCTATTCCGGTTCTTGCAATTGCAATTGTGATGGCACTTGGAATGGCAATTCTGATTTCATGTATCAATGTCTACTTCCGAGATATCTCAAGCATGTTGCCGTATCTGACTCGCAGCTTGCTCTACTTATCTCCGATTCTCTACGAAGCTTCAAAGATCTCATCAAGCATTAAGAGGTATGAAATTGTTAATCCGATTTTCTATCTTCTTGATTCTTGGTCACGCGTGATGGTCCACGCGCAGGCTCCACACCCACGCGCACTGCTCCACGCTGCACTCTTTGCCTTCACAATCTTTATCGTCGGCACTTACTTCTTCCTATCGAGGGAGCGTGATTTCGCTGTCCGACTTTAACCACGAGCATTCAAGAGGCGCTATCGCCGTATCGGTTCAAGATCTTGGACTGACTTACACAACTTCTATCGACAAGAAGCCAACTCTTAAAGCGCGCCTAAAGTCACTCGGTCGCGGTAAGAAGCACACACGAACAGTTAACGCTCTCGATGCGGTAACTCTTGATGTTCATTACGGAACAGTGCTGGGAATTATTGGTTCAAACGGCGCAGGAAAGTCATCGCTGATGCGCGTAATTTCAGGAATCGTGCCACCCACAAAGGGTCGCGTTGAAGTCTATGGAAGCGTTTCAACTCTTCTTGCTCTCGGCGTCGGCTTTAACCCATCAATGACGGGCCGCGAAAACGTATACCTGGGTGGACTTGCTGCGGGTATGTCTCGGACAGAAATCGATGAGCGATTTGAAGCGATTGCAGATTTCTCTGAACTCGGCGAAGCAATCGATGCGCCAATGCGCACATATTCATCAGGCATGTATGCACGTCTCGCATTCTCGGTTGCAGCAATTGTTGAACCAGATATTTTGATTGTCGATGAAGCTCTCAGCACAGGAGACGCTAAATTTAAAGAGAAGTCACTCAATCGTATGAAAGAGCTCCGCACAGCAGATCGTGCCCTCATTCTTGTTAGCCATGCACTGGCAACCATCGAAGATCTCTGCAACGAAGTTATTTGGCTCAATAAGGGCAAGCTTATGGCTCGTGGCAAGCCAGCAGATGTCATTGCTCAATACCAAAAGTTTATGAATGTCGGAAAGAGCGCATCCTCTGATGAGGACGTTTAAGAAGTTCGTTCCGCTTCTCGTTGCTTTACTTTCAATTACAACTCAAGTTCATGCTGCCGACGTTCCTGCAACATTTAATTTCACAGGCGCTGGCTATGGCCACGGAGTTGGAATGAGCCAAATCGGAGCCAAGGCTCGCGCAACATCTGGCGAAAGCGCAACAGCAATATTGAAGTACTACTACAAGAATGTTGAAGTTCTTCCGGTAGTTGATACTGCAACAATTCGCGTCAACATCGGCCATGCACTCAAGAGTGCAACTTTTGAAGCACTAGGTGTAGATGCAACGCTGATTGCATACGCTGGTGAGACACAAGTCGGACTCATGGCAGCTAAGAAGAAGATAACTCTCACACTTGCTCCTGACCTTAAATCTATTCAAGGTTTTAACTCTTCACTAGTGACTGTGAATTGGAGCGGGGGAGTAAATCCCGTAGTTTCATTTGCAGGTGATCGCTATCGATATGGTTTCATTCAGGTTCGTGTCGTGAAGGGCGCATTGGAAGTAACAAACACCCTTTCTCTTCACGATGAATATCTATTAGGTATCAGCGAGATTCCATCTAATTGGCCAGCAGCGGCACTTGAAGCACAGACAATTGCATCACGCAGCTATGCGCTCTCCAGGATGGGAAGTGTCAAAGCATCATGTGATTGCCATTTATATGCGCACATCGCGGATCAAAATTTCGTCGGCTATTCAAAAGAATCGGAGAAGAAGATAGGTCAGCTATGGCGCGCGGCTGTTCTGCGCACTGTTGTTGATTCATCAACTGGGCTTGCAATTCTTAGCGGCGGCAAGCCAATTCAGGCATATTTCTTCTCTTCCTCTGGTGGAGCAACGCAGACAACTTCTGATGCATGGGGCGGGCCAACGTCATACACGCAATCAGTTTCGGACACAGCAAGCGTTGATCTAAGACTCAATCCTCGATTTGCAAACTGGAAAGCATCAACAACCCAAGCACTTGTTGCTTCGGCTTTCTCATTGCCCAATGTTGTATCTCTAGAGATAGTGTCGCGAAATAGTGCAGGTGCCGTGACATGGATTAAGGGAACTTCGTCGGAAGGACTTTCTAAAATACTTCGCGGGGATACCTTTAGAAGTCGTGTGAAATTACCTTCACCGTGGTTTACGCCAGCAAATTAATATTTAGTTTGCGTGAAGAACTGAGTTAAGTCCGCCCCATGTGCCGGTGCGCATAACTGCTTCAAGTCCACCAGTTAATGAGTTACGACGGAACAAAAGGTCATTTGCACCAGAGAGTGTTCCTGCCTTTACAACTTCACCATCTGGAAGCGTGACCTTTGCAGCAGCAGTGATGTAAGTACCTGCCTCGATAACGCAGTTATTACCTAATGAAATACCGAGGCCAGAGTTAGCACCGAGCAAGCACTTCTCGCCGATAGAAATAACTTCCTTACCGCCTCCGCTGAGGGTTCCCATGATCGATGCACCGCCACCAACATCGGTTCCATCACCAACAACTACTCCTGCAGAGATGCGACCTTCAACCATTGAAGCGCCGAGTGTTCCGGCATTAAAGTTAACAAAACCTTCGTGCATGATTGTTGTGCCAGAGGCTAAGTGCGCACCAAGACGTACGCGATCTGCATCAGCGATTCGTACTCCTGATGGAATAACGTAATCAACCATGCGTGGGAACTTATCAACGCTATAAACCGTGACTGTTCCGTACTTTGCCTTCAACTTTGCACGAGTAAGTTCAAATCCCTCTACAGCGCATGGGCCCACTGAAGTCCAGACAACATTTGAAAGCAGACCAAAAATACCATCGAGAGATTGGCTGTGTGGCTTTACAAGTCGGTGAGAGAGAAGATGCAAGCGAAGATAAGCATCCTTCGCATCCGCTGGCGCCTTTGTGAGATCGATTTCAAGCGAAACAACCTCACGAGTCACGCCGCGATCAGCATCATCAACAGCTAGCGCTGAGAGAGCTGCATCCGGTGTTCCGGTGAGTGCACCTAGGGCGGGAGCCGGAAACCAGACATCGAGAACTGTTGAACCTGAAAGAGTTGCGATTCCATGACCATGTGCAATTGACATGGGAGGAAGGATATCGGCTCAAGCCCTATCCTTCTGTACATGCGAATCGCCGTTTACTGCTCATCATCTCCAGCTATTGATTCTAAATTTATCGATCTCTCATTTGAACTCGGTGCAGCTATTGCAGATTTGGGCGCAGAACTCGTCTCGGGTGGGGGGCACATCTCATCTATGGGGGCAATTTCACGAGGTGCGCGCAGCAAAGGCGGCAAGACCATTGGCATCATTCCGCAGAAGTTGGTAGATATTGAGTTTGCAGATCATGATAGTGATGAATTAGTTGTCGTTGACACCATGCGCACTCGCAAAGCGAAGATTGAAGAATTGGCAGATGCATTTGTCGCACTCCCTGGTGGCCTTGGAACCCTAGAAGAACTTATTGAAATTTGGGTTGGCCGTTACTTGGGATTCCATAACAAACCAATCGTGATCCTCGACCCATATGGGGTCTATAAGAAATTGCACGAACTCGTTATCGATCTTGAAGATCAAGCTTTTGTAAAACCAGGTATGCGCGATTTGGTTCTATGGGCGACATCTGTTGAGGAAACTCTTATCTTCATTAAGGAACACAATGCGAAGTAATCACATTGCAATCTCCACACTTATTAACGCACCTGCAGAAAAAGTTTGGAGCGCCATCGCAGATTGGCAGAGCCAAGGTGAATGGATGTTGCAGACCAAAGTTCGCTTAGTCAGCGAACAGTCAGAAGGAGTCGGCGTCAAGATCGAAGCCTTCACTGGTCCCTTCTATCGCCTCTATCCTCGATTTAAATTTCTTGGTCTGCTGGATTTAATGGAAGTCACTGCATGGCAGCCTCCTCATCGCTGCGATGTTATCCACTATGGAAAAATCCTTAAAGGCAGTGGCACCTTTGAAGTCATCGCACTCGATG
Source organism: Candidatus Planktophila sp. (assembly GCA_046070745.1). Taxonomy (GTDB): domain Bacteria; phylum Actinomycetota; class Actinomycetes; order Nanopelagicales; family Nanopelagicaceae; genus Planktophila. Next base: position 6,621 of record JBJTMX010000103.1, read on the forward strand.
ATTCACATACAACATTTCACTGGTCAGAAGAGGTCATTGCTCCATGGATCCTCTTCGCGATGGTCAAACCTTTCCTCTGGCTCGGTGTGAAGATTTCTCTCGCCCGATTTGCACGCCTACAGGAGTAATCTCTATTCCTATGAGCTCCCCTCAGACAATTGCAGAGTTGCTTGCCTCTCTGCCAGAGGAAGAGCGCATCATCTTGACCCTTCACTACCTTCGCGGAAAAAGCCCTGCCGATATTGCTGCGCTGCTCGCAGTTCCAGAACGTGCAGTTTTAGTGGTGATTGAGACCGGAAAGCGCCGTATTTCCGCACACTTGGGGCTCTAAAAGGGCCTTCCTCGATTTCCTTTACAGGGGGGCGATACGGGATACTTATCCCATGGCAGCAATGAAACCCCGCACTGGTGATGGCCCAATGGAAGTAACGAAGGAAGCACGTTCCCTCGTTATGCGAATTCCACTCGAAGGCGGAGGACGCCTCGTGGTTGAGCTCAATCCTCAAGAGGCTAATAACCTCAGCGCCGCACTTGAAGCCGCAGTAGCCCTTATTAAGAAGTAAGGCCTTTCAAAATTCTCTCCTCAGTAAGCCCTGATCTAGATTCTCTCCTCAGTGGCGACCACCTCGCACTTGGTTTTTCCAAGAGTAAAGATGGTGAGATCTCATTTTCCGGTAAGGCCTCGACTCTGACTGCGTTGGAAACACTCTTCGATATTAACCTCGTCGATGAAGTCTCCTTCTTCGCACCTAGCGGCAAAGCTGGCGAACTCTTCGAGATTCCCGTTCTTCATGAATCAACAGAGATCGACCGCCTCTACCTCGTAAGCGTCGGCGAAGGAACGCTCAAAGATGTCCGTGCAGCAGGAGCAGCGCTCGGCCGCAAAGTAAAAGGTAAAGCAGTCCATCTCATCTCATTTGTGCCGGTAAAGAAGAGCGAAGTCAAGGCTCACGCGATTTCTATCATTCTCGGTTCTTACACATGGAACCTTAAGACTGGAACACCAGCAGAGATTCCAACGTTTTCAATTGGAACATCTGAAACCGATGCAGTGGGTGAAGCAGATTCGATTGCGCAGGCACTTGTTACTGCACGAGATTTGATTCACACACCTTCTAATATCAAGACACCACTGTGGATGGCTCAAGAGGCAAAGAAAGTTGCTGATGCCAAGGGTCTATCCATCAAGGTACTTGAAGGAAAAGAACTCGTTGAGTTCGGCGGACTTGTGGCGGTAGGTGGCTCATCGCCAAATCCTGGTCCACGTTTCATTGAAATTTCATACATTCCAAAGAAGATTGCGAAGGCGAAAGCTAAGGGCGCTTCAGCACTCCCACATGTTGTGATTGTCGGAAAAGGAATTACATACGACACGGGTGGAGTCTCTTTAAAGCGTCCATACGACATGATGGTTGCAATGAAGAGCGACATGGCAGGATCTGCTGCAGCTCTCGGTGCAATCTCTGCAATTGCTGATTTGCAACCAAACATTCGCGTTACGGTTTTGATGATGTGCGCAGAGAATGCACTTTCTGGTACCTCACAACGTCCATCCGATGTGATTACGCAATATGGTGGAACTACGGTAGAAATCATCAATACTGATGCAGAAGGCCGCTTGGTGCTTGCAGATGGCTTGGCTTATGCCGATAAGAACCTCGACCCTGATTACCTTATCGATATTGCAACGCTGACCGGGGCTGCAACTCTCGGTCTCGGTCGCCAATATGCGGCGATGTATACCCGTGATGCAAAGTTGGCTCAGCAGATTTCAGCAGTAGGAGAGCTTTGTGGAGAACGCGTCTGGCATATGCCTCTCGTTGATGACTACACAGATTCACTCGATAGCGATATCGCAGACCTTAACCATGCAGCAGATAAGCACTCGTACTCTGCTGGTTCCGTGACAGCAGCTCTCTATCTCGAACACTTTGTCGGCGATCGTCGTTGGGTCCACCTCGATATTGCAGGAACTGCCCGCAGCGAAGCTGATGCTGGAGAAAATCCAAAGGGCGGAACTGGATATGGCGTCCGTTTGCTTGTTGATTGGATAGTGTCTCTCTCATGATCACAGACCCGCACTCCTACGCAGAAGGATTTATTGCAGAGGATGCGATCAAGGTCGCAGCTCGAGCACGTGGCGCAGAAATTGGCACACGCGATACAACTCAAGGTGCTGGCGCCTACCTTTCATTCTTAGCAGACCTTCTCAAATCACAATCAGTTGTCGAAGTCGGAACCGGTTCAGGTGTTGGCTCACTCTGGTTACTCGATGGAATGCTTAAGTCAGGCACTCTCACATCAATCGATGATGAAGCCGAACACACATCGATTGCAAAGATGGCGCTATTCGAAGCTGAAATTACACCATCTCGTTTTCGACTCATTACTAATCCAGTAATGGAGGTAATGACAAAGCTCACCGACCGCGCATATGACTTAGTCATCTACCGACATAATCCTGAAGATCTGACATACGCAATTTCAGAAGCAGAGCGCATCCTTCGCAGCGGTGGAGTCTTTGTTATCGATAACTTCTTCGGAGGCGGAAAAGTTTCAGATCCCGCTCAACGAGATCCAAAAACAGTTGCTCTCCGCGATGCTGGGAAAGCACTTAAAGCAGACTTAGAAGTTTGGCACACAACACTCATTCCAGTTGGCGATGGATTGTTGCTCGCCACAAAGTTGTAGCAAAATATCCTCATGAGCAACTTCGGAAGCCAAGGCCCATGGTGGGGAGTCCCAACTTCCTCAGGTAAGGCAATCTCTCTTCGCAGCGCAATCGTTCTCGCACTCGTAGTTGGAGTTACCGCAGGCGCATTCGGCGCTTCATCTTCTGGATCTCTCTTTGGATACTCAACTCGCATAGTTCGATCTAATTCAACGATTGAGCGTCCAGCCAACTCTGTTGCTGGAATCGCAAAGCGCGTTCTACCATCTGTTGTTTCAATCGAAGCGAAAGATGCTGATGGCGGAGCAACAGGCTCTGGGTTTGTTATCGCAAGCGATGGATACATACTTACAAATAATCACGTGATCGCATCTGCCGTTACAAGTGGAGGCAGCATCACCGTTCGATTGCAAGATGGAACTTCGTATGATGCTTCAGTCATCGGTCGCGATGCTTCATACGACCTCGCAGTTCTTCGCGTTGCAAACCACACTCTTACCGCACTTCAGTTTGGAGATAGTGAGAAAGTTGCTGTGGGCGATTCAGTGATGGCGATTGGATCTCCTCTTGGATTGCAAGGAACTGTCACTCTTGGAATCATCAGTGCAAAGAACCGCGCTGTAACCGCTGGCGAATCTGCAGCAAATAACTCATTTATCAATGCGCTCCAGACGGACGCTGCAATCAATCCAGGAAATTCGGGTGGACCGCTTGTCGATGCAACAGGTGCAGTCATCGGAGTTAACTCAGCAATCGCTACATTGGGGTCTTCATACTCAGCTCAATCAGGCTCCATCGGATTAGGTTTTGCAATTCCAATTAATCAAGCTCGCAAGACTGCAGAGCAGTTAATTAAGACAGGTAAGGCGATCTACCCAATTATTGGAGTCTCAGTAGATATGAGCGTCAGCGGTAAGGGCGCTTTAATATCAACGAAGAGCACTGCAATTCTTGCAGGTGGGCCAGCGGCAAAGGCAGGCCTCAAACCAGGCGACCTCATTACATCTTTGGGTGACCGCGTCATTACTAGCCCAGAAGAACTTATCGTTGCAGTGCGCTCTCATGATGTCGGAGATTCAGTTCTCGTGAAATACACCCGCGCAGGAAAGAGTTATCAAGCGACTCTTATCCTGACAGCAGGCAAGTAGCGAGATAGGCTTCGGGCATGTTCTTCGACTTTGGCGCTGGCGAAATCGTCGGCCTTGCAATTCTTGCAATGGTCTTAGTTGGTCCAGATAAGTTGCCACAGTTTGCAGTCGAAGCAGCGAAGATTGTTAAGAAGCTACGCAGTCTTGCTACTACTGCGACCAACGAGCTGAAAGAGAACCTTGGCCCTGGCTTTGAAGACCTTAAGCCTGCCGATCTCAACCCAAAGACATTTGTAAAGAAGCAGATTGAATCCGTACTCGACGAGGGTGAATCAAAGCCAAAGGTGCGCCCTGAAAACAAGATCGATCCAGATCTTCTATGAGCGACACCTCTTTAATCCACGACGCTCTCTCAAAGGTTAATGACCCAGAGCTTCACCGTTCGATTACGGAACTCGGAATGGTGCAATCAATTTCTCAATCAGGTTCTAAAGTTAACCTCACAATTCTCCTGACAATCTCTGGTTGTCCAATGCGTGATCGTCTGAAGACGGATATTGAAAAAGCCGCTCTATCGGTTTCAGGTGTTACTGAGGTTTCTATCGAATTCGGTGTTATGAATGAAGAGCAGCGCGCAAATATCAAGAAGTTGCTCCGCAATGGTCGTGAAGCCTTTATCTCATTCGCTCAAGCAGATTCACTTACTCGCGTTATCGGAGTTGCATCAGGCAAAGGTGGTGTCGGTAAATCATCACTGACAACAAACCTGGCAGTTGCTGCGGCAAAAAAAGGCTTGCGTGTGGGAATCCTCGATGCCGATGTCTACGGACACTCGATTCCACGTTTGATGGGTCTTATCGGTCAGCGCCCAACAGCGATTGATCAGATGTTTATTCCACTTGAAGCATATGACGTCAAAGTAGTTTCAATGGAGATGTTTAAGCCCGAGCGCTCTGATGCAATTGCCTATCGCGGGCCACTACTGCACCGAGTCCTGGAACAACTTCTCTCAGATGCATATTGGGGCGATCTCGATATTCTCTTTATTGACCTTCCACCAGGCACAGGTGACCTTGCTATTTCTTTGGGTCAGCTCATTCCTACCTCTGAAATTCTCGTCATCACAACTCCTCAGGTTGCAGCTGCTGAAGTCGCAGAACGCGCAGGACGTATTGCACACCAGATTCATCAGCGAGTTATCGGCGTGATTGAAAATATGTCAGCGATTGCCTGCCCTAAGTGCGGGGAAGAGATGGCTCTCTTCGGAAGCGGTGGGGGAGAAGAGACTTCACGCCGCCTCACCACGCTTGTTGGTGCAGATGTTCCTCTGATGGGCAAAGTTCCATTTAACACTGATCTTCGCGAAGGTGGAGATGTAGGTGCACCTGTCGTTATTAGCGCACCTGAGAGCGATAGCGCAAAGGCGATTTTTGAGATTGTCGAGAAGCTAGTAATCCGTCAAGGTTCGTTACTTGGCGTCAGACTCGGGCTTGCGTAGCTCTTCAATAATTTCTTTAGCAACATCCTGAAGTTCGCTGCGCACGTAATCACGAGTTGATACTTCACCCAACGCGATACGTAAACTTGCAAGTTCGCGAGTGAGATATTCGGTATCTGCGATATTACGATCTCCGCGTGCACGATCTTCATTGAGTGCAATGCGGTCGCGGTCTGCCTGTCGATTCTGCGCAAGCAAAATCAAAGGCGCCGCATACGATGCCTGCAATGAAAGAATTAAAGTAAGGAAGATAAACGGATACTTATCCCAACGCAGTGACTCTGGTGCCAATGTGTTCCATGAAATCCAGCCGATAACAAAAACTGTCATGTAGACCAAGAAGCGAGCAGTTCCTAAAAAGCGGGCAAATCGCTCAGAGAGACGACCGAATGCCTCTGGATCGTAATTAGCGCGAAGTGAGCGACGGGTCTCGCGAGGAGTATCAAGTCCATTGTTGCGTGCCATCGTTACACCTCCTCATCAAAACTAGTATCAATATTTTCAAGTGCTGCAGTTGTTGCCGCAGAATCACGGTGATCATGGCGCCAGTTATCTGGCAACAAGTGATCGAGCACGTCATCGACAGTTACTGCGCCAAGAAGTCGATCGTTGGCGTCAATCACCGGCAATGAAAGCAAGTTATAGCTCGCCAAGTATGAAGCAACCTCGTGCAGAGTTGCATCGGGATTTACTCCTTGAGTATTGGTATCTACGATTGAACCCAGCAAAGTTGAAGGCGGCTCGCGTAATAACCGTTGGTAGTGCACCATTCCGATAAAGCGACCAGTAGGTGTTTCTAGTGGTTGGCGACAGATAAATACCTGTGAAGCAAGCGCTGGCGAAAGCTCGCTCTTGCGTACTGCAGCAAGTGCGTCAGCAACAGAATAATCGGCAGACATAACGATTGGTTCGGTCGTCATCATTCCACCGGCAGAGTAATCCTCATATGTCATCAGACGAATAACATCTTCGGCATCTTCCGGATCCATCAACTCAATGAGTTCTTGTGCGCGCTCTTCACCGATTTCGCGAAGCAAATCAGCAGCATCATCTGGATCCATCTCTTCCAGAACATCTGCGGCACGTTCGCCTTCGAGCTCTGCCAAGAGAGCAACGCGCTCTTGTTCATCCATTTCTTCGA
>JBJTMX010000104.1:0-15258 GCA_046070745.1 Candidatus Planktophila sp.
GAACAAGTGGGCCGCTCATGACACCGCTGAAGCCGATCTCTTCTGCGCGCTTTGCAAGGTCAACGAACTCATCAGGTTTTACCCAACGCTCTACTGGGTGATGCTTATTTGTTGGGCGAAGGTACTGAGTAATAGTAATCAAATCGCAACCAGCTGCATGCAAATCTTCAAGAGCCTGTATGACTTCGCTAATTTCTTCACCGAGCCCGAGAATCAAGTTGGACTTCGTAATAAGGCCATATTCACGAGCTTGAGTAATGACATTAAGGGACTTCTCGTAAGTAAATGCTGGGCGAATGCGCTTAAAGATTCGTGGAACAGTTTCTAGGTTATGTGCAAATACCTCTGGGCGAGTTTCAAATACTTGATTGAGTAAATGTGGCTTTGCACCAAAGTCAGGGGCAAGCATTTCAACTCCAGTACCAGGGTTGAGTTCATGCACCTTACGAATTGTTTCGGCGTATAACCAAGCGCCTTCATCTTCAAGGTCATCGCGAGTAACACCTGTAATAGTTGCGTACTTAAGTCCCATAGATTGAACGGATTCAGCGACGCGACGCGGCTCATCGCGGTCAATAGGCTCTGGCTTACCTGTATCGATATTGCAAAAGTCGCAGCGACGGGTACAACGCTCGCCACCGATAAGGAATGTCGCTTCCTTATCTTCCCAACATTCAAAGATATTTGGACATGCTGCTTCTTGGCAGACAGTGTGGAGAGATTCAGTCTTCACCAATGTGCGAAGACGTGTGTATTCAGGACCCATATTGGCGCGAGTCTTAATCCACTCGGGCTTGCGCTCAATCGGGGTCTGCGCATTCTTAGCTTCAATACGAAGTAACTTGCGGCCGTCTGGTGCGATTGTCATGCGCTCACCTTTGTTAGTGCTTCATAGAGATACTTCTCAACAACTGGAGTAACTTCTTCAATGGTGATTGCGCGACCGAGCTCGCGTTCAAGTGATGTAACGGCTGCATCCGAAATCCCGCAAGGAATAATTGCGTCGAATGCTGAAAGATCAGGATTTACATTAAGAGCGAAGCCATGCATCGATGTTCCTGATGCAACACGAATACCGATAGCGGCAACTTTTCGCTCACCGAGTTCATCGACAATCCAGACGCCAGAGCGACCAGCAACGCGCACACCGGTGACTCCAAATTCGGCACACACCTTGATGAGCCCCGCTTCGATTTCACGGACAAAGCCGACGAGCTCGTGTGGGTTTGCCAGGCGAACTATTGGATAGCCAACAAGCTGTCCTGGACCATGCCAGGTGATTTTTCCACCACGATCGACATCTAAGACCTTTGCGCCATTGCCAGGACGCTCCTCATCCAAGGTGCGCTTTCCGGCGGTGTAGATAGATGGGTGCTCAAGCAAAATTAAAGTGTTCTGACGTGAACCTGATGTAACCTCGGCGTGAATAGTGCGTTGGATAGCAAGGGCATCTTCATATTCAACTAAACCACTGCGCTTAAGCGCGAGGGGAGATGCGTCAAGAACGGGCACAGGGTTAGCCTAAAGGTAGACTCCCGCCCATGCTAATTAAGAATAAGAAGCCCGTCGCCCTTGCCGTTTTAGTCGTAATCGGCTGGTTTATGGTCACAGGAATCTTCGGCCCTCTCTTTGGAAAGCTCTCGAGCGTCCAAGAGAACAACAACTCGAACTTCTTGCCTAAGGGCTCTGAGGCCGCGCAGGCATCTGATGCGATTGCCAAGTTTTCTACAGAGAAGACATTTAATTTTCCTACCCTCGTTCTCTTCGAAGGTCAGGCTTCGCAAACAGCGCTTGCGGCAATTAATGCCTACTTCGTGGATGTCCCAAATCTGACACTAGATGGCACATCAGCAAAGATTGGCGATTACCTTATTAAGGGCGCTGCCGTATCTGCATTTCCATCACAAGACGGCAAGGCGATTCTTGTCAACGTTCCGCTAGATGGAGAGTCGATTTCGAAATTGCTTCCAAATGAGAAGCCAGTTCTTCCCGCTGTTGTTCAAGCACTTCGTGATGACGCAGCTCCCATCGCAAAAGCGCAGGGCCTCACTCCTTATGTAACTGGTCCTGGTGGAATCCTTGGCGACCTCTTCAGCGCCTTTGGAACTCTTGATTCCTCTCTACTTCTGACAACTCTTGGCGTAGTCGCGCTGATTTTGATCGTCGTATATCGATCACCAGTGCTCTGGATTATCCCTTTGATGTCGGCGATGTTTGCCCTTACAACAGCTGGTGGAGTGGTGTATTTACTAGCAAAGAACAACATCATTGATGTTGATGGACAATCACAAGGAATTCTCTCTGTTCTCGTTGTGGGTGCCGCTACCGATTACGCGCTTTTGTTGATTGCGCGTTACCGCGAAGAGCTTCACCATCATGAGTCTCGTTTTGATGCAATGAAAGCGGCTTACAAGGCAGTTTGGGAGCCAATTCTCGCTTCCGGTTCTACCGTGGCCATCTCGCTTTTGATGTTGCTATTCAGTCAATTAACAAGCACTAAGGGTCTTGGTCCAATTGGCGCTATCGGAATCGTCGCCTCAATGATCACAATTCTTACCTTCTTGCCAGCGATGCTCGTTCTCTTCGGACGTTGGATCTTCTGGCCACGTAAGCCACGCAATGACGGTGATGACCATGTTCTCTCAGGTCCTTGGTCAAAGGTTGCAAATAGCATCGGTCGAAACCCTCGTAAGTCATGGGCCATCACTGGTGCCGTTCTTCTTGCACTTGCATTTACATCAACAACTCTCAAGGCAGATGGTCTTGGAACGATTGATTCCTTCACAGGAAATCCGGAATCCGTTGTGGGCCAGAAACTTCTCGACACACACTTCCCTGCAGGTGAAGGTGATCCAACAAAGATCGTTGTAGCCCAAGGCAAGGCAGATGCAGTTATTGCAGCGGTCTCAGCGGTTAAGGGAGTTTCGGAGGTCGCCTTTGACATTGATCCGATGACTCAAAACGTGAAGTCGGTTGGCGGGAAAGTCATTCTTAATGCAACTTTGGATAAAGCTCCAGATAGCGTAGATGCCGGTAATTACATCCCATCAATTCGTGACGCGGCACATAAGGCGGACTCAACTTCACTAGTAGGTGGCACTTCAGCCGTTTACTTCGACGTTCGAACCGCAAATAATCATGACAATAAGACGATTATTCCAATCATTCTATTTGTGATTACCTTAATTCTCGGACTCCTGCTTCGAAGCATCTTGAGCGCAATTGTTCTTCTTGGAACGGTTGTACTCTCATACTTTGCAACTCTTGGAGTCTGTGCACTCGTCTTCAATCACGTATTCCAATTTGCAGGTGGAGATAACTCATTCCCATTGTTTGCTTTCATCTTCTTGGTTGCTCTCGGCATCGACTACAACATCTTCTTGATGACACGTGTTCGAGAAGAAGCTGGCAAGGTCGGAACTCGCGCTGGTGTTATCAAGGGCGTAACCGTCACAGGTGCCGTGATTACATCTGCAGGAATTGTTCTTGCGGCGACATTTGCAGTGCTCGGACTTCTTCCACTTGTTCCACTTGCAGAGCTGGGCTTTGCGGTTGGCTTCGGTGTATTGCTTGACACCATCATTGTTCGCTCGATTCTTGTTCCTGCTCTCGTTCATGAGATCGGTCCAAAGATCTGGTGGCCATCTAAGCTCGCTGATTCAAAGGACTAGTGATGAGTTATGTAGTCATCGGTGGAGGACTCGCTGGAATCTCTGCGGCACTCACGCTGCAAGAAGCTGGCGAATCCGTCGAACTCTTCGAGGCATCCGATGATCTCGGTGGTCGAGTTCGTTCTGATTACATCGATGGCTACATTCTCGATCGCGGTTTCCAATTAATTAATGCTGGTTACTCAGAGATCAAGCGTTTGGGCGTAATCAACGAGATCGACTTCTGCGCCGCAGACCGCACGATCGACGTCATTACTCCACTTGGAATCTCATCAATCGGTGATCCACGTCTGCATCTTTTGCAGGCACTTAACTCACCGCTCGGTTCATTGGCTGAAAAGCTTGCTGTCTTGAAGTTTGTGGGGGAGAAGCCCAACGGGTCTATCTCGCTTCGCGACTCACTGCTTGCAGCCGGAACTGGTGACCTCTACGAGAACGTATTGAAGCCATTCTTGCGCGGTGTATTTCTGACAGAGCTTGAGAACGTCGATAGTTCATATGGCCGTGAAATCATCAAGAGCTTCGTTGCCGGTAAATCAGGTCTTCCTCGGGCAGGAGCCGGAGCGCTATCTGAAGCGCTCGGAGCTCGCGTAGAGACTGTTCACTTGAACGCTCCAGTTGATTCCCTTGATCAATTTGAGGGCAAGAAAGTCATCGTTGCAACAGGTGCAGCAACAGCGCAGAAACTTCTTGGTGCGCAGTCCGCCTCAACTTTTGCACAGAGCCATACCTGGTATCACTCATTGCCAGCAGGTGTCATCACATCAAAGCGCCTGCGCGTGACCAGCACCGCAAACCCAATCGTGAATTCGATTGCACTCAGCAATGTAGTTTCGCAATATGCACCGGCAGATCGCACCTTGGTTTCATCAACGTCGATTGCAAACATCTTCGATGAACAAGCTCTCGATGAGATTGCAAAGTTCTGGGGGATTGCGCCATCGGAGTTTGAATTAATTAAGCGTTATGACATCGCTGATTCATTGCCGGTATTTGCGCCAGGCAGCAATGGAGTCACGGCAACGCAGGTACGCGAGAATGTGTTCGTAGCTGGTGATTATATGACTGCAGGATCGCAGAACGGCGCTCTGCTTTCAGGACGTCTTGCTGCTATGGAGTCACTAACGCGCTAAGTGCGTTAGTGATGTGCGGGTAATCCCACCCAAACCCAGCCTCTGTAAGAACATTTGGCATAACTTTCTTTGAACCAAGAATTTCTGCAGAGAAGCCACCCATTGCAATCTTCAGCGCAATTGCTGGCGCAGGGAAGAGCGCTGGACGGTGCATTGCGCGAGCAAGTGCCGACGTAAATTCTTGATTGGTGACAGGATTTGGTGCGGTCAGATTTACTGGACCTGAGATATCGCTTTCGAGCATAAATGTAATTGCGCGAATCAAGTCATGAAGAGTGATCCAAGACCACCACTGCTTACCGTTGCCCATCTTGCCGCCAAGACCGAAGCGGAAGAGTGGAAGCATCTTGCCAAGCGCTCCACCTGTTGGATCAAGAACAAGTCCTGTACGAATTTTTACAGTGCGAGTGTTTTGCGCAGTATCTGCAGCAGCTTCCCACTCGCGGCATACTGCTGCAAGGAAATCATCTCCGCACTTATCGCTCTCAACAACAGCGCGATTACCAGATTCTCCATACCAACCGATTGCACTTGCAGAGATAAATACCTGGGGAGCAAGTTCGGTAACTGCGTTTGCGATTGCAGTTGTTCCTAGAAGTCGAGAATTGAGAATCTCTGCCTTGTACTTACGGTTCCAGCGCTTATCGCCAACACCAGCACCTGCTAAGTGGATGATTGCATCGACGCCACGAAGGGCTTCGATATCTACGAAACCTGTCTTTGGATCCCACTGAACTTCATCAGGGGAGATAGGTGCGCGACGCACAAGGCGCTGAACAGTGTGGCCTTCGCTCTTGAGGTGACCCACAAGTGCTGAACCGATAAGACCAGAGGCGCCTGTAATTGCGATGCGCTGTGGAGTACTCACAAATCGGCTTCGAATGCGCCGCCTTCTAGTCGCTCCTTAAGAGTCACCAAGAAGCGTGCAGCATCTGCACCATCAACAACACGGTGATCGTATGAGAGACCGAGGTAGACCATTGAACGAATAGCAATTGTCTCGCCACCATCTTCGCCCTTAACAACCATTGGTCGCTTCACAACTGCGCCGAGTCCGAGGATTGCGACCTGTGGCTGATTAATGATTGGAGTGTCAAAGAGCGCTCCACGTGAACCTGTATTGGTGAGTGTGAATGTTCCACCGCCGAGCTCATCTGGAGTTACCTTGTTATCGCGTGTGCGAGCAGCGAGATCTGCAATCTTGCGAGCAACGCCACCCATGTTCAAGTCACCAGCATTCTGGATAACTGGAACTAGAAGTCCGCGCTCTGTATCGACTGCAATACCAAGATGCTCTGCACCGTGATAAATAATCTGATCGCCCTCAACTGAAGAGTTAAGAACTGGGTGCTGCTTCAACGCTTCGCATGTAGCAACTGCAAAGAATGGAAGGAATGAAAGCTTGACGCCTTCGCGCGCTTCAAATGATGCCTTTGCGCGATCGCGAAGACGTGCAATCTTTGTTACATCGACCTCAATCACTGTTGTGAGCTGAGCTGAAACTTGAAGTGACTCGACCATGCGAGCTGCTATCACCTTGCGAAGTCGTGACATTGTCACTGTTGTTCCGCGAAGAGGTGATGCTGCAACCACTGGAGCCGCCTTTGGAGCAGATGCAACTGGTGCTGGAGCGGAAGACGCAGGTGCTGCTGTTCGAGGAGCTGCGCTCTCAACATCTTCACGGCGGATGCGTCCACCAATACCTGTTCCCTTAACAGATGCAAGATTTACCCCAAGATCGTTCGCAAGCTTGCGCACGATTGGTGTTACGTAAGCATCTGCAGGTTGTGAAACTGGAGCTACAGCAACTGGTGCCGGTGTTGAAACCACTGGTACAGCAACAACTGGAGCTGGGGGAGGTGTCACAGGAGTCGCCTGTGCTGGCGCAGGTGGTGGAGTTGCAGGTGCAGCAGGTGCAGCAGGTGCAGCAGGTGCAGCTACCGCACCATTTGATGAACCAATTAGAGCGAGACGCGCGCCCACTGGAACAGTTGTATCTACTGGAACATCAATTGCAAGAAGTGTTCCTGCAACTGGTGAAGGAATCTCTGTATCAACCTTGTCAGTTGAAACTTCAAGAAGCGCTTCATCAACAGCAACTGAATCGCCAACGTTCTTAAGCCAACGAGTAACCGTTCCTTCAGAGACTGATTCACCGAGAGCTGGCATTGTGATGACAGTTCCTGCAGTGGATGCAGTTGGTGCAGCAACTGGAGCTGGTGTTTCAACCGCAACTACTGGAGCAACAACTTGCGCTGGAACCTCTGCCACATTTACCTGAGCTACTGGTTCGGACACAACAGGAGTCGGAGCTGCTGGTGCTGGAGTTGAAGCCGCAGCCCCGTCCGCAATGACAGCAAGCTCTGCGCCAACTGCAACAGTGACATCAACGCCAACAACTATCTTCTGCAAGATGCCGGCAACTGGTGAAGGAATCTCTGTATCAACTTTGTCAGTTGAAACTTCGAGGAGAGGTTCGTCGACAGCGACGTGATCGCCCTCTGCCTTGAGCCAACGTGTAACTGTTCCTTCAGATACTGATTCGCCAAGTGCTGGCATCGTTACTGAAAATGACATGTCGTTTCTCTCCTCTATTAACCGTGTGCGTGAAGTGGCTTGCCGGCAAGTGCAAGGTGCGCTTCGCCCATAGCTTCTGACATTGTTGGGTGTGCATGAATAAGAGGCGCAACATCATCTGCAGTTGCCTCCCAGTTGTAAATCAATTGTGCTTCAGCGAGAAGTTCTCCAACGCGAGCACCGACCATATGGATTCCAAGGACTGGACCATTCTTCTGTGCAACAAGCTTGATGGAACCAGCTGTCTTAAGAATCTGCGCCTTACCGTTTCCTGCGAGGTTGTAATCAACTTCAACAACATCGTAACCACGTTCTTTAGCGGCCTTTGTTGAAAGTCCTACAGATGCAACTTCTGGCTCTGAGTATGTAACGCGCGGAACGCCGTCGTAGTTGATAGGACGTGGATTAAGTCCAGCAATAGTTTCTGCAACAAGGATTCCTTCTTGGAAACCAACGTGTGCGAGCTGAAGTGTAGGAATGATGTCGCCGACTGCGTAGATGCCTGGAACATTTGTGCGGCAGTGATCATCTACAAGAATGTAACCGCGATCCATTGTGATGCCAGCTTCTTGGTAACCAATTCCATCTGTGACAGGACCGCGACCAACAGATACGAGTAGAACATCTGCAGTGAATTCGCGACCATCTTCAAGCGTGACTGTGACTGAATCTGGGTTAACGCGGTGTGACTTGAACTTGATTCCGAGTTCGAAGTTGATTCCACGCTTGCGGAATGCGCGCTCGAGGAGCTTTGATGATGATTCATCTTCGAGAGGAACGAGGTGGCTTGAACCTTCGATGATGGTGACTTCGACACCGAATGACTTCCATACAGATGCAAATTCACAACCGATAACGCCGCCACCAAGAACAATTACGCTCTTAGGGATGTAATCAAGCTTTGTACCGTGATCAGATGTGATCACGCGCTGACCGTCGATATCGAGGCCAGGAATTGTGCGGGCATATGAACCAGTTGCGAGAACGATGTTCTTGCCTGAGTACTGCGCACCATTTACTTCAATAGTGTTGTTGTTAACCAGGCGACCCTTACCTTCAATGAAGGTGACATTGCGAGACTTGATCAAACCTTGGAGGCCCTTATACAAACCGGCGATGACGCCATCCTTGTATGTGTTGACTCCGTTAATGTCGATTGAATTCAGTTGAGCATTGACGCCGAATACATGTGACTCGCGTGCGCTATCTGCAACCTCACCTGCGTGAAGGAGGGCCTTCGTTGGAATACATCCGCGGTGAAGACATGTGCCGCCGACCTTGTCCTGTTCGATGAGCGCAACCGAGAGTCCAAGTTGTGCGCCACGAAGAGCTGCCGCGTAACCGCCGCTACCTCCGCCGAGAATGAGAAGATCAAAATTCGACATTAAGTGACTCCTTTAAGCCTTGCGGCGCCATGCGGGATAACTCTATCTACGCCCATATCTTGCCAGCCTTAGGCGTGGATGACTAACTCGGATGGAGTCTGCTGCCTCACTATTGGGCTGCAGCGATGGCCATCTCAACTAGTGAACGAAAGGCGACACCGGTGCCCCCGACAGGCGTGTAGCCATGTGGCTCGCCATCGTTATAGGCAGGGCCGGCAATATCGAGGTGGAGCCATGGCAAATCGTCCGAGACGAAGTCCTTGAGGAATAGGCCCGCGACCAACATTCCGCCCATGCGTTCGCCCATATTGGCAAGATCTGCAACGGGTGAATCAAGTGTTGGGCGAAGGTCTGCTGGAAGTGGCATTGGCCAGAAGGATTCACCGGAAATTTTTGTGACATCCATGAAGTGTTGTGAGAACTCCTCATTATTTGTCATCACTGCACTTGTTCTCTTTCCAAGTGCAACAACTTGGTGACCTGTGAGAGTTGCAACGTCGATGATTGCATCGATATCTCCAGCCTCTTGTGCCTTCACAAGTGCATCACCCAGAACAAGGCGGCCTTCTGCATCTGGATTAATTACTTCAACAGTCTTTCCGCCGTACATGGTGATGACATCTGAAGGACGTGTTGCGTGATCGCTCACCATATTTTCAGCAAGCGGCGCCCATGCTTCGATAGCAACAGGAACTTTCAGAACTGCAAGTGCAATTGTTGCCGCACATACTGCAGCTGCACCTGACATATCTGACTTCATCGCCTCCATGCCAAGCGCTGGCTTCAGTGCAAGTCCACCTGTATCGAATGTAATTCCTTTGCCAACATATGCATACTTCTTAGGAGACTTAACACCCTTTGGTGTGTAAGAGATATTGAAGAGTCGTGGTGGATTTGCAGATCCTTGACCGACTCCGATGATTCCGCCGAAACCCTTTGACTTTAACTGTGAATCAGTAAAGGTCATTACCTTGAGGCCGAGTGATGCACCACCAGCTTCCTTAACTGCCGCAGACATCAATTCGCAAAATGAAACTGGGGTGAGGTGGCTTGGGGGAGTATTAATCAAGTCGCGAACAAGATTGGTGTACTGAGCAATTACATCTGCATGATGTGCAAGCGCTTTAGCCTCCGCACCATTTACTAGTGATGAGTAAACCGTAATCGACTTGAGTGGAGCTTTCTGCGCCGCCTTTGTGGAGCCTCTGAATTGATCGAAGAGGTAACTCCCAAGTGCTGCACCTTCGGCAACTGCTTTCACTGCAGATGGAGTTGAGGCAGGAAGGGAAAATGTTGCACTGGAGTTTCCTGCAAGCGCGCGAGATGCAGCACCTGCTGCACGGCGAAGGGTTTCATCGCTGTAATGGCTCTGTGCCTTGCCGAGACCGGTGAAGACCATCATGCGAGTTGTAGTACCTGGAATGCGGAGAACCTCGTCAGCTTTTCCTGAGAACCCTAGATCGTTAAGAGTTGCGTTAAGCGCCTTGGCATCGAGGGCCATATCGCCTGATTCAATTTGAAGCGCGCCCTTGCCTGACTTGATAGCAACTCCGATAACAAGGACTTCATCCTTGATGATTCCGTCGGAAATCTTTACAGTCGACATGGTTCTCCTTCAGGTGATTGAACATACAAAAGTAAGCGGCGTAAGTGTAAGTTCTCCATGTGAAAAACTCACCATTACATCAGAAGCATATTGACCTTAACGCAAAGATGGCCGATTTCGGTGGTTGGCTCATGCCGATTGAATACCCAGGAGCAGGCGTACTAGCCGAGCACACTGCGGTGCGCGAACGTGTAGGACTCTTTGATGTATCCCACCTTGGCAAGGCAAGTGTGATTGGCTCGGGAGCTCTCGAATTTTTGAATACTCAGACAACAAACGACATCAACCGCATTATTGATGGCCAAGCTCAGTACACAATGCTCTGCAATCCCGATGGTGGCGTTGTTGATGATTTGATTGTCTATCGCAATTCAGTTGATGATCTCTTCTTGATACCCAATGCATCAAACACCACTGATGTAGTAAATATCATTAAGGCTGCGGCGCCTGCCGGCATCACAGTTGAAAATCACCATGAAAAGTTTGCCGTCCTTGCACTTCAAGGACCAAAGGCGGCAGCCGTTATCGAATCACTCGGTGTAACTCCAACCATGGATTACATGGCATTCGCACATGTATCTATCGCAGGATGCGATGTCATTCTCTGTCGCACTGGCTACACAGGCGAACATGGATATGAACTTCTTCCATCATGGGGCGATGCATCAAGAGTGTGGGATGCGCTCGTTGAATCAATGAAGCCATTTGAAGGTTTGGTCTGTGGACTAGGCGCACGTGACACTCTCCGCACCGAAATGGGTTACCCGCTTCATGGACATGAACTCTCTCTAGAAATTACACCAGTACAAGCCGGTTCTACGTGGGCTGTTGGCTGGAAGAAGGAGACGTTCCGCGGTTCTGATGCACTTCGAGCCGAGAAGGAAGCCGGTCCACGTCGCATCCTTCGCGGCATTCAATCTACCGATCGCGGAATCCCTCGCGCAGGTATGGATGTGAAGAACTCTGAAGGAAGAGTTATTGGCATTGTCACCAGCGGAACATTTTCTCCATCGCTGAAAAAGGGAATTGCACTCGCACTCGTTGAGCCAACCTATGCAATTGGTGACTCAGTTGTTGTCGATGTACGCGGTCGCGAGTCAATCGCCCAGGTAGTTGCTTTACCGATGGTTGAATCGCACGTCCGCTAACTCAGCGAATTCTGCGCTCGTAAGAAAGGCCGCTTTATGGCGCGCTCTTCTTAGTGCATTCAACACAGGTTTTCCTGCAACGATAATCAAGAACGCAGTTAAAAGAGCTCGAGGAATATCCCACGCCAGTGCCGACAAGAAGTGGTACTGGATAAAGTGTGAGAAATTCTCACCAATCGGCGCACCTGCGCGATAGGAAAGTTCGGTGGAACTTCCTAGTGACCATGGCCAGAACTGAAGATCCATTGCGATGCCAAAGAACTCTGCGGCGCATATTCCATAGAGTGCAAGGAGTGTGATCTCCAACTTTCCCCTAAATCTTGAAGGAATAATTCCAACGCCGGCACCAACAAGGGCGGCTGCGAATACTTGATAAGCGAGCCAAGGTCCTATGCCCCCAGTAAGCAGGGCCGAAAGAACCATGCTCAACGAACCCAACAAGAATCCAAAGGTGGGACCCATAACGCGCGATGTGAGTATGAGTGCAAACCACATCGGTTCAATTCCAATCGCACCGATTCCAAGTGGACGAAGAGCTGCAATGAGCGCGATAAGAATTCCTAAGAAGGCAACGTTCTTAGATCCGAGTTGCTCTTCAGCGATTAGGATTGCAAGCATCGCAACAACAAGAGGAGTTGTTGCAAGAAAGAACCAAATTGCGTGATCTGCAAGCGATTGGTTTTCGACAAGAAATGGCCAGAAGAAACCGCATGCAATAAAGGCAAGTACTACGGGAAGAAGAGCAAACTTTAAGTGCTTCATTGAGAAGAGCCTGTTGCGCGCAGGACATCTCCAACTGTCAGCCATCTGCGCGGTGACATTACCTTTGAAACTTGTGGAGCAAAAGCAGGTGAGGCAAGGAGAACATCGAGAGTTGCTCCATCGGCAACTTTTTCACCTTCTGCTAGGAACACTGTGCGATCGGCGACTTCAGCAACAATTTCGACATCATGTGTTGCCATCAGAACTGCTGTTCCTTCTAACCGTGCAGAGGTGTGGAGAATCTTCATAAGTAAGTTCTTCGCCTCGTAATCGAGTCCACGAGTGGGCTCATCGAGAATCAGAAGCTCTGGTTTTCCTGAGAGAACAATTGCAAGAACCAGTGCGAGCCGTTGGCCTTCCGAAAGCTCACGTGGATGCGTAGTAGCACTTACAGTCGGGACGAGCTCTTTCAGGAGAGCAAAAGTTGCTCCCTTTTCGCACTTGTTATCCTTATCGGCTCGTTCGCACTCTGCTCCAACAGATGTCAGATAGAGAAGATCTCCCGGTTCTTGAGGGATATAACCAATTCTATGTGATTTATCTTTCTGAGAAATCTTTGCAATTGCTACGCCATCGAACTCAATGGTGCCCTGTGATGGATGATGTAAGCCGACGATTGACTTGATGAGAGTGCTCTTGCCGGCGCCATTGCGACCCATGAGAGCGGTAATTTCTCCTCGCTTGAGGTCTAGCGAAATATTCTTCAGTACGTGTGATTCACCGTAGTTCGCAGAGATTGCTGATACAGACAGGAGAACGTCGCCTGGTGAGTAACTCTCACGAGGTACTTCAGGAAGTGAATTGCGATGGGACTCTGTGATTCTTCGTACTTCGCGAGTGCTCGTCCCTAATTCTTCCAAAGAAAGGCTTCGAGTTAATCGAACGATGGGAGGCACCAAATCAGTTTTCTTCAATATCTCTGATGGAATACCAATCGATGACTTTCCCTCACCTTCAATGAGCAAGATTCGATCGACATACCCGATTACGCGCTCCAGGCGATGTTCAGCCAAGACAACAGTGACGCTGAGGTCGTGCACCAAGCGATGGAGAATCGAAAGGATTTCTTCAGATCCAATTGGATCGAGAGCGCTAGTTGGCTCATCAAGTAGCAAGACCTTTGGATGCATCACAAGTGCGCAGGCAATAGCTAAGCGTTGTTGTTCTCCGCCGCTCAGCGTTGCAATCGTCCGGTTGCGAAGAGGTGCAAGGCCTACTTGATCAAGGGCTTCTTCGATGCGCTTTCGCATGACATCGTCAGGAAAGTTAAGTGCCTCCATGCCGAAGGCGAGTTCATCTTCCACAACATCTGTCACAAATGAATTGAGTGGATTCTGTCCGACAATGCCAACGATTCCAGCTAGTTGTCCTGGTTGCGTGAGGCGGGTTGATTTTCCATCTACGGTTATTTCACCAGCGAGAATTCCGCCGGTGTGATGGGGGACAAGTCCATTAATGAGACGCAGCAGAGAGGATTTGCCTGAGCCTGTATGGCCCATAACAAGGACCATCTCACCTTCTTCAATCTGGAATGAAAGGTCTTCAATAACAGTAGTTGTTGAATGTGGATAAATCAGAGATACGCGTGAAAACGAAATCATGCAATCACCATCGCAGTCGCAATGAGAAATCCAGTAGTAATTACTCCGAGGTCGCGCTTCTCAAATCTAATTGGTCGATATCTGCTCTGTACTTTTGATTGGCCAAAACCACGAGCTTCCATTGATTCAGCAAGGTCTACAGCGCGACCTAGGCTCTCTTCAAGGAGAGGAATAGCAACCGTAAAGAGCGGTGGCTTCTTTCCGCTGCGCAAGAGCTGTGCATTTCTTATTCGTTTAATACTTGTAACCAGCTGCGGAAAGACTGATGTAGCGATAATCATCGTTACGGCTAATTGATAAATACGAGATGGCATTACGCGCAAGAGTTTGTGAGGGCTCGTCACAGAATTGGCGGCCCCAAAGAGCGCAATCACAGTTGCAATGATGAGGCCCTCGTGGAGTGATGATGAAAGTCGCTCCCAAGTAACTGGCCCACCGATGCGAATTCCTGGCAGCCAGGACGGTAGATGCAAGCGAGGGGTTTCGAAGAGAACTTTTCCTGGACGAGGAACACCAATAAGGATTCCGGTCGCTGCGCGGATTATAAGTAAGTAAAGGCCAGCAACGAGTGACCACTGGAAACCCTTTCTCCAAGGACCTTCACCGCGAAAGAAGACGACGATGAGAGCCGATCCACCCACAGCACCCAGCGCAATTGCAGCGTTATTGGATACGACAACGCCAATTGCAAGCGCAGTAAAAAGCGCCCAGAAGGTGAGTGGGTGGAAAGGTCTCATCGCTAAATTTACTTCTTAGTTGTCTTTGTCTTAAGGGAAGCAGGTGTTGCAATTTCAACACCACATTCTTTTGCTGGATATCCATTGAAGCCGCAGATCAAACCTGAATCTGCGCTTCGAACATCGAGCTCTTGCGCCAATACATCGATGCCTTGAGATTCATTAGATGTAAGAACGCAGCGAGCAATCGTCTTCTGAACTTTCTCGCCCTTTGGTGCATAAGCCTTACTGCCAAAATCAATAACAAGTCCGATGTGCTTAAAGCCGGGAACCTTCTTCTGCTTTCCGCAAATTGACGCGAAATCTGGCTTCACTGATGGGGGCGTCGATGGAACATCATCACTTGAAAAAGTGAAGATCCAACCTTCGACTGAGCCATCTGCAATATCGACAGTGGGGCCAGTCATTGCAGCTTTCCACGCAGTTGTCTTTGCAGCTGCTTGGTAATAACCCCAATAGCGCCAGCCTTTAGAGGCAGCACTTGCCGGTGATATGAGCGATTGTGAAATAAGTGCAACAAGAATCGTTGCTGTGATAAGTGATTTTTTCATCTGGAGCTCCTGAAATATAAGAGTCTCACAGGGGTAGGAGCAAGGGTATGGCTAACCATTACGACTACGCCCCGCAAACCTCGGCGG